>JAQUVQ010000005.1 GCA_028693285.1 Smithellaceae bacterium
CCTTTTTTGCCGGCCGCCATCCGCGCGCGGACATTCGGGCCAGCCGCGACCAGTCCATCCATATCAGGATTGCGCCTGAAGAATGGGTCTTTCCGACCAGCGGCGTGATCTTTATCTGGGACGTATCGTCATAGTCGTCATAGGGTCAGGTCTTGAATTATCGATTTTTCACCGTTGCGAAATAAAAAGCAACGGCATGCCGGTTTTTTCAGCATCGAAATGTCAAGAATAAAGATTTGACCCCTCTATAGATACTGAGAGATGTCAACCTCGTCGATCTGTTCCGGTTTGAGGAAACGTCTGGCGTAGCGCAGATAGACGCCGGAACGCAGGAACAGGTCGAACAAATCCGGATCGATGTGCCGGTCTTTCTTGAAGAAGGACAGGATTTGCACGGATTCGGACAGAGTTTTGACCTTTTTATAGGGCCGGTCGGAAGCGGTCAGGGCCTCGAAGATGTCGGCGATGGCCATGATGCGGGCCGGTATGGACAGGTCTTTCTCCGTCAGCCGTCGCGGATAACCGGAGCCCGTCAGTGTTTCGTGGTGGGTGCCCGCGTACTCGGGAACCCTGCGCAGTTCCCGGGGGAACGGCAGTTCGTCCAGCATGACGATGGTCTGAATGATGTGTTCGTTGATCTTGAAGCGCTCCTCGGCGGTCAGCGTTCCTTGCTCCACGCACAGGTTGAGGATTTCTCCGAAGTGATAGAGGTGTTCGGGAACCTCCATTTTGAACCCATGCCGGGGATCGATGGACCTTTTGTCGATTCTGGGGATGATGTGCCAGTGCTTGTCGGAGAGCAGCTTTTCCACCGCCGGCGGTGCGGAAACCGGAAGGCCTTCACGACGCTTCAGCTCCGCGTGGGACAGGCCGAGGCGGTCATCGAAATGACGCAGCCACGTGAGGCCGGCGATTTGCTTGATCCGCGCGATCCGCTCCGGGTCCATGGATTCGCCGCCGATGTTGCACTCGGCCACGAAGGCGAAATCATCGATCAACCGCGCCCGCTTTTCGCGGTATTCCCTCGCGGCGGCTTCCGGATCGACGCCGCGCTGAACGGCTTTGAGGGAGTCGATCTCGGCGTCCCGGAGCAGCACCTCGAAGCGCGTTCGCACCTCGTGTATGCGGTTGTAAATCGTCTCCAGTTTGGTGGCTTTGTCCACCACATACTCGGGTGTCGTGACCTTGCCCCAGTCGTGAAGCCACGCGCCGATCCGGAACTCCCGCCACTCGTCCGCCGACCGGAAGCCGAAATTCTTGAGCGGCCCCTCCGTCACGCCCGAGGCCTCCTCCGCCAGCATTACCGCCAGTTCCGGCACCCGCGAGCAGTGTCCTCCGGTATAGGGACTCTTGATGTCGATGGCGCCGGCCAGAAGACGGATCAGGGAATCCGTCAGGGTCCGTTGCGCCTGCAGCAGGTTGTGGTTTTCCAGCGCCACCGCGGATTGCGAGGCCAGCGCCTCGACCAATCCAACCAGTTCGCCGGGAAAGGGGATGACCTCTCCCGTTTCCGGGTCCAGTGCGTTCATGAACTGCAGCACTCCGATCACTTCCCCCTCGCGGGGTGACATGGGGACGGTCAGCATGGAAGTGACCCGGTAACCGGTTTCCTCTACGTAGCGAAGGGCGCCGTTCACATTAAAGCGTTTTTCAGCATGGATGTCGTCGATGACGACGGTTTCGTTGTGCGACGCCGAATAGATCGATACGTATTGTTCGTTCAATGATCCCGTGGACGGGTCGCAAAATGGAATTTCGTCGGCGGGCAGGGCGTCGTTCCTGGTCCGCAGCGCGAACGTAAGCGTCTCCCGGTTGGATTTCAGAAAGATCGTCCCTGCGTCGCAGTGGCACAACTCCCTGCCGCCCAACAGGATGTGCTTCAGCAGGGCCTGCCGGTCCTGCTCCCGCGACATCAGGATGCCGTTTTCCACCAGGCGGGCCAGTTTCTGTTCCGCCACCGTGAGGGCCTGGGTGCGCTCGCGCAGCGTGCTCTTCATGATTCTTTGGGCCTGTCCGAGCGTGTCCACCTCGTACAGGACGGAAGAGATATTCTTGGTTTCTCCGGAAAAATCCAGATTCTTGATCCGCTCCGCGTCGCCCGCAAGCGAGGACAGGGCCTGACCGACATGGCGGGCGCCGACGACGGCAAACGGAATCACCAGAAGCAGAAAAAGGAGCGCCGCCCCGATGACCTGGTTTCGTGCCGAGATGATCGGACCGGAAAAGTCTCGCATCGGGGCGAAGGCGCAGATGTAAAATGTGGATCCCGGCGCGGCATTGTACAGTTCTACGTCAAACACGAACGTCTCTTCTTCCACGTCCATGATTCGTGCGTGTGTCCGGTGGTCGGTTCCGACTTTGAAAGTTTCCAGAGCGGCGAGGTGGGGAATGCCGGTTTTGGAAACCGGCGTCAGAACGGGCATATCCTTCAGTTTGCCGATCGGCTTGCTGCTGTGGTGAGCCAGAATCCGGTGATCTTGGTCGAGCACCACGATGGCGCCGTTGGGCGTCAGGGGAATTTCTTTCAGGAAATCTGTGAGCGATTCCAGGCTGAGGTCCGCTCCGATCACTCCGATCCCTCCGGGCAGGGGGCAGGATATCGTAATCCCCGGCTCCTTTGAAGATGAAAAAATATACGGAGACGTAATCGCAAAGGAGATCGCCTGTTTCCCCCCCGAGTACCAGGGCCTCGCCCTCGGGAAATACCGGGTCGATGCCTTTTTGGCGCCGATCAGCTGCCAGTCGGCCGATCTGAATTGCCAGAACTCCTCGCGCTCTTCCCCGCTCGTCCGGGTGATTGTCCTTGAGGCGAAGGCGGTATGTTGAGGCGCTTCAAGGTTCGCGTTCCGGCGCGGGTTGTCGGTATGCACGACCTGGAAGTAATCGTCGTTTTCGAGGCCGAAATAAACGCCGTAAAGGCTCTTCTGCGTCAACAACTGCGACAAGAAGGGCAGCCACATGTCCTGATCGTTCAGACGACCGTCCCGCAGGAACCTCTCCTGCTTGTAGCCGGCGAACACCACAAGCTGGCGGCCTGTCCCCTCGATGAGGGATCGAAGCCGCTCGGTGCCGGCCTGAGTGATGAGCCGAAAGCGCTCCTTGGCATCCTCCTGTGCCATCGTGTTGAAATGGTTGATGACGATCGCCAGGATCGAGGCGGTGAGCGCGACAACGAAAAACAGCAGGGCGATCACGGCCCAGTTTTGGAATCGGAGTTTCCAGTCTGAAAATAAAAATTTGGGGGACTTTCTTGATGGATTTTGCATGCAAATTCAGCCTATTGCGCTTTTTCCTGCCGGGAATTGAAATGAAGTGCCATCGTCTGATGGGTGGATTATGTGCTTACATTTTATCTTCAAACCAAACCGTTAGTCCTCCGCCATTGTCTTCCAAGGAATCGTCCCGGTCATTTATCCTGGCGCGAATTTGCTTCACCGGTTCCTGAAATTCCGCCTTTGTGAAAGGCAATGTAGGCAAAGTGGCCCTGCAGGTCAAGAAAAAAATAGAGGATTGATCACCTTTTCCCCACGCTCCGGCTTCCTCACCGTTGCAGATGTCATCCCCGGATTTTTCACTACGCGGATAACTGCGCGAGCCATTTGCCGGCGCTCATCACCGCCACGCGGTCGATCTGCTTTTCGCGCCGGAGATCGGCGACAAGCTGAATGGCCGCCGCATCGTGCGCACTTCCTGCAGGCGTCCGAACTCCAGAATGTCTTCGCGGATCAAATCCGCGTAATACTGGTTGCGCCAGCGCGCCGCCTCTCGGTCCGAACCGGACAGGAAAGGTTCGGGAAATCCTCCAAACCGGTTCGGCAGTTCCAAAGCCTCCGCAGGTTTTATGGAATCTTTAAGTTAAATACTTAAGGGTGCTTCGCTTTCACGCCTTCCCGCCGGTCACTTCAAAAACAAATTCCATCCCGCCCACAGCGAACCGGGAAGCAGGTCCAGCGCGCCGGAGGCTTCCTGAACCGGTGTGAAGCCGCAGTCGTCGCAGTTTACGGTTCCCCGGTTTTTGACGTAGCAGCCCCGGGTGATGGTGCCGTCCGGATCGACGTTGATCAGGATGTCATCCCGGCAGCTCCGGCGTTTTTGCGTCATGGCGGCAAGACTTCCCGCGGAGTTTAAGATGGGGAAGCCTCGTTTTTTCAGATCCAGCAGCGTCTCGACGGCGGCCCGGCGCTCATCCGGCGCCAGGGCAAGGTCGTCTTCGCCCAGGCCGTACGGATAAAAAAACTGAAAGGTCATTCCCCTCACCGCGGGGAGGCTTCGGACCTGTGCGGCCATCCGTTCCAGGTCTCTCCAGTTGATGCGGTTGATCGTGCAGTGGACAAAAACACGGGGATGCCCGGTTTCCTTCAGGCGGGAATAAACGGCGTCAAAGGATCCGCTGCGCAGCTCGTCATGCGTTTCCTTCCATCCGTCGAGGCTTACCCAGAGCGTGTCGGCGGGAACGTCCAGCGGCAGCGTGCCGTTGGTGGTCACCGCCACGCGCAAAAATCGCCGGCGGGCATAGGCTACCAGATCGTGCAGACGGTATCCGCCGTCGCGCCAGAGCAGCGGTTCCCCGCCTTCAAAAACGACGATGCGCGTTCCGAGGCGGCGCAGGGCCTCCAGGGCGTGGACGGCCGTGTCCCGCGGCATGTGGCTTTGATCCGCATGCAGATGAAAGGGGCAGGCGCGGCAGGACAGATTGCAGCGGTGCGTCACCTTGAAGCTCGCCAGCAGCGGGACGGACTGCCCGCGGATTTTCCGCCGCCAGTAAAATCCCGCCAGATCGATCGGCCAGGGAAGACGGTTGCCCTTCATGATGTCCGCGTCTTTCCCGCGCTACGAGATCTCCTCGATCCCCAGCGGATATTTGGACAGAACCTCGCAGCCGTCTTTCGTGATGACGATGTCGTTTTCGTAGCGGAAGCCGATGTTTTCCTCCGGCGCGGCGTACTGCATCGCGCAGACGACCATTTCGTTCTCCTGATAGACGTGGTCCTGATCCGTCCAGTAGGGAAGATCGGGATTGACGACGGCGCCGATGCGCCACTCGTCGCCGAAAAGCCCGATGCCGTGCTCGCAGGCGGGCTGGATGAAATCGCCGCAGCCGCGCGACTCGGCAAAGTCCATCATGATGGCGGCCAGCGTGCCGGGCGTCGTTCCGGCCCGGTAGTTGTCGATCACTTTTTGAATGATGGCGACAAAATTGTCCGCATGCCACCGCTGTCGTTTGGTCGCCGGCCCGATGAGGTAGTTGTGCGAATGATCGCCCAGCGCCAGTTTGAACATGGCGTGAAAATCCAGCATCAGGGGCTCGCCCGCGCCGATTTCCTTGGTCGTGGGCGGCGTGCAGGCGCCCAGTCCCGTGCGGAAACCGCTGGAAATTTCATTGAGCCCCGCAAAGTTCCATTCGGAAACGCTGCCCGCCTTGCGCATCGCCAGCGCGGCGATGCCGGCGATCACGGTTTCCGTCATGCCCTTGAACCCGCCGTTTATAAGCGCGGCGCGGGCCGCCTTGTGGCCTTCATCGACGATCAGCGACGCGGTGCGGAAGCGCTCGATCGTGCCCTTGTCCTTAATGAGCGACAGGCCATCCACGATGTCGTGCGAGTTGATCCATTCAAAATCGGGAAGCGCGTCTTTAAAATGCGTGTACTCCCAGTGCGAGAGATTTCCCTCGGCCGTGTAGGTGGAAATGCCGTCTTCAAAGCCCAGGCGCCCCTTCCGGATGCCGAGCTCTTCTTTGATGAAGTCCGTGATTGCCGACACCTGGTCCATGCCGCCCATCGGGCCGTAGGCGCGGACGTGGTCGGAATCGATCCAGGTTTCGTCGGCAATGCGCAGGGCGTCGACGACAAACGTAAAGAAGGCGGGCTGGCCTTCGGGCGGAATGATCACATAGCTGCGCCAGGGGCAAAACGTATCCAGCACAAAGCTCATGGTGCGGATGCGCGAGCCGAGATAAACGTCGATGCCGCGCCGCGCCATTTCGGCCTGGATCGCTTTGACCCGGCCGGGGTTGTCGATGTAATATTTATCGGTAGGGTCCAGTATTCTGGTCATGATGCGATCTCCCTTCTAATACTGTGTTGGAATCTTCGCGAGCACCTTGTTGAGGCGGTCGGCGACGGCGGCCAGCTTGAGCGCGCGGGCCAGGTTGCCCTTGAGCTTGAGCTTGCCGGTCATGAGCGCCTTTTGCGAGCCCAGCTCCGCGCGGGAAATTTTCGCAAAAGTCTCGTAATCCCCGATGATCCGGAACTCCGCCTGCGGCGGTTCGCCCGAGCCCGTTTCTACGCGGGTGACTTTCCCGTCCCTGCATTCCACAAAAAGGAACTGCTCATCGCCGCCGGGGCAGTTTTTATAAATGTTGGACATGGAGGTGGTGACGTTGTTCATTTTTTCCGGGGGCAGTTCCGACTGAAGTCTTTGAAGCGCCTCATCGCGCCAGGACGGGCTTAAATAGGCCAGTAAATCCGACATGCTGATTCCTCCTTTGATGTTTTCCGGCGGCCGGAGCGGAAAACAGCCCCGGCCGAAGGGTGTTGCGGGCTGCGAGACATCTGATTGCGGCGCGAAGCGGCCCCCGTTACTTGGCTGAAACGGACCATTCCGCGCTCGCGTCGCTTTCCAGGCCGCTTTTATCAACGGCGGTGACGACGTAATTCCTGCTTTTTCCCGGGGCCAGGGAACCGTCCGAATAGGAAGCGGTTTTCGCTTCTGCAACTTTTTCCGCCCCGATGAACTTCTTTTCGTAAACGACGTAATGGGAAATGTCCGCTTCCTTGTTGGGCGTCCAGGACAGGAGAGCTTTTCCGGATTCGAATTTCCCCTGCACGTTCTCGGGCGGCCGCGGCCGGGGTTTGGTGGTCACGGCAACGACGTCGGAAAAGTCCGAAAGCAGGTTGTCGGCGTCTTTGGCCTGGATCCGGTAGCGGTAGGTTTCGCCGTCCTTCAGATTGGTATCCGTAAACAGGGTCGCGCCGGCCTCGGCGATGCCGGAGAAGCTGTCGCCGTCTCCCGCGGCCCGCTGAATCAGGTAAACCCGAATGTCTTTTTCCGGATTGGCCTGCCAGGCCAGGGGCGCTTCCTTGACGCGCAGGGAAGTGCCTTTCAATCCGGCCGGTTTTTTCGGCCGGGGCTTGGTCGTGGCGCCGGCCTGAGCCTGCTTGCTTTGCGCGTCCACCTTGTTGTAGGCGGTCATCATGTAATAATAGACGGTCCCGTCTTCCAGTGCGTTGAAACCGCGGGACTCGTCCACGTAGCGGCTGTTTTCCCGCCCCGGGATCTTTTTGAGGAGCTCATAGTTCCCGGCTTTCTGGACCGACCCGAATATATAGTAGCCTTCCACTTCCGGCTGCGGCGACGCCTGCCAGGTCAGCTCGACTTTCTTGACCAGACCGCTTCGGGCGGCGAAGTTTTCCGGCCGGGGCGGAATGTCCCGGGTGGACGCGGCGACGGCCGCCGACGGGCTTGTTTCCGTTTTCAAATCATCTTCCGCCGTGATCGTGTAATAATAGGGGGTGTTGTCGGCCAGGCCTTCCGTGTCGGAATACTCATACCGGGGGCCGGCCTCGGAAGCGCTGATTCTTTTGATTTTCAAAAAGCCGCCGTCGCTTTTGGCGGAGCGGTAAATATTATAGGCGGCGGTGAAAGGCGACGAAATGCCCGTCCAGGTCAGCCGGACTTCACGGATCATCTGGCCGGCGGCCTTGAGGGACGTCACCGCCGGAAGCGTCGTTCCCCTGACGGGGTGGCTTAATTCGCTTTCAATGCCCTTGGCGTTGTAAGCGGCCAGGCGGTAGTAAAACGTCTGCCCGTCGGGCAGTCCCGTCGCGCGGTAATAGACCTTCCCGTCGCCGCTGTCGGCGCAATCGCCAAGCAGCAGTTTGTTCACTTCCTGGTAAGATCCCTCTTCGTTTTCGGCGGAGCGGTAAATTTTATACCCGACAAGCGGCGAGGGATCCGGTGATTTGGAGGGATTGGGCGCCCAGACAATCAGCATGCTCTTGGCCCGGCCTTCCGTTTTCAGAATAATCGGCGGATTGGGCGCGAAATCCGTGCGGGCGGAAACGACGGGCGTGTAGCCGCTAAGCCGGCTCAGCCGGTCGTAGGCCCGGACCTTGTAAAAATAGGAAATGTCGTTGTCCACGTTTTGATCGGCGAATTCCGTTTTATCCGTCTGGCCCAGCATGGCAAACGGGCCGTTCGCATTCTGGGCGCGGTACACTTCATATCCGGCGGCCGCGAACCCCGGGACGACCTGCCAGCGCAGGATGATTTTTTTGTTGCCCGGGACGCCCCTGAAATTGACGGGGGCGGCGGCGCCCGGTCCTCCTCCGCCTTGCGCGGATTCGCTTTCGGGTCCCGCGCCGCTCTTGGTCAGCACCGAGGTGATCAGGGAGGCGAGCTTTGCGATCTCCGCGGACAGGGCCGATTCGCCCTGCGCCTGAACGTGGGTGCTGTAAACTTCTTTTCTTTTATCGATCTGGATCAGCCCGCATTTGACGGTGATGGCGGATCCGCGCTTGGCGACGGAGCCGACGACGATAAAATCGAGGCCCAGCCTCGAGCCGATGTTGACGACGTTGTCCAGTTGATCATTCTGCTGAAGGTCGTTCATGTTCAGAAATGTTTCCAGATCCTTGCGGTCAAGAATGGAAATGGAGGGATTTCTGCTCATGTTGCTGATCAGCGCGTTGGTGACGCTGGTTCCCAGGCCCGACGCTTCAATGTTGGCTGTTCCGAAATTGAAGACGGACAGCTTTAATTCCTGTGCGTGGAGAATTCCCGTTTCCGCAAGGAGCAACAGCAGCAATACAGCAGCGCCGGCAAGAATTTTCTTCAGCAAGATCGGTCTCCGTATTAATTGAATTCGTTGATCAGCTCAATCAGCTCCGCCGATTTCTGTGAAATCGGCGTGGAGATGGTTTTCAATTTTTCATCGAAAATGGCATCCGTGTACCGTTCCGTGGCCGCCTCGTAATTGCGGCGTTTCTGCAGGTCCTGCCCCTTGTTGAAATATTCCACTTCCAGGCTTTGAAAGTGTTTCAGCACATCGCGTCCCATTTCCGCAATTTTCTCTTTGGCCAATTGATCCAGCACTTCGCCTTCCGTCGGCAGCTCCAGAGGATCAGCCTTAATGCCGGCGATATTCAAGCCTTCCTGGTATTTGTCTTCTTTCACCAGTTTTCCGTTGATCGTGTTGGCGTTGACTTCGCCCGATTGGGTATCCACCAGCTTGAAGGATATTTCCAGCATGGCGTTGATTCTGGCGGTGCCCTGCTTATTGGGCAGGAACTGGTAGTTCGGTTTTTTAATGGTCCGGGCGGGAGCGTTTTTAAGATCCTCCGCCGAAGGTTTGGGATTTAATATGCGCCAATCCGACCAGTCAGGATTGGGGACGTCCTCTTCATTGATCAGGACTCTGACCTGATTCGTCGTCGCAACGTCCGTGTACTTTGCGGAAAACTGCAGCACGTCTCCCATGATGAATGTGTCGATGCCGCGCATTTTGCCGACGCTCTGCGCCGTTTTGATATCCACCAGCCCCGTCTGGCTGAGCTGCATTTCCCGGAGAATGGATTGCAGATTTTCCCGCTCGATGATGCGCAGATCGACGCTGGCGTTCTGATGCAGATAGGCCAGGAGCCGGTTGGCGGCTATTTTGCCGGCATCTTTGTCCGTGCTGGGGGAGCCGAAATCAAAAACGGCGATCGACTTCCGGACGCGCCGCGAGATGGGATCCTTCACTTCGTTCATTTTCTGGAACAACCCTTCGTACTCCGGGTTGATCCTGTCGACAAGCTGCAGCCAGACCAGCGCGTTGCCCCACAGTTCCTTTTCCGCAAATTTATTGGCCCTTTTCATCAGGGCTTCGCAAAGGCGGTTTGCGTGTTCCGCGTAAGCGGGTTCGCTGCGCAGGGCCGGTGCATACTTGCCGGCCAGATCGAGCTTCTTAAACGAGCCGTAAAGCCGTTCCTGTTTGAAAAGTTCGATGGAGTCATTCAGGTAAATCTGGCTCGATTTTGCTTTCAGCGCCGCCAGACTGTCGTTCAGTTTGGGGTCGGCCTGCGGATACTCCAGGGCTTTTTCATACATGGCAATGGCCCGGTCCATCTTCCCGGCGCCCTCGGCTTTTGCCGCTACCGCCGCGAAGTAGGCGGGATTGTCGTTTTTGACGGCATTCGCATACTGCTGGGCCGCATCCAGATATTTCGGATTGACGTCCATGACCGCCTTGAAGCTTTCCGCGGCGCCCTTCCAGTCTTCCTGTTTTCCCAGTTTGGTGCCCTGCTGGTACATGGCCCTGGTGCCCTCGGACAGGGAGCGACGGAGCCGGTTGCCCGTATCTTCATAATTCGGGAAGATGGCGTTGACCTGCTTCAGCTTGTCGATGGCCGCCAGCCAGTCTTCCTTCTGCATGTCGGCCTGGGCCTGCTGATACAGGTTTTTCAGGTTGCCCTTCAGGTTGTTGACCTGTCCGTTGACCGTTGCGGAAAAAGACCTGACTTCCGGGTCGTTCGGGTCGAGTTTCAGGATTTCGTCGGCTTCTTTGGACAGCCGCTCCAGCGCCATGAAATTTTGTCCGGCTGCCGCGTGGGACTGTTTGGCCCTCGCCAGTCTGGCCTTGGCTACTTCCTGCTTTGCCCGGGTCAGTTCGCTTTTGAATTCAGAGTTGTCCGGTTCTTCGCTTACCGCCTTTTCAAAATAAATCATTGCTTCATCCCAGCGGTTTTGTTTGGCAAACTCCTGTCCCTGCTTGAGGCTTTCGTTGGTTCCCACGCAGGCTGCCAGGACCAAAAGGACCACCGCGGATGCAATCGCCATGTAGGTTTTTCTACTTTTCATTCAATCCTCCCCACTCAAAAGTTTCCGAATATCGATCCTTAAGGCAATAGAACCGCCTCAACTCTGTTTTGGGTTCTGCTTTTGATTTTGATTTTACGCTTGTTGACGGTTATTTTCCGAAGATCGCGGGCCAGATCCTGCGCGTTGCCTTCCACTTCCAGGTCAAATTCCGCTTTGCCTCCGGCGTAGAAACGCTCGTTGACTTCCTTGAGGCCCTTGATTTCTTCCCCCAGTTCGGCCTTGAGATCTTCAAGCGTTTCTTCGTCCAGTCCCGTGACGATCAGCTTGACCGAGGCGGTGTTGGCCAGTTCCTTCGACCAGTTTTCCAATACGTCATCCACAAGCTTTGAAATCAGCTTGGAGGAGGTTTCTTCCGTTAAGGCTTTGTAGTCCCCCTTCATGTTGTTGTCGGATTTGGTTTCGCTGGCGGTGGTGATGATTTCCCCCGTGTCCCCGTTGATCACCTTGCCGGTGACCACCACCGTGTTCTTGTTCATCTCGATGTTGTAAATGGTGGAGGACTTGCTGTCCGCGCTCACCGTTCCGACGATGATCACCTCCGCGCCGTAGTGCTGCGCCAGCCCGCGGATGTCTCTGGCCTCCGAAGCGTCCTTCAGGCGGTCATACTCCCTGTTTTTGCTGGAAACATCCGCGTCCACCAGCTTGAAGTTGTGCCCGAGCAGATATTTGGCCATGACGGCTTCCGCCACGGCGTCCTTGAACACCAGCATGACCCGGGGCTTGGATTTGCGCGCCATGATCAGATTGACGGCCATCATCCTGTCGCGAAGCTTTCCCGTGCTCACATCCGCCTCGATGACCACTTCGCAGTCCGTTCCGGCTTTCTTTTCGGACAGGACTTTATAGGCGTTGATGAAGCCCTTGGATTCCGAAAGAATGCGGTCCATCTTCACCTGGAAATTTTCCACGTTGGTGGTGCTGGTAATCATCACGCCCGTCGCCTGCTCCACGGCGTTGCGCTGCGCTTCATCCAGAGCCCGGCTGCAGGCGATGTCGATGTTTCTCTGGTTGGCCGCCATTCCTTTGGCGGTGATTTTTTTCTGGGCGTAAACGGGAAAAACCGAAGCCGCCAGAAACAGCATCACAAGAAAGAGCGTCCATTTTTTCATGAAATTCATCCCTTGTGTTCAGAAATTTTTAAAGTAATTACGCTTCTACATACTGAATTTGACCATGGGTGTCAAGTTGAAAGCATTGGAAAGCAGGCCGGAGATTTCCGGATCCGGCGTCAGTTTCCCGGCCGGAATTCAATGATGACGTTCCCCGGATTTTCTCCGTTGTAGCTGTAGTTGTCGCACCGCTTCCAGACGCCGAGGTCATACCAGAATCCCAGCTTGTAGTCCCTGGTCTTGATCGTCTTTCCCGCTCCTTTCAGCGCCGTATAGTAGCAGTATTCCCCGTAGTCGTACGGCACCTTGTCGGTGCTTTCCCCCCGCCCCTTCTCGTTGACGAGCGTGCCGTTGTATTTTTTCATCAGCCTGGACAGAACGCTCCCCAGGATGTTGTAATAGGTGTGCTCGGCCAAGAGGTCGCCCGTGTTGAACTGCTTTTGCGCGTGCACGGATTTCACGATGCCGTCTTTGGAACGGCAGATGATTTTAAAGCCGTCGATATAGCCTTCATGCGCGTAGCCGTAGCCGTCGTCGCTGCCCGTTCTCAGGAAGTCTTCGGGAATGGCCGAAGCCGGCCCGTCCGGATGCACTTTGAGGATGAAATCAACGATTTTTTCATGGGCGAAGGCCGGTTTTTCGAGCGCCGGGAAAACGAGCATCATTCCCAGCGCCGCCGCGATCACCCAAAGTCTTTTGCATTTCATTGTTTTTTCCTCTTTTCTCCCTTTCCGGGGTGCTTCACGAATTTGTAAAACCGCCACCTTCATATGTCAAGACAAAACTTGCGTTCCGGCGCACGTGAGGCGACCCGGCACAGCGCGTTCATCAGGACGTTTTGCCGTGAAGGGCGATGAATATCTGTATGTTTTTCGACCGCTTTTCCGCTTGACGGGGGCCGGCTTTTCTTCTATGGTTTCAGCGGTTACGGGTCCGGGGGGCGGGAGCCGCTCCCCCGGCAGCCGAATGGAGGCCAAACGGTCGGGATGTTTATGGACAAACGCTTCAATGATTTGATTCTTGCGGCCATCAAGCAGAGAATTTCGGATCTGCACATCACGGGAGGGTATCCGCTGATCTTCCGCAGGGACGGCGTGATTCATTCCGATAAGAACGTGAAATGGACGCATACGGAAATCGACAATATGGTCAAGGAAATGCTGACGGATCGCCAGCTTTTCACTTTGCGGAAAAGATGGTCCGTCGATTTCGCGATGTCTTTGCAGGAGGTGCGGGTCAGAATCAATGCGTTCTACACAACGCGGGGGCTGAGCCTGGCCATCCGCCTGCTTCCCGAAACGATTCCGGACGTGAACATGCTGAACCTTCACCCCTCCCTCAACCAGATTCGCGATCTCCGCAACGGCATGGTGCTGGTTTGCGGCAGCACGGGATCGGGAAAATCGACCACGATCGCGGCGATTATTGAAGAGATCAACCGGACACGGCCGGTCCATATCATCACGATCGAAGATCCGATTGAATACCGGTTCAAGGCCAAGAAAGCGTTTATCGAGCAGCGGGAGGTGGGCATACACGTGCCGTCTTTCAATCAGGGGCTGCTGGATTCCCTGCGGGAAAATCCGGACATCATCTTTGTCGGGGAGCTGAGGGACCCGGATACCATAAGGACCGCTCTCACTGCGGCCGAGTCCGGGCATCTGGTGTTTGGAACCCTGCATGCCACGGACGCGGAAGACGCCATTTACCGGATCAACAATTGCGTTTCCGGAGAGGGCCAGGAAATCATCCGCTACCAGTTTGCTTCCTCGTTTTCCTGGCTCATCATTCAGCAGCTGGTTCATATCGAGAAAGCGGGCTTCCGCGTGCCGGTTCTGTCCATTCTCCGGGGTTCATCGTCCGTCCGAAGCAATATCCGTGAAAACAAGCTGACCCAGCTGGAAACGATCATGCACACCAGCCGGAATGAAGGCATGTTCACGATGGAACTCTACCGCAAGGAGTTTATCGACCGCCTTCCTTCCTTTAATCATCCCTACAAGAGTTTCGGCATGGGCGCGGATTCGTCCAAGGAAAAGGATTATGTTTCATCGCTCATCGATCCCAATGCCGTTCAGAACGTCGTTTACACCGCCAATCTTGACGACGCCCTGATCAAGCCGAAGGAAAAAGGGAAAGAAGAAGATTGGCAGCAGTATGTCGTTTTGGAAGACCATGATGTTGATCTGAAAGATATTTTCGAGCAGTACGATCAATCCGACAACCGGTTCAATTCCAACGGACGAAGAGACAAATAGGGGAAAACCATCAGGGGGGCGGCGCCGGTCACTTTTCATGCCGGACGGAACTGAAGATAACCCTTGACTGGAGAGGGGCGAAATAGTAGTGATTTTACAGCATAAAAATGTGAGGGAACACATTGGGTTAATACAGTGAGGAGGATAGAGAGATGGCAAAATATCTCTACAACGAGGAGGCCGTAGCGAATCTGAAACTTGGCGATACATCCGTTCTGGATCGCCTGGTGGATTTTGAATCAGCTCGCGAGGCGCATTTAAAAAAAGAACACGCCAAGAAGGATAAGCGGATGACGATTGGCGAGGCAATCGCCACCTTCGTGAAGGACGGGGACATCATTACCGACGGAGGTTTTTCGTACGTAAGGACGCCGCATCAGGCGTTTTACGAGATCATCCGCCAGGGGAAAAAGAACCTGCAGATGATCGGCGCGCCCAACACCAATCAGAGTTTTTTCATTACGTACGGACTGGTGACGCATTCCCACAGCTCCTATACGGGAGCGGAAATGCGCGGAATTGACAAGGTTTATGACCGTGCGCTCAAAGCCGGTAAAATCACCATCCTCTCCGAATGGAGCCACGGCGGCGTGGCCCAGGGGTTCAAGGCCGCGCAGCTCGGCGTTCCGGGATTTTTCAGCAAGCAGATGCTGGGCAGCGACCTGGTCCGCTACAACCCGTACCTCAGGATCGTCCAGCATCCCCTGAAGGCGGCAAAGGATCCGGCGGTGTTTGTTCCGGCCCTTTATCCGGACGTCTCGATCATCCACTGCCACGCGGCGGACAAGTACGGCAACGCCTACATTTACGGTCCCGCCGTGAACGATCTGGCGGTGGCGGCAGCGGCCCGCAAACTGATTATTACGGCCGAGGAAATCGTTCCCGAAAACGACATCCGCTACAACAAGCAGGGGCAGATCATTCCGTTCTTTTACGCGGACGCGGTGGTCGAAATGCCCTTCGGCGCGCTTCCCGGCAGCATGCCCGGCTGCTACTACTGGCCGCGGCAGTGGTGGGAAAAGTGCATGCGCTTCGGCGGCTCGTCCGAGGAAAACAACCTGGCCTTCTGCAATGAGTGGATCCTGGGGACCAAAGATCAGTATGAGTTCATCGAAAAGCTCGGAGGCGCCCGGTGGATCGCCGAGGCGCGCCGCCAGACGAAAGCCGCCGAGGGCGACAACGAAGACATCGATTTCTCGTACGATGAATACACGCTGACCCATGACCCGGGCCGCTATTATTAAGAAGGAGGAAATTATGCGAGACGTAAACGCACCGGCCAATCCGCTGGAGACACTGGCCTATATTATCGCGCAGCAGATCGAAGACCATTCGATTGTTTATATCGGCACGGGAATTCCCATGGTGGCGGGAATCCTGGCCAAGAAGACCCACGCCCCCAACATTACGCTGGTGTATGAATCCGGCGGGCAGGACCCGATCGAGGGCGACATGCCCTGGTCGGTCGGCTGTCCGATGACCTGGCGCAAATCTCCCACCGTCATGGAAATGTCCTATTCGTTCGCGCAGTGCTACAACGGCTACGTGGACATCGGGTTTCTGGGATTCGCCCAGGTGGATATGTACGGCAACATCAACACCCACATGATCGGCAAGGATTACCATCATCCCAAAGTCCGCCTGACCGGCAGCGGCGGCAACAATGATCTGTCTTCGCTTACCGAGAAGATGGTTCTGGTCGGGCTGCAGACGCCCGACAAGTTTCCCGAGAAGGTTGATTTCGCAACCTCGGTCGGCTGGCTTAAAGGCGGCGACTCCCGCAAAGAGGCGGGCCTCATCGGCAACGGCCCCGCCGCGGTGATCAGCCCCTGGGGCGTCTATGATTTTCATCCGGTCAGCAAACGCATGCGGGTCAAATCGCTCACCCCCGGCGTCAATTTCGAGCTCGCCCAGCAGCTCACCGGTTTTGAGCTTCTCAAGCCCGAGGGAGCGATTCCCGAAACCAAACTGATTACGCCCGATTGCCTCAAGGTCATCCGCACCGAGGTGGATCCGCGGGGCGTCTTTACCACCATGCCGAGCTGACAGCGGACGGAACAAACCGGCCGGAAAGAAAGATTCCGCCGCAGACTGAAACGAGATCGCGGGCCCGCACGCAAAGGGCCCGCGATTTTTTCATGGCTGGAATTTTATCGAGGAGATGAAAAAAAATGATTTCACGCATTGACCATGTTTCCATCGCGGTGAGGGATCAGGAAAAGGAGAAGGCCGAGCATTTTTTCCGCGACATTCTGGGGGCGGTTGCGGGGGCCGGCATGGCCGACCCTGTTTCCAGGTTTTTCTGGCAGATTTATTCCCTGGGCGATCTCTCCCGCCTGGAGATCATCTCGCCCACGGAGCCCGGGAGTTTTCTGGACGGCTTTCTGAGCCAGAGACAGGCGGGGGTTCACCATATCACGCTGCAGACGCCGGATATCCGAAAGGCGATGGCGCATCTGGAAGCCCACGGAATTCCCTATTTCGGTTTCAATGAATATCCGGGAGGCGTCTGGAAGGAAATCTTCATTCATCCCCGCCACGGCTTCGGCGTTCTGATTCAAATTGCAGAATTCGAAGCCGACGACTGGCTTGCCGAGCAGGTCCGGTTCCCGGCGGGGACGAAATGGCAGGTTGAGAAAACGGAAAACGGCGCGGCGCTGATCTTCGCCCATCCGGGCGGCGGCAGGGTTTCCCTGGAACTGGGGCGGGAGGATCTGACGCGGCTGGCAAAAGAGATTCGGGAGCTCCCCGGCTGAGCCCCGCAAACGCTGCGCAGCGGGCGGGCGAGGCTTTTCTGCCGTGGACCGGACCTAGCGGTTTTTTTTGAAAAAAGCCATGGCGTCGCCGTAACCGGCTTCAATGCGCCGGTTCAGGGCGTTTCGTGAAAAATCGCCGCCGGAACCGGTTGCGCCCGTGCCTTCTTCGCCGATGACCATGGCGCGGTCAATCTTTCGGTGGCGGGTCATCATTTTGTAGCCTTTGTGGCTTCGGATCGGGCTGTCGGCGGGAATGGTCCGGTCGATTTCACCCATCAGGTCCACGAAAGCTCCATAGCGGTCATACAGTTTCCGGTCCAGAGCGAATTTTCCCGAAAAGATCAGATTGCAGAAGCGTTCGGCGGCCTCCGGTATGGTTTTCGGAAGGTCGGCCTGCATGCGGTGGAGTTCGATGACGATCACTTCCCGCTCGACGTCGGGATTGTCCGCTTCGATCTGTTCCAGGGCGTTCACCGCTTCCCCGACCGGCATATTCATGAAGACGCCCCCGTCCCAGAAAAAGTCTTCACCGATCTGCGTCATGGGAAAAGTGACGGGAAAACTTCCGCTGGCGATGATGTGGTCAAAGGTCAGCTCCATTCGGCTGTTGTCGAAACGCGACAACTGGCCGGTTTTGACGTTCACGGCCGTCACGATCAGGCGCGTTTTTTCCGGGCGATTGAGCTTTTCCGGATCGACGAAATCCGCGAGTGTTTCCCGCAGAAACGATGTGTCGTAGAGGCTGCTGTTTTTCAGCCAGGCGAGCGCGGGCATGAGGAAGAATTCCGGTTTCAGGCAATACATGCCGGAATTGGCAAAGAAGGAAAGGTTCCGTTCGGCGAGGCTGTTTGCGGACCAGGGGGTAAGGCCGGCCCAGGAGCAATCGGGAAGGGAAGGCCAGGATACGCATAACCGTTCCCGCCAGAGCCGGTCGAGGGCTGTAAGCGGATCGCCTTTCGCGCCGACCAGCAGCGCGGCATTGATGGCGCCGATGGACACGCCGGCCACAACCTTTGGGGTGAAGCCTTTGCCGCGCTTTTCGTAAAGCGCTTTGAGTACGCCGTATTCATACGCTCCGAGCGCGCCGCCGCCCTGCAAAGACAGAGCCGTCAGCGTTTTGCGGTTTCGTGATTTTGCCATGACCTTTCCATGTGCCTGTCAAAAAGTTTATTTCTCCGCCGCCGGGGCTTTCGGTGGAGGAGATCCGTCCACGGCCCACCCGCCGCCCATCGCCTTGTAAAGGCTGATGAAAGCGTTAAAAAGACCGCCGCGTGTCTCGATGTAGGTAATCTCGATGCTGAAAAGATTGCGCTCCGCGTCGAGGACTTCCAGGTTGCTGCTGTAGCCGTTTTCATAGCGCAGAAGCGCGAGGTTCCGGTAGTTTCGCAGGGCGGTCAACTGATTGAACAGAGCCTCAAGCTTGGCCCTTGTCCGGTTTTGATCCACAAGGGAATCCTCCACTTCCCGGAAGGCCGTCTGGATCGTTTTCTGGTAGGTCAGCAGAGCCTGTTTCTGGAGCGCCTCGGACGCCTTTACCTGTCCCCAGGTGCGCCCGGCGGTAAAAATGGGAACGGTAACGGATGCGCCGGCATTCCAGATATAAGCCGGACCTGTAAAAAGATTGGAAAGATCCGCGCTGGCTGAGCCCAACGTTCCCGTTAGGGAAATGGCGGGGAAATAGGCCGCCCTGGCGACGCCGATTCTGGCGTTGGCGGCAATCAGGTCCTGCTCGGCCTGACGGATGTCGGGGCGCCGCTCCAAAAGTTCGGAAGGCAGCCCTTCGGGGACATGGGGAAAATTCAACTGATCGATGGTCAGGCCCCGGACAACCGGACCCGGATTGCGGGCCAAGAGGAGGTTCAGGGCATTTTCCTGCTGGTGGATGCTCTTCTCAATCTGGGGAATCGTGGCGCGGGTATTTTCGTATTCGGAGCGCATCTGGCTTAACTCCAGATCCGAAATGACGCCGGCGTCGAAGCGCAGTTCATAAATTTCCAGGGATGCTTCACGGGTTTTAAGTGTTTCTTTCGCAATTTCGAGCTGGCGGTCATAATCCCGCAGGTTGATGTAGGCGTTGGCGACATTTGCCGTGAGGGACAAAAGCACGGCGCGGTGGGCATTCTCCCGGGAAAGGAGATCCGCCCGGGCCGCTTCGGTCCCGCGCCGCAGCTTTCCCCAGAGATCAATTTCCCAACTGGCGTTGAGCGTGGTCTGATAGGCGGGATAAGGATTGGAAACGCCGGCGGGCCAGGGCGACGCTCCTGCTTCCGTGGAACGCTGCCTTGTGGCGGACCCTGCCGCTTGCGCCTGGGGAAAGAGATCGCCCCGGGCAGCCGCATAGCGGCCCTCATACTCCTCGATCCGCGCCGCCGCGATGAGGACGTCTTTGTTCTCCTTCAGGGCTGTTTCAATGAGCCCGTTGAGGACGGGATCGTTGAACTGCTCCCACCAGCGCGCATTAATCAGCGTTCGCGCCTCCTTGTCCTCAAAGCGCCATTCGGTCGGCGCCTGGATGTCCGGACGCCGGTAATCCGGACCGACGGCGCAGCCGGCGATGAGGAGGATGAAAAAGAGAATGGATATCTTCCTGATCATTTTATTTCCCCTCCCCGGCCGGGGTTTCCCCGGTTGTTGCCGTTGGCGCGGCGCCGCTCTGCAATTTTTTGTTTCCCGATCTTCCCAAACGCTCCGTCAGTTTTTCCAGAAGGAAGTAGAACATCGGAATGAAGAAAACGGCAATCAGTGTCGCGCCCAGCATTCCTCCGATGACGCCCGTGCCGATGGAGTGCCGGCTGTTGGCCGAGGCGCCGCTGGCGACGGCCAGGGGGACGCAGCCGAGAATAAAGGCCAGAGAGGTCATGACGATGGGGCGCAGGCGCATTTTCGAGGCCGAAACCGCTGCATCAAAGGCGCTCATCCCCTCCTGGCGCTTCAGTACGGCAAATTCGATGATGAGAATGGCGTTTTTTGCAGCCAGAGCAATCAGCGTGATCAGACCGATCTGGAAATAGATGTCATTTTCCTGGCCCCGAAGCCAGATGGCGACGAGCGCGCCGAAGATGGCGAAAGGTACGGCCATCAGGACGCCGAAGGGCAGCGACCATTTTTCATACTGGGCGGCCAGAATGAGAAACACCATGATCAGGCCGAAGATAAAGACCACTACCGTCGTCCCGCCCGATTTCTTTTCTTCAAAGGACTCTCCGCTCCATGCGTAGGAGAAGTCCTGAGGAAGAACTTCCGCCGCGACTCGCTCCATGGCTGCGATGGCGTCTCCCGAACTGTAACCGGGGGCGGGGCCGCCAATAACCTTGGCGGCGGGGAAATTATTAAACCGCGTAACCAGATCGGGGCCGGTGACATTTTTCTGCGAGACCAGGGCTTTCAAGGGCACCATACTGCCGCTTCTGGATCGGACATAGATCTGATCCATATCGCTGGGACGGGAGCGGTATTCCGGCTCCGCCTGGAGGATCACCTGCCACAGGCGGCTGAATTTCGTGAACTGACTGACGTAGGAGGAACCGAAGAGGATCTGGAGCGTGTTGTAAACGTCTTCCACGGGAACGCCCAGATTTTCCGACTTTTCCCGGTCCACATCCACCAGAAGCTGCCGGGAATGGACGTTAAAAAGGGTCGCTACACCCTGGAGTTCGGGCTGCTTTTCCGCCCGGGCGACCAATTCTTTTGTGAGGGATTCCAGTTTGGACATGTCCCCGGACCCGCGATTCTGTATCCAGAACTCAAACCCGGCGGTAACTCCCAGGCCGGGGATCGACGGCGGGTTCATCGGCATGACGAATCCTTCCCGAAGTCCCAAAAACAATTTGGATGTTTTGTCGATGATCGCCGGAGCGCGGAGCTCTTTGGGTTTTCGTTTCTCGTAGTCATTGAGGGAAATGAACTGCAAACCCGCATTGGTTTTGCTTTCTCCGTCCAGGAGGCTGTAGCCGTCCACTTCCACGACGTTCTCAACGGCTGGATGCCCGGCATAAATCGTTCTGACCTTTTGATTTAAATCCTGGGTGCGGTCCAGACTGGCCGCGTCGGGCAGTAAAGCGACGCCGAGGAGGTAGCCCTGGTCTTCCGAGGGCACAAAGCTGGTGGGGACATGTCTAAAGAGAACGAAGACGCAGGTGAGCATAACGGCAAAGATGCACAGGGCCACTGCCACACGCTTGATGATGAGCGAGACGCCCCTGGAGTATCCTTCCGTCAGACCGGCGAATTTCGCATCGAACGTCCTGAAGAACCGGTTTTTCTCCCCGTGCCGGGGTTTCAGGAGCAGAGCGGCCATGGCGGGGGAAAGCGTCAGGGCGACAATTCCGGAAAAAACCACGGACATGGCGATGGTAATGGCAAACTGCTTGTAGAGCTGCCCCGTAATGCCGCCGAGAAAAGCGACGGGGATGAAAACGGCGCACAGAACGAGGACGATGGCGACGACGGGCCCCGTGACCTCCTCCATGGCTTTCTTGGCCGCGTCCTTGGGCGATAGATTGAATTCCCTCATGTTCCTCTCGACATTTTCGATGACGACGATGGCGTCATCGACGACAATGCCGATGGCCAGCACCATTCCGAAAAGCGTCAGCATGTTGATGGAAAATCCAAAGAGCGTCATGCCGATAAAGGTTCCGATAATCGAGACGGGGATGGCCAGAATGGGGATGACCGTGGCGCGGATACTCTGGAGAAACAGGAAGACGACCACGATGACGAGCAGGCAGGCCTCGAAGAAAGTGATGACAACCTCTTTGATGGAGGCCCGCACAAATTTCGTGGTGTCCATGGCGATTTTGTAATCAATGCCGTCGGGAAAGCCTTTCTTCAGCTCCTTCAGGGTTTTTTCCACCTGTTTAGAAACGTCCAGGGAGTTGGCGCCGGCCTGCTGAAAAACGGCAATAATCGTTGCGTCTTTTCCATTTAAACGGCAGCGGGTGCCATAGTCTTTGGCCCCAAATTCCGCCCGCCCGACGTCTTTGAGGCGAACCATGGCGGCGCCTTGAGCGTTTACCCGGAGGATGATATTTTCAAATTCGGCGGGTTCGATGAGCCTTCCCTTGGTCGTCACGGAGAAGGTCTGCTCTACGCGCCCCTTCGTCGGGGCCTGGCCGATCTTGCCGACGGCGAACTGCTGATTCTGGTTTTTGATGGCATTGGCCACGTCGGAGGCTGTGATCCCCAGCTGAATGAGCCGGTCGGGCTTCAGCCAGATGCGCATGGCATAGTCGGGCATGCCCATGATCGCCGCCTGACTGGCGCCGGGGATTCGCTTGATGGCGTCGAGAATATACAGATTGGCATAATTGGCGACATACTGGTGGTCATAGCGGTCGTTGGGCGAATAGATGCCGACGACCATAAGGAAGCTGCTCGATTTCTTGCTGACGATGACGCCCTGTTGCTGGACGGATTGGGGAAGCTGAGGCAAGGCCTGATTGACGCGGTTTTGAATGTCCACCTGGGCCAGATCTGGGCTGGTGCCGATTTCGAAATAGACGCTGAGGTTCATCATACCCGAGCTGGAACTTGTGGAGGACATATAGATCATATTATCCGCCCCGTTCACTTGAAGTTCGATGGGGGCGGCGATATTTTCGGAGATGACGTCGGCGCTGGCGCCCGGATAGGTTGCCGAGACGGTGACCACGGGAGGTGTGATATCCGGGTATTGGGCGATGGGCAGATTGCTCATGGCCACCAGCCCGGCGATAACAATAACGATGGAAATCACGGAGGCAAAAACAGGGCGGTCGATGAAGAAGTGGGAAATCATTTATAATTTTCTCCTATTTCTTCACCGGCGGCGCCGGCGATTTCTGATCCGTGACAGGTGCGGCGCCTTTGGCAACCGGGGACGTATCGATCTTGAGGGGTGCTCCCGGCGACATCTTGAGCAGGTTGTCGAGGATGATGCGGTCGCCGGCGGCAAGGCCGCTGTTGATGAACACATCATTGCCCTGCCAGTCTCCGACTTCCACGGCGCGGAATTCCGCCTTGCCGTCTTTCCCCGCGATCCAGACGAAAAATCCCTGCGCGCCCTGGTTGACGGCCGTTCGGGGGATCAGGATGCCGTTGGGGCGGATGCCTCCCAGCAGGTGCACGCGGACGAACTGCCCGGGCCGGATGACCGTCGGGGAGTTGATGGGATTGGGAATTTCCGCCCGAACCTCATAGGTTCCGGTTTCGGAATTATAGGAAGGATCGGCGAAATTAAGGCGGCCCTTGTGGGGGAAGATCGAGCCGTCGGCCATTTGAACCTTGACCTCGAAATCGGAGCCCTTGGGCATTTTAAAAAGCCCTTTGGCCAGATGGTCCATCAGCTTGAGGTTTTCGTTTTCCGAGATGCTGAAATCCACCCAGATGGGGTCGATCTTGGCCACATAGGTCAGAAGGCTGGCCTGACCCACGGAGATGTAGCTTCCCTCCTGCTGCTTTGCCCGTCCGGCCAATCCGTCAATGGGGGAGGTAATCGTGGTGTAGCTCAGTTTCAGCTCCGCGTCCTGGACGCTTCCCTGGGCGGCAAAGACGGCGGCGCGGGCGCTCTTTTCCGCGCTGACGGCGTCATCGAGGTCTTTCTGGCTGACGGCGTTTTTCTCCGCGAGGGGACGGACTCTTTTCAGCGTCGCTTCGGCATTGACCAGCTTGGCCTCCTGCTGGGCCAGCGCGCCCCGGGCCTGCTGGAGATCCGCTTCAAACGGCCGGCGGTCGATTTGAAACAGCGTTTGACCGGCCCGGACGCGTCCGCCTTCCTCGTAGGTTTTCTTTTCCAGAAAGCCTTCGACGCGGGCGCGGATTTCCACCTGATGGGAGCTTTCCGTCGTGCCGACAAATTCGATGTCAATCGGGACATCCCGGGGAGCGACCGTCATGACCGTGACGGGAATGGCCGGCCGGGAATGCTCTTTGTCGCTTTTATCGCCGCATCCCGAAAAGACGGCCGCGAAGATGAGAAACCAGCCGATGCAAAATACCAGGAAAAAAAACGAGCGGTGCGAACGACCTGTACCATCCATGTACAAACCTCCATCCGTGTAAAAAAGCTGCGTGACGAATGTTTTGAAAAATTCAGAATGACTTTTTCATCGGAGCCATCCGGTTGGAACCGGAATCCCTGGCGATCGGACGATTCCGGATGCATTCTTCGACGAGATGCCCCCATCGGGGCGTTTTGCGAAACTCTCCTGTGAACGCCAATTGTTGTCCTGGCTGCAACATATAGGAAAATTCCACCGCCAAGTCAATGGTTTTATATGCCTTATGTCTGAACCTTTGGCGGGCGTCTTTTGGGCTCATCCGCTCTGTTATTCACACGGATGCCCGACGGGGTCGAAGGCGTTCTTAGGTGGCAAGGCCCGGCAGCGCGATCCGTTTCTCCAGTCTGCGCGCTGCAAGAACGATGATGGAAATCAGCGCCAGGTAAACTGCTCCGGCCGTGACATAGGCCTTGAAAAACTGAAAATTGGTTGAGGCAACCTCCTGCATCTGGGCAAAAAAGTCATGATACTGAATAAGAAAAGCGACGGAAGTGTCTTTCAGGTTCTGGATCGCCTGGTTGGTCAGCGAAGGAACGGACATGCGCATCACCTGCGGCATAATAATCAGGCGAAACGTTTCCCGGCGTGTAAATCCCTGGGACCGGGCGGCTTCCAACTCGGTTTTGTCCAGACCGTTGTAGGCCGTCGCCAGGTAACGGGCGTTGTAGGCGGAAACATTCAGGGTAAAACCGATGACCGCCACGGTAAACGCCGACAGGCGAATGCCGAGTTCGGGCAATCCGTAATACATCAGAAAAAGATGAACGATCAGCGGCGTCCCGATAAAGAAGGATATAAAACCGTCCATCCATCTCCGCACGGCTTTATGGCTGCTGAGCGTCAGGTAAAAGACGCCAACCCCTCCCATCAATCCCGTAACCGACATGATCACCATGAGCACAACGGTGTTTTTCAAGCCCGCCAGAATCTGGGGCCAGTAGGCAATCAGGTCTTGAATAAAAGCGTCCATAACGGTTACCGGTGATCGATGACACTCATGAAGAAATGTTTGATGCGCGGGTCGGCATGGTTGTAAAAGAGGCGCTCGGCGATGTCTTCAGCCACGACCACTCCTTCATCCAGGAAAATAATGCTGTCGGAAATATATTTCGCCAGAAACGGGTCATGCGTGACGCAGAGCATGGTGACATTTTCCAGAAAAAGCTTGTTGATGACGGTGACCACTTCGCGGGACATTTCCGGATCGAGGGCGGACGTCGGTTCGTCCAGGAAAAGCACCGCCGGGTCCATGGCCAGCGCCCGGACAATGGCCGCCCGCTGTTTCTGTCCGCCGGAAAGCTGCGCGGGATACTTGCCGCGGTGTTCAATCATGCCCACGCGCTCCAGCTCGTGCGAGGCTTTTTGGACGGCTTCCGTCGCTTTCATTTTTTTGAGTTTGCGCAGCCCCAGCGTGACATTTTCCTCCACCGTCAGATGCCGGTACAGCGCAAAATGCTGAAACACAAACCCGATATCCGCGCGGACTTTGCGAATGTCCACGCCCGGACGGGTGATGTCCTCTCCCTTGAAGATGATCCGGCCGGACGTCGGCGGCAACAGCAGATTCAGGCAGCGCAGCAGCGTGGACTTGCCGCAGCCCGAAGTGCCCATGACGACTTTGGACTGCCCTTCGGAAAGTTCCAGGTTAATCCCCTTGAGGACGGTCTTGCCGTCAAACGCCTTTGCCAGATCTTTCACTTCAATCAGTGCCATCAGGGTTCCTTTTTACTTGGACGCCAGTCCGGGAACGCGGAATCTCTTTTCCAGCGTCATGAAAAACATCACAAACAGCTTGTAAATCAAAAAGTAAAGGATCCCGACAGCCAGATAAATTTCCAGGCCCCTGAGCGTCAGGGCGGCCAGGCTCATGGCCTCTTTCATGATTTCGGGAATCCCCACCGTGTAGGCAAAAGGCGTGTATTTCAAAACGGAGGTAAACTCGTTGATCATGCCCGGAACGGACATGCGAAACATCTGGGGCATGATGATGTAGAAAAAAATCTCCCAGCGGTTAAGCCCCGCCGCTTCGGCGGCCAGAATTTCATCGCCATCGACGGCAGCCATCGCGCCCCGGAACACTTCCGCCAGATAGGCTCCGGAAACCAGCCCCAGGGTGGCGACCATCGATACGAACGGCGAAATCCGTATGCCGATCCCCGGCAGGCCGAAAAAAAGAATAAACAGGAGAACGAGGACGGGAATGCTGCGGAACACATACGTATAGACGGCCAAAAACAGACTGACCGCCTTCCAGCGCAGCGTGCTTAAAACGGCCAGCGACAGCCCGACCGCCAGACCGGCGCTGATGCTGGCCAGCGTCACCAAAACCGTGTATCCGGCGCCTTCGGCCAGAATGATCAGGATATTCCCGAAAGTCATCGGTGCGGCGGGCGCCCTTCTACTTCATCCACTTATCGACGATGACTTTCAGTTTTTCCGGCCCCAGTTCTGCCAGATACTTGTCGAAATCATCGCGCAGCGGAGATCCTTTGGGAAACGCAAAGCCAAACATGTCAAATCCGGTGAAGACATAGCTGTCCTGAATGTCCATTTTCTTTTTGTAAACCGAGGCGACCGAACCGTCCAGGAATGCCAGATCCAGGTTGCCGTTTTTCAGGTCGGCCAGCACTTCGTTGTACGTCGGATACATTTTGACGTCGCTGAGCTTGTAAACGCCCTGCGGCTCCAGTTTGTTCTTGATGAAATCGCTGTAGGCCATGCCGCGCGGATAGCCGATGGCGTATTTCTTCAGCTCGGCCAGATCGTTGATGACAAGATTCTTGCTTTTGAGGCTCACCAGATTCCAGGTGTTGTCCATGTATGGTTTGGAAAAATCCATCACTTCCTTGCGCTTGTCGGTAATGGAAATCGCGGAAAACGCCACATCGGCCTGCTTGCCGATCACCGCGCCGAGCATTCCCTGCCAGTCGTAGGAAGTGATCTTGTACTGCCGGTTCCGTGCCTTGCAGAAACCCTCGAAAATTTCCAGGTCCATGCCCTGAAACTTCCCGTTTTCCTCAAACAGGTTCGGCGGCGACGTGGGGCACACGGCTACCTGGATGAGAGAAGATTCTTCTTTCTTGCCGCAGCCGACGAGGCCCATAACGAAAATTACGAAAAGAATCATTAAGATGGTTGATTTTTTCATGATAAGTCCCCTTGTGCGATTCAATGCTTTTCGCACCGTTTATAGGGGAAGCCGCATGCCCTGTCAACGAAAAAGAGGATAAATCTTGACAAAGGTTTGGGAATCGGGAAAAAGCCATCCCCGTAACAATGATTTTGACCAACAAAGGATTTCAAAATTGCCCATCCTGTATTTGGCTCCGCTTCAGGGAATGACAGACCGCATTTACCGCAATCTGTTTCCCCTGTATTTCAAAGGCGTCGATCTGGCCGTCGCGCCCTTTCTTTCCGCGACAAAAAGCATCAAGCCCGGCAGTCTGCTGCGCGACTATTCTCCCGATCAAAACTCGGGGATTTCGACGATACCGCAGATCATGAGCTCCGGTCCGGATGATTTTACGCGGCTGGCCAACGCGCTGTTCGACATCGGGTACGGCACGGTCAACTGGAATCTCGGCTGTCCGTTTCGCATGGTGGTGAAGAAGGGCAGGGGCGCGGGGATGCTCTGCCGACCGGACCGGATCGAAGCCTTTCTCGAAAAAGCAGTGCCCGCGTTGAAACCGAAATTGTCCATCAAGCTCCGGCTGGGCTTGAAAGATCCGGACGAAATCCTGGAGCTCATTCCCGTTTTCAACCGGTTTCCGCTCGATGAGCTGATCATCCATCCGCGGACAGCCGTGCAGATGTACGATGGCGAGGTTGACCTCGATAGGTTCGGGAAGTGTCTGGATATCTCGAGGCACACTGTGGTCTATAACGGAGACATCGATACGGTCCGGACGCATCGGATGCTTGCCGGGCGCTTCGGGTCCGTGGACCGCTGGATGATCGGCCGGGGCCTTCTGGGCAATCCGTTTCTCGCGGAGGAAATCAAAGGTCGCATCGAAAGGCCGTATAAGGAGAAAGTCCAAATCCTGCGCGCTTTCCACGATCACCTGTTTGCCGAATATTCCCAAATCCTGTCCGGCCCCGCGCATATCACGAATAAAATGAAGGAATTCTGGACGTATTCAGGGAGTTTTCTGAAAAACAGGGAAAAAATCCGCAAAAGCATCAACAAAACTTATCGCCGCGATCAGTACCTGGACGTTGTTCGGACCATATTTGATGACCTACTGTGATGTTTGGTTGATCTTTGCCGGGAATTCTGTTACCGGATTTTCATGCAAATCGAATGGAAAAGGGAGTTCTTCCGGGGGTAGGCCGCCCGCGCCACGCCAGGGGGCTTGAGGCCACGGGATGCTCCGGTATCATTACCTTTTTGACCGGGTGCGGATTCTGCGCAACGAGCAGGAGGCGCCGTGCTTTCGGAAGAAAAAATATTCGGTGTCCCTGCTGGGCCTGGGAAGGTTCACGGCCGTCATCGACGAGCGCGACCGAAAGATTCTCTCCGTCCTGCAAAAGCCCCTGTCGCTCACGGAGATTGCCGAACGGGGACTCATTTACGGCCGCAAATATCACGTCGACGCCTGGATCTGCATGTGGGAATTCATCATGATCAGAAAGCATGTGCAAAGAATGGTCGGACAGGGCCGGATTTTGGATTTGGGAGATCAATTGATCGCGGCCTGACCTTTCGGAGAAAGGAATGTCCCGATGCTTGAATTCGCCAGACCCAGAGAGACGCTTTCCGTGGTTGATGCGGCGGCCATTGTCGTGGGCATGGTGCTGGGCGTGGGCATTTTCAAGACCCCGTCCATCGCGGCCGCGAGCGCCGAAAGCGAAGGGATGCTGATGCTGTTGTGGCTTGCGGGCGGACTGGCCTCCCTGGTCGGCGCCCTGTGCTACGCGGAGCTGATGTCCTCCTGTCCGCATGCCGGAGGAGATTACCATTATCTCAACAGGGCGTTCGGTTTCACGCCCGCTTTTCTGTACGCCTGGGCGCGCCTGGCCGTCATCCAGACCGGCTCCATCGCGATGGTGGCGTTTCTTGCCGGCGACTATGCCTCGGAAATTTTTCACCTGGGCCCTCTGTCCTCCTCCCTGTACGCAGCGCTGTTCATTGTTTTTCTCACGGCCGTCAACATCGCGGGCATAAGGCAGGGCAAGGTGACGCAGATGCTGTTTGCCGCAGGAATCCTTTTCGGATTGCTGATCGTGTCGGCCGCGGGAATTCTGGCCGACGGACCGCGCGCGCCTGTTTCCGAAGGCGGAATCGTTCCGGGACGGCAGGCGCTGGGCACGGCCATGATCTTCGTGCTGCTGACTTACGGCGGCTGGAACGAGGCGTCGTTTCTTTCCGCCGAAGTGCGGCAAGGACCGCGGAATCCGCTGAAGGTCCTGCTTTTCAGTATTGGAACGGTTACGGCCGTTTATCTGCTCGTCAACGCAGCTCTTTTAAACAGCCTGGGCCTGTCCGGCATGGCTTCCTCCAAAGCGGTGATGGCGGACATGATGCGAAGCCTGCTGGGGACGGCTGCCGTCGGTGTCGTCAGCCTGCTGATTCTGCTCGCGGCCGTCAGCACGATGAACGCGTCCATCATGACCGGCGCGAGGACGGGTTATGCGCTGGGGCGGGATTTTCCGGTTCTGGGGCTGCTGGGGCGATGGCAGGGAAAAAGGCAAACACCGGTCAACGCCCTGCTCGTTCAGGGGGGCGTCGCGTTGGCTCTTGTCGCGCTGGGGACTGGCGCGCATGACGGGTTCGTCATGATGGTGGAATACTCGGCCCCCGTGTTCTGGCTGTTTTTCCTGATGGTCGGCGTTTCCGTCTTTGTGCTGAGGCGCAGATACCCGGATTTGCCCCGCCCTTTTCGCGTGCCGCTGTATCCGTTGACGCCCCTGGCGTTTATCGCCGTCTGCGCCTTCATGCTGTACGCAAGCCTGGCGTACACCGGCCGCGGTTCCTGGGTGGGCGTATGCGTTCTGCTTTCGGGAATTCCACTTTGGGTTTGGCAGAAGAAAAGACGAACGGCGGACGGACATTCGTAAAACCTAAAGTGATCAAACCATGGAGGGGGAGAAAAATGAAAAGAAGTCTTGATAAAGGCGGCTTCGGGACCCCGGTGGATTCGGGCTTTCGCGTTTCGCTCCTGCCGGGAAAACCGGTTTTGGTTTTTATCCTGGCCTTCTGCTGCCTCTTTCTACCCGCCTGGAGTCCGGCGGCGGATAAGACGGAAGCAGAGTACGCCGCTCAAAGAGAGAACATGGTTGCACGGCAAATCGAGGACAGGGGAATTTCCGATCCCGGCGTCCTTCGGGCCATGCGCGCCGTCAGGCGGCACAAGTTTGTTCCTGAAAGCCTGCGCGGCGGAGCCTACGCGGACCACCCACTGCCGATCGGGGAAGGGCAGACCATTTCCCAGCCCTACATCGTTGCTTTGATGACGGAGGGGATCCGGCCGAAGTCTCATATGAAAGTGCTGGAAATCGGAACGGGTTCCGGCTATCAGGCCGCGGTGCTGGCCGAACTCTGCCAAAGCGTTTACTCGATCGAAATTGTCGAATCCCTGGGAAAAAGAGCGGCAAAGCTTCTCTCCGGACTGTATGACAATGTTCATGTCCGGATCGGCGACGGGTATCAGGGGTGGCCGCAGGAGGCGCCCTTTGACGCGATCCTCGTCACCTGCGCCCCGACAAAGGTTCCCCGGCCGCTGGAAGATCAGCTCAAAGAGGGCGGCCGGATGGTGATTCCCGTCGGAGAATCCTGGGTGCAGGAACTGGTTGTGCTGACCAAAAGGAACGGCCGCCTCGAACGACAGGAAATCATTCCGGTCCGCTTTGTGCCCATGGTGGATGCGAAGGGCCGAAAGTATTGAAGCAAGATTTCTTTCGGCTCAGCCCATATTGATGGTGTGGAGCTTCAGAAGAAATTCCTTGAATTTGTCCTTCGTCGTCTCTTTGATGGATTCAAGCCGGACGACCACGGCCTTGTTGTAAAACGTATACCCGTTTTCGATGATTTCAGGATCGTTGTCGTCATCGATGAAGCGCTCCATGAACTTCATGGTGTGTCTTCTTGCCTCTGTTTCATCTTTGGCGGTCACCAGGTAATGATGGTATTCCAGATCCCCGTCCGTCGTCTCGCTGATTTTTACCCTGTAGTCAGGCATATAATCGTTCTCCTGTTTTTAATGAATGCTGCCGGCCGGTATATACTCCAATCACTGGCCGAAGGCAACTATCCCGTTGGGAAGCGGATGAAAATTTTGCCGCACCGGAAACGTCCGTTTTTTCAATCCCGCTTTGGCGGGACGAGCGTTGATTCTCCGCAGCCTGCTGCGATATGATGACGTTCACTTCATGCCTCGACAGCTTGGCGCGAGGTATTTGACCACGGCCCCGGCGAAGAACGGGAATGCTTGCCCGCCGGAAAAGCGAAAACCGGATCCGGCTATTTCTTCTTCAGGCTGCGGAAATCGGGCTTGCGCTTTTCCATGAAAGCCATCATGGCTTCAATGCTGGCCGGACCGCCGGCCAGACGGTCCATGGCCTCCCGCTCGACCTTCAATGCCGCTTCGATGCCCGCCCGATGAGCGGTTTTGAGGCACCGCTTTGTTTCAAGAAGCGAGCTCAGCGGCAATTGTGCAATCTCCGCGGCCTTCGCCATCGCGCAGGGCAAAAGCTCATCATCGGCGAACTTGCGGGTAGCGATGCCGGTTAGCAGGGCCTTGTCGGCGTCGATCCATTCCGTGGTGAACAGCAGCTCCGCCGCGAGCTGCGGTCCGATCCGCATCTGCAGCATGTAGCTGCTGGCGAACTCCGGCGCCATTCCCAGGCTGTTGAACGGGAGGCGCATCCGCAGACTTTCGCCGACGTAGAGCACGTCGCTGTGGAACAGGATCGTCGCGCCGCCTCCGACGGCGACCCCTTTGGCCGCTGCGACCAGCGGCTTGTCGAAGTCCACGACCGCGCGCTCCGTGATGCGGTAGCTGTGCGCCTTGCCGGAAACGGCGTAATCCTTCAGATCCTGGCCGGCGGAAAAGTCTTTGCCCGCCCCCGTGACGACGACCACCGTAACATCGTCATCGGCCCGCGCCGCATCCAGCTCCGCGGCAAAAGATTCCCACAATTCCTTGTTGAATGAGTTTTTGCTCTCCGGGCGGTTCAACGTCAACAGCAGGACGCCGTCCTTGAATTCCTTTAAAACCGTGTCGCTCATTTTTGATACCTCTTTTCTTTGAATGTATTTTTCCGGGAGTTTTGCCCCGGCAATTGCGCAAGTTCCGGCCGTCCCTGTTCACCAGGCCGCAAAGAGCAGCGGGCGCCGTCACGCCCGGTGCAAGCCGGCGGGTCTGAAATCAGATTTTTTCGTATCGCACTTTTCTGCGGTTGACGGTTCGAAGATATTTCACCTTGGGATGCCCGAAGACCATCATGAAAATCACCGATTCCCCTTCCTGAATCCCGACTTTTTGCCTTAATTCGGGCGATCGGTCAAACGCGAACGTTCCAAAACCCATCAGGCAGGCGCCCAGTCCCAGCGCGTTGATCATCAGCTCCAGATGGCCGGCGTTGAAGCAGCCGTCCACCTCGTTGCAGGTGCGGCTGACAATCAGAAGCGCGTTGGGCGCGCCATGAAACAGCGAATCCCTTTGCTTTTTCTGATAAAAAGAATGCCAGTTGGCCCAGATGGGCTGAAAATCCAGGTATTGGGAAGGGACCCGCATCGTTTTTTTGTCCACCTGCCGGATGTCCAGTTCCGCCAGGGTTTTCAGGGCGATCGGCGTGATCTCCCGCAGCGTTTCTTTCGTCAGCACGATATAGCGAAGCGTCTGCGTGTTCGCGCCCGTTTGCGTGTACCGGCCCATTTCCAGAATTTTGGCGATGTCCGCGTCGCTCACCGGTTCGTCGGTATATTGACGGACGCTTCTGCGGAATTTGACAAAATTCAGGAGGCGATCCGGCGCGATTTCAAACTTCTTCGGATCGTCGTATTCGAGAACTTCGGAAGGATCGTAGTCGCCGGTAAAAAGAACCGCTTTCTCGGGGCACACGGCCAGGCAGTGTCCGCATTCCAGGCACCATTTGCCGTGAACGGCCTTTCCGTCTTTGATGGCGATGTTGGCGGTGGGGCAGTCCGCCCTGCATGTGCCGCAGCCGATGCATTTGTCGGGATCCACTTGTATGATCATGAAACTCTCCTGTGATTCCGGATGATGAAGATTTCTTAACGCCGCTTCCTGTATTCTCCGGAGATTTTCCTTCTTCCGTCGAATTGCTTTTTGAAAACCGCCCGCAAACAGCCGCCGGTACGGCGATTTCCGGTTGGAATTAATATGGGGGCCTTGCCCTTGTCAAGATAAAAGAACGGGATGAATCCCTTTATACAAGACAGGCACCTGTTCAATCATGGTTCCGGTCCTTGTGCCGGTCTGCCGGACCATTTTTTTCCCAGCAGAAAATAATACAGGGGAATGGAGGCAAGAATCACAAAGGTCATGAGGACATACAGGCCGCGGTATCCCACGAGGGGGACAAGCGCGCCCAGCACGTACGGACCGACGCCAAACCCCATATCCACGAAGATGAAAAAGGTCGTAATCGCGAGCCCCATCCGGTGAGGAGGCACCCCTCTGATCGAGATGGCCTGCGCGCAGGAAATAAAACTTCCGTAGCCCAGCGCGAGCAGGACCGCCGCCGCAAGCAGCGTGATCCCCTGGGCGGCCTGGCTGAACAGCAGCATGCCCAGGGCATAAAGGACCAGGCAGGGATAAACGACAAAATTGGCGCCCCGGATATCCATCAGTCGTCCGGAAAAAGGCCGCGAGACGAAGACGGCGATGGAATACACCAGAAAATAAAAGCTGGCGGCTTTTTCCAGATGGATTTCCTTGGCGTACAGGGAGATGAACGTCAGCAGGCCGGAATAGCTGAATCCGATGACCAGGATGATGATGGAGATCGGTATCGCTTTGAATTCCAGATAATCGGAGATTTGAAACCGGCGAGCTGCTCCGGACGGCTCCGGCGCAGGTTTTTCATAGACCGGCTTGTTGACCAGAAACGACATGGCAAAGCTGGCGGACGCCAGAAGCGAGGTAAACGCAAAGATCATCCTGAAATCCGCATGATGGATTAAAAAGATGCCGATAAACGGACCCAGGGCCACCGCCAGGATGGCGCCCATGCTGTAATAGCTGATGCCTTCCCCGCGCCGGGCAGGCGGGATGATCTGGGCGATGATGGTGCCGGTTGCCGTGCTGGCCGCTCCGAAGGCGATCCCGTGCAGCAGCCGGATGACGATCAGCAGGAATAAATTGACGGCCGCAAAATACAGTGCCGACGTTATGATAAAAAAGAAGGCGCTGATGATGAGAACTTTCTTGCTTCCGATGTCTTCGATCACACGCCCGGTTCCCAGCCTTCCGATCAACGCGCCGATGATGAAGATTCCCGCGACAAGCCCCGCAATGTCCGTGGATGCATGGAATTCATCCACGGCATAAGACGCGATCGTGACGATCAGCAGAAAATGCGTCAGAAAGACAACGAAATTGATCACGGTGACCGTGATAAAATCCTTGGTCCATAGCGTTTCATGGTTCATGGTCTGTTTCCTGAGTGCCCGCCCCCTGTGCCGCGCAACAAGCGGAATCCAAAGAAAAATTATCCGCCCAGATAGGCTTCTATTACCTTCGGGTTTCCGGTCAGTTCTTTGCCGGCGCCGGAAAGCACGATGCGGCCGGTTTCCAGAACGTAGGCGCGCGAGGCGATGTGCAACGACATGTTGGCGTTTTGTTCGACCAGCAGAATCGTTTTTCCCGCCTGGTTGATTTCCCGAATGATTCTGAAAATTTCTCTCACCAGCACCGGAGAGAGGCCCATGGAGGGTTCGTCCAGAAGCAGCATCTGTGCATCGCTCATGAGCGCGCGGCCCACGGCCAGCATCTGCTGCTCTCCGCCGGACAGCATGCCTCCCAACTGTTTGCTTCGTTCTTCCAGCCGGGGGAACAGTGCAAAAACATTTTTCAGATCGGCGGCGATTTTGGATTTGTCTTTGCGCTGCCAGCAGGCCAGTTGAAGATTTTCCCGCACGGTGAGGTTGCCGAAAATGCCGCGGCCTTCCGGCACATGGGCGATGCCGGCTGCGACAATCCGGTCGGCGGCAAGGTTTCTCAAATCTTTGCCGGCGAAATTGACGCTTCCGGTGTAGGGAATCAGGCCGGAAATCGCGCGCAGGGTGGAGGACTTGCCCGCGCCGTTTGCGCCGATCAGCGTGACAATTTCTCCGCGGGCAACCTCAAAAGAAATATTGTCAACAGCCTGGATGCTGTCGTAATGGACGCTTAACCCGGCCACGGAAAGAAGAAGATCGGCGCGGCTCATGAGGCGACCTCCTCGCCAAGATAGGCTTCCAGCACTTTGGGGTTCGCCTGAATTTCGGCAGGCAGACCTTCGGCGATGGTGGCGCCGAAATCCAGCACGACCAGACGTTCGCAGATGCCCATGACCAGGCGCATCTGGTGTTCAATTAAAAGGATGGTGACGGAAAAGGTCCGGCGAATCCAGCCGATGAAATCCATGAGCTGAAAGATTTCATTGGGGTTCATGCCGGCGGCCGGCTCATCCAGCAGCAGAAGTTTCGGCTCGGCGGCCAGCGCGCGGGCCATCTCCAGACGCCTCTGCAGCCCATAGGGCAGATTTTTGGCCGTTTCATTGGCGGATTCGTCCAGATGGAACACGGCCAGCAGATCCAGCGCCTGGCTGGTGATGCGTCTTTCTTCGGCGCGGAAGCGGCCGATGTGCAAGAGGGCCTCGGCAGGCGAGTAGGCCATTTGACCATAGTGCGCGATGCGGACGTTGTCCAGAACGGAGAGCTCCTTGAAAAGCCGGATGTTCTGGAAAGTCCGGGCAATGCCCAGCCGGGTGATCGAATGCGGGTCGAGCCCCACCAGTTCCTTGCCCTGAAAGTTGATGCTGCCTTCGCTTGCCCGGTACACGCCGGTCATCAGATTGAAGACGGTGGTTTTCCCCGCGCCGTTGGGGCCGATAATGCCGACCAGCTCGTTTTGTTGAAGCAGCAGGTTGAAGTCCGACACCGCGCAAAGTCCCGCGAAACGGTGAGTCAGTCCGGAGATTTTAAGGAGAGGCATCGGAGGCCTCCTTTTTCTTTTGCCGCCAGAGCTTTTCCGTGACCAGATCGCGAAGCGGCGTGAACAGGCGGATTTCCCGCATGCCCATGATGCCGCGCGGCCGGTAAATCATGAGCAGGACCAGCATCAGCGGCATGAAAACCATTCGCCAGACGCCCAGGGGGCGAAGAATTTCCAGCAGGACGGTGTAGATGACCGCGCCGAGAATCGATCCGGCAATGGATCCGATGCCGCCCAGATAAACCATAATCAGAATATCGGTGGATTTGAGAATGTCGAACATGCGCGGGTTGATAAATTGCAGCGCGTGGGCAAACAGCCCACCGGCAATGCCGGCAAAAAAGGATGAAACGACGAACGCAATGATTTTGACCTGGCGCGTGTTGACGCCCATCAGGTCGCTTGCGATTTCATCTTCCCGAATCGAGAGAACGCCGCGCCCGAAATTGGAATAAACCAGATTCCGGATCACCCAGACACAAAGAGCCGTCCAGAAAAAGACCCACGGCAGCGTGGTGAGCTTCTCCATGCCCAGAAGGCCGCGGGGCCCTCCCACGGCGTCAATGTTTTCCAGGATTGATTTGACGATCATTCCGAAGGCCAGCGTGACGATGGCCAGATAATCGCCGCGCGTTTTAAACGAGGGGATGGCCACCAGAAAACCGACCAGGGCCGCCCCCATGCCGCCGGCCAGAATCGCCGCCGGAAATAAAATGCCGGCGGTGTTCTGCGGAAAGACGTACACGGTCAGAATCGAGGCAATGTATGCGCCGATCGCCATGAATCCCGCGTGCCCCACGGAGAATTCTCCCATGTAGCCGTTGATCAGGTTCAGGCTGGCGGTGAGAATGATGTTGATGCCCACATAAATGATAATGAGCTGCAGGTATAAATCCACAAAGTCATAAACGTCGGCGGCGATGCAAAAGGCAAGTCCCGCAGCCAGAAAGACCGGCCAGAAATATTTCAGGCCGGCAAGAAAGCGCCATTGATTGAGCAATGCTGTGCCGGCGGCTTTTATCTTTGTCATGCTCATACCTTTTGCGGCTGGGGTTTGCCCAGAATGCCGTAGGGCCGCAGAATCAAAAGAACCAATAGCAGCGTGAAAGCGACGAAGTCGCGGTACGTGGACGGAAAAAACGCCGCCACGAGAATTTCCACCGCGCCCAGAATGAAACCGCCGATCATGGCGCCGCGCACGTTGCCGATGCCGCCCACCACCGCGCAGATAAAGGCTTTCCAGCCGACCATGATGCCCATGTAGGGATCAATCACCGGGTAGGCCAGCCCGTACATGACGCCCGCCGCTCCGCCCAGACCCGTGCCGATGGCGAAGGTGAGCGAAATGATTTTATTGACCGGCACGCCCATCAGGGGAACGATCGTCTTGTCCCAGGAAATGGCGCGCATGGCCATGCCCGCTTTGGTGCGCTGGACGACAAAATCCAGAATCAGCATCAGAATCAGCGAAAGCGCGATTACCAGCACCTGCAAAGAAGAAATGGACAACGATCCGATCGCCCAGGTGGTGTTGGTCAGAAGCGGCGGGATGTGCTTGGGATACGGGGAAAGGGCCAGCGTGAAATTTTCCAGAAACAATCCCACGCCCAGCGCGGTGATGATGGCGGAGACGCGCGGCGCGGCGCGCAGCGGTTTATAGGCCAGTCTTTCGATGATGACGCCCAGACAGGCCACTCCCAGCATCGATAAAAGCAGGGTCGGGACAAACGACAGCTTCAGATAAACAGCCAGCAGGAAGCAGAAAAACGCTCCGACCATGAACAGATCGCCGTGGGCGAAGTTGATCATCGTCAGAATGCCGTAAACCATCGTGTAGCCCAGCGCGATGAGCGCATAGATGCTGCCCAGCTGAAGGGCGTTTAGGGCTTGCTGAAAAAGATAGGCCATACCGGAACCTTCCCCGCCCCCTGCGGGAGGGGATCGAGGGGAGGGGAGTTTTATTTGGATCACCCTTCCTCGATCCCTCCCATCAAGGGAAGGATCGCTGATGAAGGATGAAAATACTTTCTATGGTTTTGCGTCCGCAAACCACGCAAACTTTCCGTCTTTAATCTGCAGAATGACCGCGCTTTTGATCGGGTCGCCGGAGCCTTCTTTAAACTGCATGCTGCCGGTTACCCCCTGATAGAGAGGAATTTTTGCCAGCGCGTCGCGCACGGCCTGCCGGTCGTTTTTACCGGCGGTTTTAATGGCCTGCAGGAGGAGTCCGAAGGAATCATACGTCAGGGCGGCTACATCGTCGGGGGTCGTCCCGTATTTGGCTTTGTAGGCCTCAATGAATTTTTTTGTCGCGTCGCTTGCCGAGTCGGCCGCGTAATGCGTGCTGAAATAATAGCCTTCGCATTCTTTGCCGCAGAGCTTGAGCAGCTCTTCGGATCCCCAGGAATCCGAGCCGATAAACGGGACGGTGATTCCCAGACGCTTGGCCTGCTGGATTTGCAGCGGAACTTCGCTGTAATAGTTCGGCAGGAAGATAATGTCCGGGTTTGCTTTTTTGATCTTGGTGAGCTGCGATGAGAAGTCCTTGTCATTGGTCGTATACGTTTCAAAAGCGACGATTGCGCCGCCGTTTTTCTCGTACACCTCTCGGAAAATCTCGGCGATGCCTTTGTTGTATTCGGAAGCCACATCGTACAGCACAGCTGTTTTTTTCAGCTTTAAATTATCCAGCGTGAATTTGGCGATCACGCCTCCCTGAAAGGGATCGATAAAGCAGGCGCGAAAAACGTATTGTTTGGAGGCATTGGTCTTGGAATTCAGCGTGGCCTTGGGTGCGGTGGACCAGGGGGTAATCAAAACGGTTTTGCCCGACTCGGCGATTTCCGCCGCCGGCAACGCGTAGCGGCTGGCGTTGGGGCCGACAATGGCTGTTACTTTCTGCTGGGTGATCAGCTTCTGCGCGGAGGAGGCGGACTGATCGGCTTTTCCGGCATTGTCTTCGATGATCAGTTCCACCGGATATTTCTTATCCCCCAGAAGAATGCCGCCGCCGTCGTTGATTTCCCGGACCGCAAGCTCCGCGGCGTTTTTGCAGGAGGCGCCGACCGCCGGAATGTCGCCGGTCAGCTCGGCGATGACGCCGATTCTCACCGCGTCGGAATCCTTTTTGGCACAGCCGAAAATACACAGTGAGCCAATCACCAAAAGAGCAATCCATATATAAGTTTTTCTCATGGGGAATCTCCCGTCCGGAACTAAAAATTTTGACCACAGCTTATAAGGGAAGGACGGGGCAGTGTCAATGGAAAAGAAGGTCGTTGACGTACCGGACGACGGCCGGCGAGGCGGTGAGTCCCGGCGATGATATTCAGGGCGGCAGCTCCGTTTCGGCGGCCGGCGAAAAAATCTTGAGCGGTGCGGCCGGTCGTGGTAAGAACCGGAGAAAACGGAAAGGCCTTTTCAATATTGAAGATTGCCACGTACAACGTCAATTCGATTCGTTCCCGTCTGCATATCGTGCTGCCCTGGCTTGAAAGCCATCAGCCGGATATTTTCTGCATGCAGGAAACCAAGGTCGAGGACGCCAAATTTCCCCTCGCTGAATTTGAGGCGGCGGGATACACGGTAACCTTCCGCGGCGGCAAACAATACAATGGCGTGGCCGTCGCCTCCCGCATCAAGCCGCAAAAGACTTCCTTCGGACTGGCCGGTGATCCGTCAGACCCGGACCGCCTGGCGGTTGCGCATTTCGGGGATCTGGTTGTTTTAAACGCCTATGTGCCGCAGGGGCAGGAAGTGGATAAACCCCAGTTTGCCTATAAGCTGGCGTGGCTGGGAAGGCTGAAAAAATATCTTCTTACGAACTTCCGTCCCGATCAAAAGCTGGTGTTGTGCGGTGATTTCAATGTGGCGCCCCAACCGATGGACGTTCATGATCCCAAGCGCATTCTGGGGCATGTTTCCTTCAATCCGGAGGTCTGGAAGGCTTACGAGGATGTTTTGTCCTGGGGGCTCGTGGATGTTTTCCGTCATCATCATCCCGACGAGCCGGGGCAGTACACTTTTTTTGATTACCGCGTGAAGGATTCCGTCGGGCGAAACCTGGGCTGGCGCGTGGATCATGTTCTGGCCACAAGGAAAACAGCGGATCAATCGAGCGGCTGCGTCATTGACCGGGCCACGCGTCTTGCGGAAAAGCCGTCCGATCATGCGGTGATTTACGCCGAGTGGGAAGGGAAGCTTCGATGAGGAAAAAAGAGGATATTCATCGCATCAATGAAGATCTTGCGGCGCGCTTTGCGAAAGTGGAAGCAACGATCGCGTCCGCCCCCACCATGGCCGGACTTTTTGAGGCGCTGGTGGAAGGCATCGAAAGGGAATTTGCCGTTCCTTTTGTCTGGCTGACGTTTGTGGATCGGCCGGGGGTGGATTTATGGATAGATGACGCGGGCGCATCGGAGATTCTGAAAAGCAGGTTTAGCGTCGTTTCCGCGGAGCTTCTGGGAAAAATTCTTTCAGGCGGGCTGCATCCCGTTCTCTCCAATCAAAATCTTCAGCCTTTTTACAAGCTGATGCCGCCCAGTCAAAAATATTTTGTCCGGTCAATCGCCGTGGTTCCTTTTGCGCAGGACGGTCAGGTGATCGGAGCCTGGAACAACGGCGATGCGGACGCGGACCGCTATTCGCCGGATATGGATACCGCGCTGCTTTCGTCACTGGCCGACAGTGTTTCCCTTCGGCTGACTGAACTGGCCGCGGAGAAAAATGCCGCATCCGCTGCGGAGAAAAGCGCGGAGCAGCCGGGAGGTTTTCATGGTTGACGAGTGGATTCAAGAGATCAAAAAAAAGTGCCCGCCGGACATGCTGGGAATGATTCTGGTGCACAACGGCGTTGTGCGGGCCACGTCCAAAAAAGGCGGTCCGGTGGCGCGCATGAAACTTTCTTACAGCCGGGCCGCGCTGGATGAGGCGGTGCGCCGGTTCAAGGAAAGGGAAGGCATCGCGGAGATTCGCGCCTGGATCAACGAAGGGACGCTCGGCGTCGGCGACGACATTATGGTGGTTTTGGTGGCGGGCCGGTTCCGCACGGATGTTTTGCCGGTGTTTCAGGAGCTCATTTCGCTGATCAAAACAGAAATCGTGAGGGAAGATGAGACTTCATGAGCAAGGCCCTCATTTGCTTTGCCCGCCGCCGGTTTTTGGCAGGCGGCAGGCAGGAACGCGAATATAGATAACACTTTTGAGCCCGAATATGCTAGCTTGCGTTCACCAAACGGAAAAGCCGCTCTTCGGGCCGGGAAGGAAATGCGATGGACACCATGACGGAATTCAGGGAAGTTGCTGACCAACCTTACGGGTATCTGCAAAAACTCAAAGACCAAACCGGAAAGAAGATGGTGGGCTATGTCTGTTCCTACACGCCGGAGGAGATTCTTCTGGCGGCCGGGGCCCACCCGGTGCGTCTTTTCGGCACCAAACAGCAGATTCATCTGGCCGATTCCCATCTTCAGTCCTACAGCTGCTCGATTGTCCGCGGCGTTCTGGAGGAAGGCCTTTCCGGGAGAATCGGATTTCTGGACGGCATGGTTTTCCCGCACACCTGCGATTCCATTCAGCGGCTGTCCGACATCTGGCGTCTGAATATTCCGTTCGGATTTCATTCGGACCTGGTGCTGCCCGTCAAGCTCAACACGCCCTCCGCACGGGACTATATGACGGATGTCCTGAGAAAATTCCAAAACGACGTCGGCCGCGCGCTTGGGGTGGACATTACCGACGACGCCCTGCAAAAAGCAATCGGGACGATGAATGCCATTCGGCAATCGATCAGGGATATTTACGAGATCCGCAGCCAATACCCCCGTCTCATGTCCGGCGCGGATTTATACACGCTGGTCCGGGCGTCTATGATGATGGACCGGGAGCGTCTCGCGGGGATGCTTTCCGAAACGGTTGTGAAGATGAAGGCAAAAGCGGCCGGGGAAAAGCCGGACCCCTCTCTGAAGAGGATTGTTCTTGCGGGCGGCATGTGCAATCATCCGGATATTTATCCCATGATTGAAGAGGCGGGCGGAGCCGTTGTCTGGGATGATTTCTGTACGGGGGCGAGATATTTTGCCGAGCTGGTCGCCGGTGGGGATGACCCTGCAGCCGGCATCGCGGAGCGGCTGATCCGGCGCGTGGTTTGCCCGGCCAAGCATGCCGGCCTGGACAGGCGCGCCAAACATATCCTTCGCCTCGTAAAAGAACAAAACGCCCGGGGCGTCATCTTTTTGCTTTTCAAATTCTGCGATCCGCATGCGTTTGATTATCCCGACATTCGGAAAAGCATGGACGAAGCGGGAATTCCCGTTCTGCTTCTGGAGATGGAAGACCCTCTCCCCGGGGAAGGGCAGCTGAAAACGCGTTTTGAAGCATTTCTGGAAATGGTGTGAAAGGAGGCGTCATGTCCGAAGCAAAATCTGAAAAGGAAAAAAGGAAAATCCAGTCCGAAAAGAAAATGCGGGATATCATGACCGCCTACTATATCGACGCCAAAACGGCCCGGCAGAACAACAAGAAGGTGGCCTGGATCACGAGCGGCGGGCCGGTGGAGCCGCTGATCGCCATGGATATCATTCCCGTCTATCCGGAAAACCACGGGGCCATGATCGGCGCCAGCAAAATGGGCGTGGACCTGTGCGAAAAAGCCGAGGCGATGGGCTATTCCAACGACCTGTGTTCCTACGCCCGCTCCGACATCTCCTGCGCGACGGTCAACGGCGGACCGATCGGCGGCCTGCCGGAGCCGGACATGCTGGTGTGCTGCAACAATATCTGCGGAACCGTCCTGAAATGGTACGAAGTCCAGGCGCGCTATTTCAATATTCCCCTGTTTATTTTCGACACGCCCTTTTGCCATACGGAATATACAAAAGAGGCGAAGCGCTATGTGGAGCGGCAGATTGGGGAATATGTCGCCTTTCTCGAAGGCGTCTGCGGCCGCAAAATGGATCAGGACCGCATGAAGGACGTCGGCAGAATCTCCTTTGAAGGCCAGAAGCTGTGGCAGGAAGTCCTGGATACGGCGGTCAACAAGCCTTCTCCCATGACGGCTTTCGACGCTTTTTTTCACCTGGCGCTCATCGTGACCCTGCGGGGAACACAGCAGACCATCGATTACTACCAGGGCTTGCTGGCCGAGATGAAAGACCGGATTCGTGACGGCATCGGCGCCATTGCGCAGGAAAAGTACCGTTTGCTCTGGGACAATCTTCCGATCTGGTACCGGATGAAGTGGCTGTCGAAGAAATTTGCCGAACACGACGCCTGCCTGGTGGCCGACACGTACACCTCGGCCTGGTGCGGAGCGATGAAGTATATCGACGAAAACAAATTTCTGGATTCGATGGCCGAGGCCTACTCGCGCATTTACCTGAACATCGGCGTCGATGAAATGGCCCGCATGGTCATCGCGATGATCGACAAATATCAGGTGGACGGATTTGTGCTGCATTCCAACCGCAGCTGCAAACCCTATTCGCTGGGCCAGTTCGATATTCAGCGGATCGTCGAAAAGGAGCGGAACATTCCCTGTCTGATGATCGAAGCGGACATGGTGGATGAACGGAGTTTTTCGGAAAGCCAGATCTCGACGAGAATCGACGCCTTTATGGAAATCATCAAGGACAGGAAAAAGGGAAGGGCGTAAAGTTCAGCGGTTCAATACGGAAGACGAACGACAGGGAACGGCTGGAAACCGCTTTCCGCAGGAGATAATCGGCGAAATACAAGATACGGGAAATGATAACAGCAGGCATTGACATCGGGTCCATCACGGCAAAAGCGGCTCTGGTTGAAAACGGGAAAATTCTGGGCACGAAGGTGACGTTTACCGGCTATAACGCGGAGGCGGCAGGCCGAAAGGTTTATGAAGATGTGCTGGCCGACTCCGGCCTGGAGGCGTCAGCCGTGGGTAAAATTGTATCCACCGGCTACGGGCGCAATTCAGTGAAATTTGCCGACAGGACGTTCACGGAAATCATGGCGCATGCCGCGGGGGCGAATTTCCTGAAGCCGGAAGTCCGCACCATTATCGACATCGGCGGACAGGACAGCAAGGCCATCGCGCTCGATGAGCGGGGAAAAGTCAAAAATTTTGTCATGAACGACAAGTGCGCCGCGGGGACCGGCCGTTTTCTGGAAGTGATGGCGCGCGCGCTGGAAGTCGATCTGGATGAGTTCGGCGCCATGTCGCTTCAGTCGGGCGCCCCTTCTAAAATCAGCAGCCTGTGCACGGTCTTCGCGGAATCGGAAGTCATTTCCCTGATCGCCCGCGGCGAACAGAGATTCGACATCATTGCCGGCATCCATGAATCGATCGCGGCGCGCATCTCCTCGATGATCGCGCGCGTCGGCCTGACCGAACCGGTCATGATCACCGGCGGCGTCGCGCGCAATGCCGGTGTGGTGGCCGCGCTGGAAGGAAAACTCGGCGTGAAGATCGCCGTGCTGCCCTCCGCGCAGGTCAACGGCGCGATCGGTGCGGCAATCCTGGCGTCGTCTCTTTGAGTTTGTTACGTTTTAGCTTATCTGCTTTTGCGATCAGTAAATGGGATACATTGTTTGTTCTGAGCCTCCGCATGGATTCCTTCAGCATCAATCTTCAGCCGAGATAGCTGACCAACTGATAGGCCGCGATGCCGCCCAGGTAGGAGACCATCAGGGTTAATGCGATCGTGGAGTAAAACCACTTGTTGCTGTTCATTTCCTTGCGCAGGACGGCGATGGTTGCGACGCAGGGAATGAAGAGCATCATCACGACCAGAAACGCGGCCGCGGAGGCGCGGCTCATGATCGTCGGCAGAACGGCCGATATTCCCCCGTCGCCCACGGAATACAGAACGCCCAGCGTGGCCACCACGGTTTCCTTAGCGACGAGTCCGGTGAGCAGCGCGGTGATCATCTTCCAGTCCAGCCCCAGCAATTCCCCCAGCGGCTCAATCATTTTTCCCATAGCGGCCAGCCAGCTTTCCTCTACCGTTCCGGCGGGGAAATACGAAAGAATCCAGATCAGGACCGACATTCCCAGAATGACGGTGCCCGCCTTGCGCAGGAATGAAAGCGTTCTCGACCAGATGACCATCCCGATGGTCCGGGCATCCGGCGTGTGATAAATGGGCAACTCCATGATAAAAGGCGCGTCCTGTTCCCGGAGCGTACGGTTGACCAGAATGCCCGCCAGTCCCAGCACGGCGATGTTGAGGGCCAAAATCGTCCAGGAAACGAGGGCGGCGTATTGGCCAAAGACGGCGGCCGATACCAGGGTGAGCACCGCCAGCCTCGCGGTGCAGGGGACAAACGGGATGAGCAGCAGCGTGATCATGCGGGCCTTGCGCGTCTCGATGATCCGCGCGCCGAGCACGGCGGGCACGTTGCAGCCGAAGCCCAGGCACATGGGAATGAAGCTTTTTCCGTGCAGTCCCACCAGATGCATGATGCGGTCCATGACGAACGCGGCCCGCGCCATGTAGCCCACGTCTTCCAGAAATGCCATGATCGCGAAAAAGATCAGCAAAATGGGCAGAAAACTCAGCACGGAGCCCACGCCGCCAATCACGCCGTCAACGAGAAGCCCCCTGGCCCAGCCGGGCCATTGGGCAAGCGACGGTTCGAAGGCCCGACTCAGATATTGGATGCCGTCGTTCATCGCGTTTTGCAGCGGCACGCCGAGGGTGTAGGTCAGAAAGAAAACCATCGCCATGATGGCCAGCAGAATCGGGATGCCGAAAACCGGACGGGTCAGCACATGGTCAATGCGGTCGGTGAGCACCACCTGCCCCATTTTAAAGTGCGAAACCGCCGCACGGGTCATTTTTTCGATCCAGTCGTAGCGGCCGTTGACGACGGCGTGAAGTGCGTCTTCATGCTCGCTGAGCAGTTTCAGGATGAATTCATTGACGGCCGGCTGGATTTTCGTTTTCACCATGGCCGTGACTTCCGGGTCGCCTTCCATCAATTTTACCGCCACCCATTCGGGCGTGTAGGGCTCCCGGATAAAAGGCCGGATGGCGGCCAGAATCTTTTGGTAAATTTCCAGATGGTCGGCGGAAACCTCCGGCAGCTCGGGCCGAAAGTTCTGCGGGGAAGAAGTCAGCTCCGTAATCTCATCCACCAGTTCCTGAATGCCGCTGTTTCGTTTGGCTACCATGGGGACCACCGGGAGTCCCAGTGAATTTTGCAGCGCTTTGGCGTCAATCTGCGTGCCCTGATTTGAAGCGACATCCAGCATGTTGATGGCCACCATCACAGGACGGTCCAGAAGCAGCACCTCGGATAAAAGATACAGGCTGCGCTCCAGCGCCGCGGCGTTGAGCACCAGGACGACCAGATCGGGTTTCTCTTGAATAATGTAATCCCGGGTGACCCTTTCTTCCTCGGAAAAAGAGGTCAGGCTGTAGGTGCCCGGCAGATCCACGATCCGGATAAAAACGTTTCTGGCGCGGTGGACGCCTTCTTTTTTCTCGACGGTTTTCCCGGGCCAGTTGCCGACATGCTGGGAAAGACCGGTCAGGATGTTGAAGATGGTGGATTTGCCGACGTTGGGCTGGCCGACCAGGGCGACGGAAACTTCCTTCTCGATCGGAGGGAGGCAGGCATCGTCGGCCGGATCGATTTTGCGCGCCATGATCTTTGACGCTTCGCCCCGTCCCAGCGCAATCCGGGTGGACCCAACGGAAAGGACGACCATGCCGCCGCTGACCTGCGCGATGCGGAACCGGGCGCCGCCGGCGATGCCCATGCCGGCCAGGCGGCTGGTCAGCCCGGACCCGCCGTCGATCGAAGAAATGACGCCTTCTTCGCCTTCCCGAAAATCGGTAATCACCGTCAGGCTGCTCATGCGCACCCCGCCTTGAGGCTCACTCGGTATTTTTTTAAAATCTGTTCCGGACCGTAGGACGTCTTCGTTTTTCGCAAATTTTTATTGCCGAGGTCCTCTTCCAGGTTCAGGTACTCATAGCGGGACTGCAATCGGATGGCCGAATCGTTGAACATGAATTCATAGATGCCGTGATAGCTTTTCAATCCTTTGGCGAAATGCAGACAAAATGTGTCCCGGTTCAACGCTTCTCCAATCACAAAGCCCGCCGGCTGATTTTCGATGGAATACAGGGTTCCCCAAAGTGCAAGCTCGGAGAATTTTTGCAAAGCCTCCTCGCATACCGCAAAATCTGTTTTGCCCTCGGCGAACCGGGATTCATCCTGCCAGCGTCGCAGTACGGCCAAGGCATCCTGAAGATTGCCCGGACCCAGCGGTTGACCCTCCGGACGGTACGCGCCAAAGAACTGATTCAGATGGTTGCGGTGGCGCGTGTAGGGCTTGCCGGCAAAGGACGCCAGGTTTGCCGTCCGGTAGATATAATCCGATTCGCTTTCGTCGAAGGTTGCGCAGAATTCATTTTCGGGGAAAAACGGCAGCCACTCCTCAGGGATCGGAAAGAAAAAGTTGCGTCCGTTCAGCAGTCCCTTCAGCATCTCCAGACAGCAGACGCGGAGATCGGCAAGCGGCATGATGTAGTTTTGCCCCTGCCGGTTGTAAGCGGAAATGAAAACGCCGCATTCTTTTTTCAGGATTTCATAATGGCTGACCTTGCGGAACAGATAAACATTGGCAAAGGTGTAGTCCGAAATGTTCAGATGCATTTGGTGAAACTGCTCCGCCAGAAATGACCGGTGCGCCAGCTCGATGGTTTCAGTAATGTCCATAAAATAAAATCTCTTCAGCCCTTTTCCGGTTTTTTGCTCAAAGATCAAAATGCTGCTGATGCTCACGCAGCCAAAGTCTTCGGGTTTGATAATCCGGGATTACTTCTAGCACTAAGCTCCAGAATTTTGAAGAATGATTTTTCTCCCGGATATGCATCATTTCATGAACAACCACGTAATCCACCATTTGCGGCGGCGCCATGATCAGGCGAAAAGCGAAGGATAAATGATTCTTTTCAGAGCAGGAGCCCCACCGTTTTTCGGCGGAGGTAATCCGAATGCCGCCGGGCGTGAGACCCAGAAGCCGGCTGTAGAAATCCACCCGTTGGGTGAGATGCCGCCGGGCCTGCTTCCGGTACCAGGCCGTCAGGAAATATTTACGCAGTTTCCGGTCCGCGGGGCAGTTCAGAAAAAAACGATGATCCCTGAACACCACTCCCGGATACTCCAGCGGGTCAAAAAAAGCTTCCAGCGGGCAGGCCTCGCCCAGATAGTAAAACTGTTCGCCCGTTTCACAGGCTTTCTTGGAATGCGAGGCCTGCTGCAGGGCCTGCCGGCGCAGGGATTTTTCGATCCAGGCCTGTTTTTCTTTGACAAAGCGCTGAATCTCCGCGGCCGGCATGTGATAAGGCGCCTGAACCGTTATTTCCGAACGGCTGCCGATTTGCAGCGACAGGGTCTTTTTTCGTTTTCGGCTTCGGATCAGCGAATATTGAATATCCATGGCGTTTACGGAGCGAAGCACTACCACATTGCCGGGGGAAATGCGAGACGGGAAATGAAGAGACGGTTTTGCCGTCCGTTGGCCGCGAGGCAGCTCTCCGAAAGGGGCCGCGCCGGGCCTGCGGGCAAAGATGCTTTTCATTTTCCGGGGATTGTGATAGGGCCAGGAAAAAAAGCCGGGAAGTGAAACCAATGGAAGAGAAAAATCTTCGCCCCTGGGGCTACTATCAAATCCTGTCCGATGCCGCCGATCACAAGGTTAAAAGAATTCTGGTGGTGCCGGGCGGCACCCTGAGCCTGCAACGCCACACCAGACGAGCGGAGCACTGGTATGCGGTTTCGGGCAGCGGCGCGGCGGCGATTGACGGCAAAGTCCATCCCCTTTCGGCCGGCGGCGCCGTGGATATTCCAAAGGGCGCCACTCACCGCCTGGAAAACACCGCCCGCGAAGATCTGGTGATCATCGAAGTGCAGACCGGGACCTATTTCGGCGAGGATGACATCGAGAGGCTCGAAGACAAATACGGCAGGGCGTAAAGAAAGGGCTGCTACTTCTTCGCGCCGGCCTTCTGATGCTTTGCGCCGGGGAACCGGCGTCGGGCGGCGGCCATGTCTTTCTGCCTTTGTTTTTTGACGGGGTCCTTTTCTGCAAAAATTTTCCGTCCGTTGGCCGGATCGATTCCCGTCCAGTACATCAGCGCCGACCAGGTGGATGGCAGAGGCGTGTAAATCTGCACCTGCTCCAAAACGGTGTGCAGCTCCCGCGCGGCGAAGGATTGAAGAGCGCGCATATCTTCCTCGGTGCATCCCGGATGAGCGGCGATGAAATAATAGGTCAGAAACTGTTTTCGTTTTTCCTCATTATTCAATTTTGCAAAGAGCGCCTTGAATTCGGTTAGCGTCTGCGCCGGCGGTTTGCCCATCAGCTTCAAAACGCCCGGCGCGGTATGCTCCGGCGCAATCTTCAGCTGGCCGGAAACGTGGTGTTTTACGAGTTCACGCAGGTAGGATACGCCGTGCTTTTTATCCGCCAGCACCAGATCGTGGCGGACGCCGGAGGCGACAAACACTTTTTTGACGCCGGGAATGCTGCGCAATCCCGCGAGGAGTCGAATCTGCCGGGTGTGATCGTTTTTAAGCGAAGGGCAGGGCTGCGGATAAAGACACTCTTTGTCCGCGCAAGCGCCCCGGGCGGGTTGGCGTGCGCAACCGATGCCGTACATGTTGGCCGTCGCGCCGCCCACGTCCGCCAGAACCCCTTTGAAGTCCGGCCGTGCGGCGATCTCCCTCGCTTCCTGCAAAATGGAAGCTTCCGACCGGCTCAGGATGGTCCGGCCTTCGTGCAATGCGATGGAGCAAAACCGGCACCCGCCGAAGCAGCCGCGGTGCGTCGTGAGGGAAAACGAGATGGTGTCGATGGCGCGGACTTTGCCCTGCTTTGCGTAAAACGGGTGTACGAGCCGGGTGAAGGGGAGCGCGTAAACCGCGTCCAGTTCCGCTTCCGTCAGGTGCGGCTGCGGGGAATGGTGAACGAGAAAGCGGTCGGCGTGCCGCTGCGCGAGCCCCTGCGCCGTGGCCGGGTCCTGGTTGGCGGAAAAACGGCTGAACATCTGAAGGAAGGCTCTTTTATCGGCCGCCGCGTTTTCAAAAGAAGGCAGTTCCAGGTAATCGGGGGGCGGTTCGTTTTCGATGACGCAGGTTCCGCGGATGTTGCGGAGGTCTTCTCCGGCGTTGAGACGCCGCGCGATTTCCAGGACCGCCTTCTCCGCCATCCCGTAGGCCAGTATGTCGATGCGGGCGTCGAACAGAATGGAGCGGCGGACGGCATTTGACCAGAAGTCGTAGTGCGCGATGCGCCGCAGACTGGCTTCGACGCCGCCGGCGACAATCGGCTTTGTGTTTTTGAATGAGCGGCGGATCCCATTGGCGTAGGCAATAACGGCGCGGTCGGGCCGGCGGTTGTTTCTTCCGCCGGGGGTCAGATCATCTCCCGCTCTCTTTTTTTTCAGCGCCGTGTAATTGGCGACGAGCGAATCCATGCAGCCGCCGGTGACGCCCCAGAACAGACGCGGCTCTCCCAGACGGCGGATGTCCCCGTCGTCCGCCGCGTCCGGCTGGGCAATGATGCCGACGCGGTAGCCCGCGGCTTCGAGCACCCGGCCGATCACGGCCGCGCCGATGTGAGGACTGTCGATGCAGGCGTCGCCCGTGACGAGGATGACGTCAAGGCGGCCCCATCCCTTTTTTCGAAGTTCTTCAGGCGTGGTCGGCAGGAACATTTAAAAGATTCCGATCATGGAGAGCCCCAGGGTCAGCGCGGCAAGGATTGCGATCAGGGAAAGGCGGCCCGACCAGCGGTGAACGGCTCGAAAGACGTTTTTGTTGGGGGCTTTTAAAGAATAGAATCCGAGAAGCACCGTCAGAAATGCCAGCATGACGGCGATGGCCCCCACCTGTTGGTGGATTCCCGCCAGATGATCTGCGCCCGCCAGGATGATATGCACAAAGGCCATGACGCCGCCCGCGGCCAGAAAAATGCCCCCGGCGCTGTTGAGATTTTTGTGTCCCTGCAGCCAGAATTTTCTTTTCCTTCCGAACATGGCCAGGCCGACGCCTGCCAGAAGGCATAAAGACGCCGCAAGCATCAGCAACAGATGAATAATGATCAGCATGACATGAGGTCTCCTCGCGCCGGGGGATTCGGGTTTTTTCTTAAAACAAGACTACAGGGACAATTCCATTCCCTGATAAACGGCAAAGCATTCCAGGGGTGAATGTTTTTCGGCGATGATTTGCCGGCAGGCGTCGACCATTTCGTCGACGGCCGTGTCGAAGCGGTCCTGATTGTGATGGAACAGCCCCAGTTGTTTGACGCCGGCATCCAGCGCAAGTTTCACCGCCTGTTCGATGGTGGAATGCCCCCAGCCGATCCTTTTGGAATACTCTTCATTCCAGTATTCAGCGTCGTGAATCAGCAAATCGGCGTTTTGGCAAAAAGCAACATAGTTTTCATAGGACAGCGATCCTTCGTGCCGGAATCCCAGTTCGTTGTCGGTCAGGAAAACAAAGCGTTTGCCGTTTTCTGAAAATTGATAGCCGTTTCCCTGATTGGGGTGGTTGAGCGCGACCGGCGTGATGGTCATGCCGCCCAGTTCGTAGGCTTCCATGCAGATGTCCGCATAGGTGACATCGGCATGGATGGCGTCGAAATTGATGGGGAAGTAGGGAGCGGACATGACGCGCGCGAGCATTTCCCGGATGGAGTCCTGGGCAAACGCGCAGCCCCAGACGTCGATCTTGGTTTTGCGCAGGTAAAGCGGTTTGAAGAAAGGGAATCCCATAATATGGTCCCAGTGGGCATGAGTCAAAAGCAGAATAAAATCGTGATGGCCGTTGTCCAGAAAGCTGTTTCCTGCTTCGCGGATGCCGGAGCCTGCGTCCACCAGCAGAATATCGTTGCGGTTGTTCCGGATTTCCAGACAGGTCGTGTTGCCGCCGTACCGAAGGTATTTCCGTCCTGATACCGGTATGGAACCTCTCGCCCCCCAGCAACGTATGATCATAAATCATCCCCTGTTGGCATAATCATACAGAATATTTGTTTTTTTTCAAGCAGGGAGATCATAAAAAATGCGGTTTTGCCCTTGCTATTGGACCAATAACCATTATGATAAAAAAAATGAGAATCATCGGAGGTGTCCTGTGAAAAACATTCAAATTGCGGGCATGAGTTGCGGGCACTGCGTCATGGCGGTTACAAAAGCGCTCGGTGCGGTTGATGGAATTAAGGATATCCGGGTCGATTTAAAAACAGGGGTCGCGACGTATGATGAGGTGAAGCCCGTGGAAGCATCCATCGTTGCTGCGGCCATTAAGAAGGCGGGCTACGACATTGTCGGATAAAGTCGTGATCTCGGTGGGCGGCATGACCTGCGCGGCCTGTGTGCGCCGCGTGGAAAACGCGCTGAAAAACGTCGAAGGCGTGGTGGATGCGGGCGTCAATCTGGCCACCGCCCGCGCCACCGTGGTCCACCAGCCCCGCTGGGCGGGTGTACCCGCGCTGGCGCGCGTTGTTGCCGAACAGGGATACGAATTCCTGGGCGAGGTTTCCGATGCGGCCGCCGATCCGATCGAGGCTTCCCGCGTCCGGGAGCTCGGCGAGTTGAAGCTGAAAGTCTCCTGCGGCGCCGTGTTGAGCGTCTTGATCTTTTTCGGATCGATGCAGCACTGGTTCGGCTTTTTGCAGGCGATTCCCCGTCAGTCGATGCTCGCGGCAATGTTCATTTTAACGGCGCCCGCGGTGTTTTGGGTGGGGAGCCGGTTTTTCATCGGAGCCTGGAAGGCCGCGAAGCAAAAGACGTCGGACATGAACACGCTGGTGGCGGTGGGCGCCTTTTCCGCCTATGCCTATTCGGCCGCCGCCACTTTTTTCCCCCGTTTCTTTGGCAGTGCGGGCGTCGCTCCCCATGTGTATTATGACGGCGCGGCCATGATCATCACGCTGGTGCTGCTGGGCCGGCTTCTGGAGGCCGTCAGCAGGGGAAAGACTTCCCAGGCAATTAAAAAACTGATCGGGCTGGCGCCGAAAACGGCGCGTGTCATTCGGGACGGCGCTGAAGTGGAGATGACCATCGATGCGCTGCAGACCGGAGATGAGGTGCTGGTGCGGCCGGGAGAAAAAGTTCCGGTGGACGGAATCATCCTGACGGGCCGATCGACGCTGGATGAGTCCATGCTGACCGGCGAGAGCCTGCCGGTTTCCAGGGAGGCCGGCCAAAAAGTGTTTGCCGCCACCATGAATCAGGCAGGAAGCTTCACGATGCGCGCCACCGGGGTAGGCGCGGACACCATGCTGGCGCATATTATCCGCATGGTGGAGGAAGCGCAGGGCTCCAAGGCGCCGATTCAGCGCCTGGCGGACAAAGTAGCGTCTGTTTTTGTGCCGGTTGTCTTTTTGATTGCCTTCCTGACGTTTGGTGTTTGGTATTTTGTTCCCGCCGACGCCAATTTCAGCCGTGCTCTGATCAATTTTGTGTCGGTGCTGGTCATCGCCTGCCCCTGCGCGTTGGGGCTGGCCACGCCCACGGCGGTCATCGTGGGTACGGGTCTGGGCGCGCAAAGCGGCATCCTGATCAAGGGAGGCGAGGCCCTTGAAAAGATCCACAAGCTTTCCATGGTCGTATTTGACAAAACCGGAACGCTGACGCGCGGTGAACCGGAAGTGACGGATGTGGTCTGCGCCGCGGATTTTACCGGCAGGCGGGTGCTCACCGTGGCCGCCGCGCTGGAGAAAACGTCGGAGCATCCGCTCGCGAAAGCGATTGTTGATCGGGCGCGAAAGGACGGCATTTCGCCGCCTTCCACGGACAGCTTTGAAGCGCTCTCCGGCATGGGCGCCAGAGGCTTTGTTGACGGAAAGGCGGCGCTGGCCGGAAACCGTTTCCTGATGACGAAGCAGGGGTATTCGGTTGATCTTCTGGACGGCGAGGCGGTCCGTCTGGCCCAAAAGGGAAAAACCCTTGTGTATGTAGCTGAAGGGGAAAAAATCATGGGCCTCATCGCGCTTGCCGATGCGCCCAAAGCGTCCGCGAGAAAGGCCGTGGAAAGCCTGAAGCGTCGCGGTTTGAAGGTGGCGATGATTACCGGCGACAATGCGGGAACGGCGGCAAGTGTCGGCGCACAACTGGGCGTCGAACAGGTCATGGCGGATGTGCTGCCGGGCGGCAAGGCAGACGCTATCCGGCAACTGCAGGCATTCGGAGAGGTAGTGGCCATGGTCGGGGACGGCATCAACGACGCGCCGGCGCTGGCGGCAGCCGATGTCGGGATTGCCGTCGGAGCGGGTGCGGATGTGGCGATTGAAGCGGCGGACATCACGCTGGTGCGGGAGGATTTGAATGCCGTGCCGGAAGCCATCGCCCTTTCGGCGGCGACGATACGGGTGATTCGCCAAAATCTGTTTTGGGCGTTTATTTACAATGTCATCGGCATTCCGATTGCGGCGGGGATTCTTTACCCCTTCTTCGGGATCCTGTTAAGTCCTGCATATGCGGCAGCCGCCATGGCTTTCAGCTCGGTTTCCGTCGTGAGCAATTCCCTGCGGCTGAAAAGGGTTTGGGCAAAGCGAAGCCGCTTGAGGAATGAAGGGGATGGGATATAGGTCATAGGCCATGGGTTATGGGCTATAGGGCATAGGGCGTTGGGACGGGTTTTTGCCAATGGGTGATTGACGGCGCCAGGATGAATAGAAACCCCTAATAAATTCAATCATCTCCAATTATTTACCAAAAATGAATTTTTTTTCTTGACAATCAGGAACGGGAAGAGTAATCGAATAGCCATTGGTTGAACGTCCAATCAAGAATTGGGTTGATCGTCCAATAAGGATCAGAAACATCATGGACGCAGGTTTTCGGCTTATTGGTTACGGGAATCATTTTGAAGGTTTCTATGCTGTTAAAAGGCTGCTTACACACCCACACAACCTGTTCGGACGGAAAATTATCCCCGCAGGAAGTTGCGGATGCTTATGAGTCAAAAGGCTATGATTTCATTGCCTTTACGGATCATGATTACCTTTTGAAGCCAAACTATCTGGAGACTTACGGCCGGGTCAGGACAAGCATGATGGTTTTCTACGGCATAGAGCTTTCGGTTTTTGTCAACGGAAACATTCATGTGGCAAAAATTGAAGGCGACCGGGAGCAGCTCCATGTCTTCAATCACATCAGCGAGTATGATTTCACACCCCAGCAGCTGATCGTGCGTCTGCGGCAGCTCGAAAAAATGTATCCCCTGGATGCGGTGGAAATCACGAAGAAAGGATTCCGCGATTCGGTTTTTGAAGCGCTCGATCTTCCCTATCCCAAAATCGCCTCCGATGACTCGCACACACTGACGGGGATTGGCCGGGCGTGGGTAGAGTTGGATGCGAAGAGGGAAAAGGATTCCATTATTCACGCGATCCGGCACGGTGAATTCTGGAACTGTTACCTGAGTTGAGTACGGCGGCCGCTTTCGGGCGGACGCCGCAAATACGGATCAGTCATTATTCGGTCATATGAAACAGGAAGGAGGACGGGGAATGGGAAAAAGATTGGCGGTCTGCGCAGTGGCGCAGATTAAAAACCATCCGGATTATCATGATTGGCGTTTTCAAAACATGCTGCTCGAATGTTTCGAACCGATCGTGGAGGAGACAAAGGTGACCTTCGACATGGACAAGGGCATCCGGACGATCATCACCTGCTCGGACGACATGTTCGATGCCCGGACCATATCCGACAACGGGATTACGGATGTCGTCGGGGCGCATTTTCGCGGCGAGGAAAAGATGGCACAGGAAAGCATCAATGGCCTCGGATACGCCATGGCCTGCATTCTCTCCGGCCATGACGACGTGATCCTTTTTATGGGCCACTGCAAGGAGTCGCAGGGGGAAAGCCGCAGGATGATTTCCAATCTTGCCTATGATCCCTTCTACTGCAGACCGCTGGGCATGGACTACCACAACGTGGACGCGCTGCAGGCCCGCGCTTACATGGAAAAATCAAAGGTGACGGACGAGCATCTGGCAAAAGTGGTGGTCCGCTCCAGAGCGAACGGCAAAAAAAATCCCTATGGCCGCGAAAACAAAATCGTCAGTGAAAAAGACGTGCTGAATTCACCGATGTACTCGGATCCCCTCCGGGAAATGCACATCTATCCGGTCACCGACTGGGCCTACGGAATGCTTTTGTGCAGTGAAAAGCGGGCCAAGGAGTTCACCAAGAAACCCGTCTGGATCACAGGATACGGCAGCTGCATGGACCGGTATTTCCTCGGCGACCGCGACATCGCTTCGAATTTTTCGCTCAAGAACGCCGCCAAGCGGGCGTACGCCATGGCCGGCATTAAAGATCCCCGAAAAGACGTCCAGGTTTTTGAACTGAGCGATCAAGCTGCACATCAGCTCCCGATGTGGGCCGAAGGCGTCGGCATCGCGGAAGAAGGACGGGGCGGCCAGTGGATCGACGATGGCGGCATGGAACGGTTCAATGTCAACCTGTCCGGCGGCCAGCTCAACGGCAATCCGCTTCTTCTGGGCGGCGCGGCCAGGGCTCTGGAATGCTACTACCAGTTGTCGGGGCAGGCAGGCAAGCGGCAGGTCAAGGGTGCAAAACGGGCAGTTGCCCAGGCGGCGACCGGCGGGGCCGGGCAGCATCAGGCCGTCATCGTCATGGAAGCGTAGGGAGGTTGAATCATGGCACATCAAAAGAAAAACAGAAATGTTGGAATTATCGGCATCGGTCAGACCAAACATTCCAGTCACCGCGAGGATGTCAACCAGCCTGAATTGATCCATGAAGCGGTCAGCCTGGCCCTGAAAGACGCGAACCTCACCATGAAAGACATTGACTGCGTGGTTCACGGCAATATGGAGCTTTTTGAAATGGTCCACTCGCCGGATCTCTGGCACGTGCTGGGAACCGGCGCCTACGGCAAGGACTCGATCCGGATCACTACCGGCGGGACGGTCGGGGCCACTCTGTCGTGCGCCTCGGACAATCTGGTGGCGTCGGGAATGTACGACATCGTCATGGCCATCGGATTTGAAAAGCTTCAGGAGGGGCACACCACGGGCGGCATCACCAACATGGCCTGCCCGCTGTGGTTCAGGAAAATTCAGGCGGGAGCGCTCACCGGCTCCTCGGCCTATGACGTGGAGCGGGAATTCGGCCTGGAGCGGGCGGATCGCGCATCGCTCATGTACCGGATCATCATGGACAAGCACGCAAGCCTCAATCCCAACGCCCACCGGGCATTCGGCCTGGACTTCAGCCAGATCGACGATCTGATCCGGACTTCGCCGAAGCTTGTCGGCGAACTGAAGCTCATCGAAATGTGCTCGCAGTCGGACGGCGCCTGCTGCGTGATCTACGCGTGCGAGAAAAAGGCGAAAGAGCTGTCCAAAATTCCGGTCTGGATCCGCGACCATATCACCGTCCACAAGGAAGAGAACTTCACGATCTTCGGCTACGACCGGAAATATCCGGTGCTGAAAACGCATAAATTCGCGGCCGAGCAGCTTTTCAAACGCAACGGCATCAATGACCCTTTGAATTATTTTGACGTGTTCGAAATGTATGATCCCGCGACCTGGTGGGCCATCGACTGGATTCGGGACTTCTTCAATCTGCAGGGGGACGAGCACCTCAGACTCATCGAGGAAAAGGAGATCATGATCGGCGGCAAGATGCCCATCAATCCGTCCGGCGGCGTGATCGGATCCAATCCGATCGGCGCGACGGCGCTGGTCCGGGTGGCCGAGGCGGCCCTGCAGGTGCGCGGCAATGCCGGCCCGCACCAGATTCCCACCCCGGTCAATCATGCACTCGCGTCAGGGTTTGGCGGCACCATGTGGACCGTGATGACAATGCTCGAAAAGGAACTTAACTGGTAGGAGGACGATCATGGCAGAATACTGGGGAGTAAAGGTAGAAGATATATTCAATACGATGAAAGACCGGTTCCGCCCCGAAGGCGCCAAGGATGTCGATGCGGTTTTCGGCTATGACATCGCCGGGGAAGGCAAATGGAAGCTGACGGTAAAGAACAATGCGATGACGCTCGAAAAGGCGGATCAATTATCCGGCTGCATCGCAACCATGTCGGCCGACGGCGAGACCTTTGTCGGTGTCAACACGGGCAAAGTCGATGCGACCAACGCCTTTATGAGCGGAAAATTCAAGGTGGAAGGCGACATGGGCGCCTTCGGAAAGACCGGGAAACTTTTCCGCAAATTCGTCCTCGCCAAAAAGGAGATGACGACCAAAGAGTATCTTGCGGACATGTTCGCCACCATCGTGCCCCGCTTTAAGGCCAGGGAGGCCGAAGGGCTCGAAGCTTCCTTCGGTTTCGATCTCGGCGGACCGGACGGCGGCAAGTGGACCGTCTTTATTAAGGATAAGGTCTGCACGGTTACGGAAACAATTGAAGGCAAGCCGACGGTTACGCTGGAATTCAACGACGCCAGGGATTACGTTGATTTCATCCTTGGAAAGATCGACGCGCAGAGCATCCTGGCCGCGGGAAAAGCGTCCGCGAAGGGCGATATCAACATGATGGCGTCGAAATGGCCGATCCTGTTTGAGAAATACAAAGATCCCATGGCCGGCGCTGTTCAGGAACAGGAACTGCTGGTGCTCAAAAAGACCATATCGTTGAACGAGAAGTTTTCAACCGGCCCCATCATGGGCAAGTTCCTCAAGGGCCTGAAAGAGAAAAAAATATTCGCGAATCGATGCCCCGAGTGCGGCCGGCTGCAGTTGCCGCCGCGGGAAGTGTGCGCGGAATGCCGCGTGCGCGCCGGTGAGTTCGTGGAGGTCGGGCCCAAGGGGGAAGTCCGATATATGGACGTGGTCTATTACGCCATGCCTGATCCCCTGACCGGCGTGGCCCGGGAAACCCCGTATGGCTCCATCTTTATCCGACTGGATGGCTGCAAGGGCAACGAGACCCTGCCGCACTTTATCCGGAAGGATCAGATCGAAAAGATTCAGAGGGGCTGGAATGAAAAGAAAGGGACCCGCGTCCGCCCCGTCTGGGAGGAAAAACGGATCGGAGACATCTGGGACATTAAATACTTTGAGATTGATGAGTAAGGAGAAGCGATATGACAACCAAAAAGACCGCAGGAGTCGAAGACAGCTATCAAATCGAAGGCAAAATGGCGCTCCCTTATTCTTACTTTGCCGGCCGGGTGGGCAGCAAATTCATTACGACCCTCCGGGATCAGAAGAAAATCATGGGAGTGAAATGCCCCGCCTGCAATACGGTCTATGTGCCGCCGCGGCAGGTCTGCGACGTGGACTTTACCGATATTCGCGACGCGTGGGTTGAATTGGAAAGCACGGGCACGGTGAAGAATTTCACGGTCGTGCGTTATGACGACAAGCATCTGCCGAGAAAGGCGCCGTTTGTCCTGGCCCTCATTCAACTGGAGGGGGCCGGCACGCCGTTTGCGCACATTCTGGAGGAGTGCAAAATCGAAGACGTCAGGATCGGAATGAAGGTCGAGGCGGTATTCGCGAAGGAAACGACCCAAACCATTCTTGATATCGATCACTTCAAACCCGCGGCGGAAAAGGCGTCGATTCATGAGGTGAACGCGCGCAGGAAACAATGGGTTCCGACCGATGAACCCGCCGAAGCATCAACCAGAAAAGGAGGGAAGCCCGATATGTCCAAGCCCGTTATTATTACCGCGGCGCTCACCGGCGCCGCTACGATGAGAAATCAGAACCCGTCCGTACCCTACAAACCGGAGGAATTCGCGGAAGAAGCCTACAAGTGCTGGAAAGCCGGCGCCGCGATGGTGCATGTGCATGCCCGGGAAGACGGAGGAATGGCCACCCATGACCACGCGAGGATCAAGGCGACCTATGATGCCATCAAGGATAAGTGTCCGGAACTCATCGTCTGTCTGAGCTCCGCCGTCGGCATGGGCAAGACCGCCGAGCAGCGGATCTCCCAGATTGTCTATATCAAACCCGACATGGCCTCGCTCAACACCAACACCATGAACTTCGGCATCGTGGACCGCAAAACCGGCAAGATCTTCATCGACTATGTGTTTGAAAACACTTTCGGCATGCTGCAGGACTTCGGCAAAGTTATGGAAGAAAACGGCGTGAAGCCGGAAATCGAGTGCTACGACATGGGCGGTCTGGACAATACCCTCATGATCGGCAAGCAGGGCATTTTCAGCGATCCGATGAACTTCAATTTCGTCTGGGGCGTCGCCGGCGGGCAGCAGTTCAGGACCGAAGCCTTCATCGCCATGATGAACGCGCTTCCCCCGAAGGCGAACTTCACCACCTGCGGCGTCGGGATGGATCAGTATCCCTGCATCATGCAGTCCTGCATTCTCGGCGGGCACATGAGAGTCGGTCTGGAGGACAACATCCGGATGCCCAACGGGGCGCTGGCCAAGGGGAGTTACGAGCAGGTGGAGGTGGCGGTGAACATCGCCAACTGTCTGGGACGCCCGGTGGCGACCACGGACGAGGCTCGTCTCATTATGGGGCTCAGGAAGCGGTAAAAAAACGGGTGGTTCGCCGCGGATGCCGGACAAGGGCGCCTGCGGCGAACCGCTCTGGATCGATTCGGGAGAACGCGCAATGAAAATCGCAGAAAAAACCATGAACGACGTTTTTAGGAACCGCGTTCAAAAATATCAAGACCGTCTTGCCGTTGAAAAAAAGATGAACGGCGTGTGGCACACCGCCACCTGGAACGAATACTACGAGCGGTCGCGCGCCGTCGGCATGGGGCTGTATGCCCTGGGGATTCGCAAAGGAGACATGGTGTCCATTCTGTCCGAAAACCGGCTGGAATGGATCTACACCGACATGGGCGCGCTGGGAATCGGCGCCTGCGTGATTCCGATCTATCCGACGCTGACGGCCGAGGAGATCGAGTACATCCTCAATAATTCCGAATCAAAGGTTATTGTGACGGAAGACCGCGGCCAGCTCAAAAAAGTGCTGGCCGTCATTGAGAGGTGCCCCGGCATTGAAAAGATCGTCGTGATGGAGGAAAAGGACGCTCAGGGGCATCCCGGCGTGATGAGCTTTACGGCGCTGATGGAACTGGGAAGGAAAAAGCATGCCGAAGACCCTTCCCTTTTTGAGAAGCTCTCCCGGGAAGTGACGGTCGATGATCTGGCTACTCTCGTATATACGTCCGGTACGACCGGCTTGCCCAAGGGCGCCATGATCAGCCACGGGAACGTTTTCTGGATTGTGAAATCCCTGGACGCGGTCCAGCCTCCGTTTGCCGACGATCAGGACGTGCTGGTTGCCTTTCTTCCCCTCTCCCACGTGTTTCAGCGGATTCCCGGACATTTTTATGCCATGCACCGCGGGATCACCATCTCCTATGCCCAGTCGATCGACACGCTTCTGACGGACTTCGAAGAAAAGAGGCCGACCATGATTCTGGCCGTTCCGCGCGTGTGTGAAAAAGTGTACCAGAAGATCATTACGCAGGTGAAGGAACAGTCCCCTTTCAAGCAGAAGGTGTTTTACTGGGGGCAGTGTGTCGGCAACCGGATCAGCGAACTTCGCGAGAATCACAAGCCCATTCCGCCGGGGCTCAGACTGAAATACAAAATCGCCTATGCCGTCATCTTTAAAAAGCTCCAGCAGAAGCTGGGCGGACGGTTGAAATGGATGACGGCTGCCGGCGCGCCCACGGCGCCGGAAATTATCCGGTTCTTCAACGCCGCCGGAATTACGGTCATTCAGGGATACGGCATGACCGAAACGACGGCGCCGGCGTCCATCCAGTCCCTGTCCGATTTTCGCATCGGCACGACCGGCAAGCCGATGCCCGGCCAGGACATCAGGATCGCCGAAGACGGAGAGATTCTGATCAAGGGCGGAAATGTCATGAAGGGATACTGGAAGCTGCCGGAGGAAACCCGCGCCGTATTCACGCCGGACGGTTACCTGATGTCGGGCGACATCGGGAAGTTCGACGAGGAAGGCAATCTCCTCATCACGGACCGCAAGAAGGATCTTCTCATCACCTCAGGAGGCAAAAACATCGCTCCGCAGATGATCGAAGGGCTGTTCAAGTCCGATCCGCTGTTTACCCAGTTTATCGTGATCGGTGAAAGGAAAAAATACCTGACTGGATTGTGCAACATCGATCTGGAGATTGCCGCGATGATCGCCGACGATGAAAAGATCCCCTATCAGAAACCGGCGGACCTGCTGGACAACGACCGCTTCCTGGCGATTGTCAGAAACCATGTCGAGGAGCGCAACACGCATCTGGCCAAGTACGAAACCATCAAGGATTACCGGATCATCAAAACGGATTTTTCCCAGGAGGGCGGCGAACTGACGGCGACGCTCAAACTGAAGCGCAAGGTGATTAATGAGAAGTACCAGGATCTGATTGACGAGATGTACGGGAAGGAAGCGGTCGATGAGCTTTACGGGCAAAAGCAGTCCCGGGCGTGAGCCGGCGCGATGATTAAAAACCTTAGTCAGGAAGGTGGAGAACTATGAATAAGGCAGTGGAATTGAAGCAGGGGCAGAATCAGCTTTTCTCTGATCCGAATGCGGACAAAGCGAGGGAGTTTTTCCGCAATAAATCACGCGCCATGGTCAACAAAGTCACCACGGTGGACGAAGCGGTGAAAAGACTGGTCAAAGACGGCGACTATATCGCCATCGGCGGATTCGGCGCCAACCGCATCCCGACTGCGGTGCTTCATGAGATTGCCCGCCAGGGAAAGAAAAATCTGGCGTTTGCCGGCCACACCGCCACGCACGACATGCAGATTCTGGTCGGCGGGGAATGCATTGACCGCCTGGATATCGCCTACGTCATCGGTCTGGAGGCGCGCGGCCTTTCCCCCAACGCGCGCCGCGCGGTGGAGAGCGGGAAAATCAAGCTCACGGAATGGACGAACGCGACCCTCTCCTGGCGGATCAAAGCTGCGGCCATGGGGCTTTCCTTTCTTCCGGCGCGCAATATCATGGGAACCGATACGTTCAAGTACAGTGCGGCCAAGGAAATTCTCTGTCCTTTCACCGGACAGAAATTTGCCGCCTTCCCGGCCCTGTATCCGGATTTCGCGGCCATCCATGTCCATGAGTGCGACGTTTACGGGAACGCGCACGTTTTCGGATCGACCGTGTCGGACCAGGATTTGGCCAAAGCGTCCAAACGCGTCGTGATCACCACGGAGCGGATCATCTCCAACGATGAGATCCGGCGGCAGCCGACGGCTACCTTCATTCCGTTCTGGTGCGTGGACGCGGTCGTGGAAGTGCCCTACGGCAGCTATCCCGGAAATATGCCCTACGAGTATTTTTCCGACGAAGAGCATATCCGGCAGTGGCTCAAAATCGAACGCGATCCCGAAGAGTTCCGGAAATTTTTCAAACGGCAGATTCTGGACACGAAAAATTTCTACGAATACCTGGAGCTCAACGGAGGCATCGCGAGAATGCTGAAGCTGCGCGCCATCGAGCATCTGACGCATAATCGATAAGGAGGAGGAATATGGCGGACTTCAATGCAATGGAACTGATGATCTGCGTGGCCGCGCGGAACCTGGAGGACGGCGCGACCGTCGTCGTGGGAACGGGCGCGCCCTGCGCCGCGGCGATGCTGTCGCAGAAAACGCACTCGCCCAATCTTACCATCATGTTTGAAGCCGGCGGCGTCGCGCCGATTCTGCCGTCCATGCCGATCTCGGTGGGGGATTCGCGGACGTTTCACAAGGCCATTCTGGCCAGCTCCATGCCGGACATTATGGAAACCTGTCAGCGCGGCATGGTGGACTACACCTTTCTGGGCGGCGCGCAGATCGATATGTACGGAAACATCAATTCCACCATGATCGGCACCAATCACGCGAAGCCGAAAGTGCGGTTCCCGGGATCCGGCGGCGCCAACGATCTGGCCTCCCTGTGCTGGCGGACCATGGTGATGACGCCGCAGGATTCCAAGCGCTTCACGGACAAGATCGATTTCATTACGTCCCCGGGATATCTGAGCGGCGGGAATTCGCGCTATGAGGCGGGGCTTCCCAAGGGAACCGGCCCCTACCGGATCATTACCAATATGGCGATCATGGGCTTTGACGACACGTCCAAGCGGATGAAGGTGCTGAACATCAACCCCGGATACAACCGGACGGATATCCAGGACAACTGCGGCTTTGAACTTCTCTGGGCCGACCGGATCACGGAGACGGAGCCGCCCCGTGAAGACGAACTGCGGATTCTCCGCGAGGAAGTGGATCCGCACCGGTATATCATAGGAAGATAGGCCAATTCATCTGCTCCTCCCGCGGCGCCCGCGGGGGTGGCAAAACCCTTAGGAGAAAAATCATGTCCGATCAATTTCAAGGCATTGAGCCGATGGTTTACCAAAGCCAGATCAACGTTCCCTATTCCTGGTGGGCAGGGGACACGGCGACCCGGTTTTTTGTGACGCTGCGCGATGAAAAGAAAATCACCGCGACCAAATGCGGCGACTGCGGAAAGGTATTGCTGCCTCCGCGCAAGATTTGTCCGCGCTGCTTCACCGAAAACATGGAATGGGTGAAGGTGTCCGATGAAGGGACCCTGCTCACGTTTGCGGTGGCGGGGCGGCCGTTCGCCGCCATTCCCGCGGATAAAAAGGTTCCAGTGATCTGGGGGCTGATTCAACTCGACGGCGCCGATACCGCCCTGCTGCATTATCTGGACGGCGTCAGGCCCGAGGAAGTGAGCATCGGCATGCGCGTCCGGGCGGTGTACTCCGAGGTGCGCAAAGGCACCATCCGCGACATTTCGCATTTCAAACCGGTTAAATAGGGAAGGAGCCACAGCTATGGACAGAGCAGCGATCATCGGCGTCGGAATGACGAAAATTGAAAAAAGAAAGATCAGCCAGACCTTTGCCGACATGGCGTGGGAGGCCGTGAACAAGGCCCTCACCGACGCGGGGATGACCCTCGACGACATCGACAACGTGGTGACCACCTCCAGCGACTTCTGGGACGGCCGGACGATTTCCTGCATGGCCGTGGGGGACGCCAGCGGCGCGGCCCACAAAAACATCTCCTGCGTCGAGGGCGACGGCACCTACGGCGCTTTTTACGGCATGACGAGGGCTCTTTCCGGCTCCTACCGGACCACCCTGGTGACGGGGCATACGAAAGGTTCCGAGAGCGTGTCGAGTCTCATTACCAACGCAGCCTTTGATCCCATCTACGAGCGGAGTCTGGGCATGGACATGATCACCGCCTGCGCGATGCAGGCGCGATCCTACATGCACCGCACAAAAACGACCGCCGAACAGTTGGCCCTGGTTTCCGTGAAGAACCACGGCAACGCGCTTAAAAATCCGCTGGCGCAGCTTCCCATGAAAATCACCGTCGAGGATGTTCTGAAATCTGAAATGGTCGCGGATCCGCTTCACAAGCTGGACTGCTCTCCGGTATCCGACGGATGCGCGGCGGTCATCATCGCCCACGAATCGGTGGCGGAAAAGTTCCGGCAGAAGCCGGTCTGGGTGCGCGGCGTGTCCTTCTGCGCGGACAGCTTCTTCTTTGGAGACCGGGACCTCTCCCGCGCCCGTTCGCTTGCCCAGGCGGCCAGGAAGGCCTACGCGATGGCCGGCGTCCACGACCCGAAAAAGGAAATCGATGTCGCGGAAGTCTCCGACGCTTTTACCTATCAGGAGCTTCTGTGGCTGGAGGAAATGGGGCTTGCCGACGACGCGGCGGCTGGAAAACGGCTGGAGCGGGGAGAGTTCAACCTCGACGGCCCGCTGCCGGTGAACGCCTCCGGCGGACTGCTTTCCGGGCATCCCGTCATCGCCGCCGGCCTCTACAGCATGGCCGCGGTGGTCCGGCAGATTCGGGGAGACGCGGGCGGTTTTCAGGTGCAAAAAGCGAAAACCGGCCTGGTGCAGGGTGTCAACGGGCTGGGCGGCCAGTCCCACTGTGTGTGGATTCTGGACAAGGACAAGTAGGAGGACAAACCATGGCGAAACGAGTTGCAATTGTAGGAACCGGACAGACCTTCCATAAGAGCCATCGCCCCGACGTCAACGGACAGGAGCTGATCCATGAGGCAGTTGCCCGTGCGCTGGCGGACGCCGACCTGAAGCTGAAGGACATCGACGCCGTCGTCATCGGGAACATGGATCATTTTGAGGGGATCAACTACGTGGACTGCTGGAGCGTGGACGGTTCCGGCGGGACGATGAAGCCCATTATCAAGCTGACCACCGGCGGAACCACCGGCTGCACCGTCGCCATCGGCGGATATCATCTGGTCGGCTCGGGAATGTTCGACCGAGTGCTGATCATCGGCTGGGAAAAGAACTCCGAATCGGACACGACCGGCGCCATCACCACGGCTTTTGATCCCATCTGGGACCGCCTGGTCTTCGCCGGCGCAATATCGGGTCTGGCGGCGGAGGCGCAGGCTTACATGGCCCGCTACGGCGCGACGGACCGCGACGGCGCCCGGGTGAGCGTGCGCGACCGGAAACATGCGATGAACAATCCGCACGCGCAGCTTCGAAAGGAAGTGAGCCTGGAAGAAGTGCTGGCTTCCCCGATGCTGGCGGACCCGATCCATCTTTTGGACGTTTGCCCCCGCTCCGACGGCGCGTGCGCGGTCATCATGGCCAGTGAAGACATCGCCGAAAAGATCTGCCCGAAACCGGACTGGATCTGGGGCACGGCTGCGCGCCACTCCTACAGCTACCTGGGCGACGCCGATTACGGCCGCCTGACCAGCATGCGCGAAGGATCGCAGGAACTCTGGAAGAAGGCGGGCATCAAAGAGCCGCGCAAAGAACTGGATGTTGTCGAGATGTACCAGCCCTATTCGTTCGGCGGTTTGATCTGGATCGAGGACATGGGCCTGGTGGGCCCCGGCGAGGCGCCGCGGTATATCTGGGACGGCAACACCGACATGGGCGGCGAACTGCCGATCAATCCGTCGGGCGGCGTGATTTCCTGCAATCCCATCGGGGCGACCGGGCTGATCCGCTGCGCGGAAGCGGCCATGCAGGTGATGGGCAAAGCCGAAGGCCGGCAGGTTCCGGACGTCAACTTTGCCTTCAGCAGCGGTTTCGGCGGCTGCTGGTGGACCGATATGATTCTGCACGGAAAGAAAAAACCGGCCTGAAGCAACAAGGAGGAACCAGCATGGCGGAAAAAGAAAACATCATTATCGAATCGGGCGACGCGGTTCAGCCCTTCGCGTATTCCGTGGGCATGCACGGAAGCAGGTTTTTTGCGGAGATTCGCGACCATAAGCGGTTTCTGGGGATCAAGTGCCCCAAATGCGGGAAGGTGTATATTCCGCCGCGCGGCGTCTGCGGAGACTGCTTTGTCGAGATGAAAGACTGGGTCGAAGTCGGGCCGAAAGGGGTCATCGGCACCTTTACGATTCTTCGCTACGCGTTTATCGACCCGGAAACGGGCGCGCAGAAGCCGGTCCCCTATGGCTACGGGTTTATCAGGTTTGACGGCGCCGACACCCTGTTCCAGCACTACATCAACATTGAGGATGAAGCGAAGATTCGCGTGGGCGCCCGCGTGGAGCCGGTATTTGCCGGAGAGCGAAAGGGCAGCATTCGGGATATTGAGTATTTTCGGGTCATCGACTGATGGCCGCAAAGGAGTCGCCGACGGTTGAGATCAATCCATTCAAGCGGATTCTGAAGATGCCGGGGGCTCTGTGCGGGGGAATCAGCACCGGCAGCGATAAAATCCGCAGCGGATACGGCAACGGGGACTGCCTTTACTTTGATTTTGAGCACCTGGTCTTCGCCGTGGCGGACGGCACGGAACGCTTCCCCTGGGCGTCGAGGGATCTTTTGCAGCGGCTGTCGGAGAGGCTTTTGCGGTCCGGTTCCCCGGAAACGGCCCGGGATTGGAAGGACATGATGAACACCGGGGTCTATGACGGCCAGAAGTACCAGCATAAGACGACCTTCAGCGCCGTCGCCCTTCGCCGTGAAGGAGAGGATGTTTTTCTGATCATCGCGAACGGAGGCGACAGCGTCGTAACGGTCATGGATGGCCTTACGGGAAAGATTCGCCGTCAGACGGGGCGCAACATGGATTTTGCGGGAAGAAGCAGGCAGATTGTGGATGTGACGGAGCACCGGATGCCGGACCGGGACCACCGGGTGCTTCTTTCCACGGACGGGTTCGATGATGTCTGGCGCTTCTATCTGCGCCGGTCGCCCGCCGGCTCCGCGCGCGGCGTTCTCGAAAGGGTTGGGCTGGACGGAATCGGCGAGGTGATTTCCGGGCTTCTGGAAGAGCACCGGGACCGTTTTGAGTATGATGATGTCGGCTTTATTCTTCTGGATCCGGGCGCGGTGAAGCCGGTGAAGGGAAAAGCTCTGATCATGGGAGGAACGCGGCCTTTTGAAGAAAATCGCTACCGGCTGCAGTATACACCGGAGGCGCATGACCGGTGGATCCCCGATGCCGAGTGGGCCGGACAGGAGGAAATGCTTGACGGCGCGGGAATCCGGGTGCTGAACACGGTGCGGTGCTGAAGGACCGGATTCCCTTTCATGCAAGAAAGTGTTGCAGAAGAGATGAATGAGCGGAACAAAAATGATTTGCTGAATCTGAGGCGGTCCCAACTGACGGCGGCGGCGTACAAAGTGGTTGCGCAGAAGGGGTACAACGATTTCACCATCAAGGATATCGCCGAGGAAGCCGGCCTGTCCACGGGCCTGGTCCACTACTACTTCAAAAACAAGGAAGATCTTCTTTTCAAGCTGCTCAAGGAGATGAACGCCAATCTTCGGGACAATCTGAAAAAGGCCATGGGGGAGCTTGCCGAACCCAGGGATAAACTGATGGCTTTCTGCGACGAAGCCTTTGCGCTGGTGGACCGGGAAAAGGCGTATTTTTACGTGCTCATCGATTTTTGGGCGCAGATCAATCACGATGCCAGGATTCGCCAGGCGAACGTCAAACTTTTTCAGAGCTACCGCGCCGAGATCGCGGCGATCATTCAGGAAGGGGCGGCCAAAGGCGTTTTCACCGTGGAGGACGTGAACCTGACGTCCGTGATCATCATCGCGCTCATTCAGGGAACCATCATCCAGTACGCGATTGATCGCGAGGCGTTCAATTACAGCGAGATCAAGGAGAAAATCAAGGAGCAGATTCTCTCCAGAATCGTCAACGGAAAATAATGCATTAAAGGAGGCATTCATGGAATTCGGTTTTACGGAAGAACAGCTGATGTTCAGAGATTCGGTCTATAAGTTCGCAAAAAAGGAAATTGTGCCGCTGGTCGAGGAGGCAGATCTCAAAAGCGAGTTCTCCATGGAGGTGTGGCGGAAACTCGGTGAGATGGGCATCCTGGGCCTTCCGTTTCCCGAAGAACTGGGCGGATCGGGCGCCAGTGTAGAGACCTGCTGCCTGGCCGGCGAAGCCCTGGGCCATGCCGGCGTCGATCAGGGACATCTGCTTGCCCTGGGCGCCCACACTTACCTGTGCGCGGACACGATCTTCAAGCACGGCTCGCCCGAACAGCTGAAAAAGTACGTTCCGAAGCTGGCCAGCGGCGAATGGATCGGGTGCATGGGACTGACGGAGCCGGGCGCCGGTTCGGACGCCGCGTCCATCACCACCACGGCGGTCAAAAAAGACGGCAAGTGGATTCTCAACGGGACGAAGACCTTTATTACCAACGCCCCGGTCTGCGAAGTCTGCGTTGTGTATGCCACGGTGGACAAGGCCCTCAAGCACAAGGGCATTACCGCCTTCATCGTCGAGAGAGGCTTTCCCGGATTCGCAACCGGCGCGCCGTTTCACAAGATGGGCGTGCGGGCATCCGCCACCTCCGAAGTGATTCTGGACAACTGCGAAGTTCCGGAAGAAAACCTGCTGGGCGAGGTCGGCAAAGGGTTTGAATACACCCATGAGACCCTGTCCTGGGACCGCAGCTCCCTTCTGGCGCCTTTCGTCGGCGCCCTGCAGTTCGCCATCGAGTCCTGCACCAAATACTCCCAGGAAAGGGTGCAGTTCGGCAAGCCGATCAACGCGTTCCAGGCGATTCAGCACAAGCTGGCGGACATCAAGATCATCCAGGAGGCCGCCAAAATGGTTGTTTACCGCGTGGCTCACGACAAGGATTCCGGAAAGCCTTTGAATCATTTGCATACGTCCATCGCGAAATCCGTGGTCGGCGACTACGGCATCAAAGCCGCCAGCGACGCAGTCCAGATTTTCGGCGGCTACGGGTTCATCCACGAATATCCGATCGAGCGGTTTTTGAGGGATGTGAAACTGGCGCAGATCGGCGGAGGGACATCGGAAATGCAGAAATTCATCATCTCCCGCATCCTGAGCTTTATGTAGCCTCAGGCCGGAAGCAGAATAACCAGACATCCATTGAAGGAGAATATGCCATGAACTATGATTTAACGCCGGAACAGTTGTCGATAAAGGACAATTTTACGAAATTTTGCACAAAGGAAATCGAACCGCGCGCCGCGCTGCTCGATGAAGCGCCCCATGAAGAAGTCCCCGGGCTGATCAGAGAAAATATCAAGAAGATGGCCGGCATCGGCTATCTCGGCATCGGACACGAAGAAGCTTACGGCGGAACGAATCTCGACCTGATCAGCCAGGCCATCGCGGGGGAAGCGGTCGCGGCCGCCTGCGCGTCCACCTTTTTATCCTGCGGCGCATCCTCCGGCCTGTTCGGCATGCCGCTGAGGCTGTTCGGCTCCGAAGAGCAGAAGAAAAAATATCTTCCCGGCATCATCAAAGGGGAAATCATCGGCTGTTTTGGCCTCACCGAACCGGAAGCCGGCTCCGACGCCGCGTCCATCAAGACGGCCGCCGTGAAAGACGGGGACCGCTGGATTCTCAACGGAACCAAAACATTCATTACCAACGCCACCATTGCCGACGTGGCGCTGATCTTCGCTTATAACGACAAGGCGAAGGGACCGGGGGCCGGCGTGACCTGCTTCCTGGTGGAGGCGGGCACACCGGGGTTCAAAGCGGGCAAACCTTTCGACAAAATGGGATTTCGCGGCTCCCCGACCGCCGAACTGATCCTCGAGGACTGCGAAGTGCCGGACAGCGCCGTTCTGGGCACGGTGGGCAGCGGCTTTATCCAGGCCATGATGACGCTGGAATACGGCCGGATCGGCATGGCGACCGTTTGCCTGGGCATTGCGTCCAAGTGCCTGGAGCTGGCCAACAAGTATTCCAAGGAGCGCGTGGTCTTCGGAAAGCCGATCAACCGCTTTCAGGACATTTCGTTCAAGCTTGCCGATATGCTGATCATGTCCGATACGGCGAGGCTCCTCATTTATCAGGCCGCGTGGGCCAAGCAGACCGGCCGTCCCGAGTCCGCCGTGCTGGCCTCCGTGGCCAAAGTCTGGGCTTCCGAGACCGGCAAGCAGATCTCCGACCTGGCCGTTCAGATTCACGGGGGCTACGGCTACATGAAGGAATACCCCGTGGAGCGCCTCTACCGCGACGCGAGGCTGGGAGAAATCGGCGAGGGCGCTTCGGAAATCCAGCGCATCCTGATCGCCAAAGACCTGATCCGGAGGTACGCGGCCTAGCCGTTCAGACGAAGGCGCGCGCTTTCCGACCGGAGACATGACGCTGCAAGGAGAAAGACCCATGGCCATCGACGCAAAATTCATCGGCAAGGCCTACCCATCCTATACCTATGAGGTGGGCAGGGAAAAAATCAAAGAGTATGCGAAAGCGATCAAGAATTTCGATCCGCATTATCTGGAAGACGATTTCGCCGCCAAATCGAAGTACGGAACGATCATCGCCCCGCCCACCTTTGCGGTGGTCTATGGCGCCTACCTGATCGAGCCGGTGTTCAACGACCGGGATCTGAACCTGAACATGGCGATGCTGGTCCACGGAGAGCAGGAACTGGAGTTTTTCGAGGTGGTCAAGGCGGGAGATGTCATCACCACCGGCGCAAAGATAGTGCACATTCAGAACAAGGAAAAGCTGGATATCATCGCCATTGAAGTTCAGTCGAAAAACCAGCACGGCCGGGACGTCTGCCGTGGAATTTACACCTTTGTCGTCAGAAAGTAGGAGGCACGCCATGGCCATTGAAAAAGGACAGACCTTCAGCGGAAGCGAGAAGGTCGATAAATACAGGCCCATTTACTACGCCGGCGCATCCGGCGATTTCAATCCGATTCATATCGATCCCGAATTCGGGAAAATGGTCGGGCTTGGAGGGGCGATTCTTCAGGGATTGTGCACACTTGCCTTTGCGTCCAAAACCGTCACCGACTGGGCGGGAGATCCCGGGAAGCTCAAGAGGCTCAAATGCCGGTTCAGCGCTCCGGTGCTGATGGAAGATACGATTTCGGTCCAGGGAACCGTCACGGATGTGCAGTCGGGACGCGCCAGGATTGATCTGAAGGTGGTCAACCAGAACGGCGTGGAAGTGCTTCAGAAGGTTGAAGCCGAGGTCGAAGCGTAAAATGCAGCCGTTTGCAGAATAAATATTCCCGAACGCTTGACAATTGTTCTCAATTGCCATATGAACTTCGTCGAAGCACCTTCCCGCACGCTCTTCAGGGGGAAACCGGAACGATTACTCGTTCATAAATAAAAGAAAACAAGGAGGTTTGTATGGCAAGTTTGTGGGTTGACGAAAGGGATATCAAATTCCAGCTTTTTGAAATGTTCAACATCGGGGAAACGCTCCTGGGAAAGGGCCGTTACGCCGATCACGATGCGGATATGTGCAACATGGTGCTGGACCAGGCGCAGAAATTTGCCGAGGTCGAGATCGCGCCCACCTATCCGGATGAGGTCCACCGCAAACCCGTCGAAGCGGTCTTCAAGGACGGCAAGGTTTTCGCACCGGAAGCCTATCACCGTCTCTACAAGCTTTATTGCGAAGGCGGCTGGATGACGACGGCGGATTCGCCCGAAGTCGGCGGTCAGGCTTTTCCGTTCATCATCGGGGCGGCCTGCGCCAACATGTTTCTGGCCGCCAATCAGGCGTTTCTCATGTACCCCGGTCTGACCCACGGCGCGGCGCGCCTGGTGGAGGACTTTTTCCAGAATCCCCTGCGGGACATTATTCTTGAAAAGATGTTCTCCGGTGTCTGGGCCGGAACGATGTGCCTGACCGAGCCGGGCGCCGGCTCCGACGTGGGCATTCTGAAAACTACGGCCAAGAAGAACGCCGACGGCACGTATTCCATCACCGGCACCAAATGTTTCATCTCCGCCGGCGACCATGATCTCGCCGAAAACATCATTCACCCGGTCCTGGCCCGCATCGAAGGCGATCCCGCCGGCACCAAGGGCATCTCCATTTTCATCGTTCCCAAGATCCGCATCAACGAGAAGGGCGAGCTGGGAGAACCCAACGACGTGCAGTGCGGCAACATCGAAAGCAAAATGGGCATCCACGGCAACGCCACCTGTACGCTGAATTTCGGCACCGACGGCAAGTGCATCGGCTACCTCATGGGCGAGGAGCGCGACGGCATGAAGATCATGTTCCAGATGATGAATGAAGAGCGCCAGGGCGTGGGCATGATGGGCGTATCGCTCGCGATGGCCTCCTACCTGCACGCGCTGGATTACGCCAAGCAGCGCATTCAGGGCTCGAACATCATTGAAATGGCCATGAAGGTTCCGAATCCGAAAGCGGTTCCGATCATCCAGCATCCGGACGTGCGCCGCATGCTCCTCAAACAGAAGAGCATCACCGAAGGGATCCGCGCGCTGGCTTTCCTGTGCTACTACGCCATGGACCGGGAATTCAACGCCGGTCTCGAGAACAAAGAGCAGGACAAAGAATACTGGCACGGCATGATCGAAATGCTCACGCCGATGGTCAAGTCCTACTGCACCGAGCGGGGCATGGAAGTCTGCAGTGACGCCGTCCAGACCTACGGCGGCTACGGCTACTGCCGGGAGTACCCGGTCGAGCAGATGATGCGCGATCAGAAGATCAACCTGATTTATGAAGGCACCAACGGCATTCAGGCCATGGACCTTCTGGGCCGCAAGCTCGGCATGAAGAAAGGCCTGTATTTCATGAACCTGCTGGGTCTGACCCAGGCCGCCATTGCCGAAGCCAAAGGCAATGACAAACTCAAAGCCGAGGCCGAAATCGTCGAAGGCGCCCTCAACGCCTGTGCGGGAACCGCCATGGCATTTGCCAAAATGTTGAAGACGACGCCGTTTGTTCCCCTGATCGGCGCGGCCGACTACCTCAACTGCCTGTCCGACGCCCTGGTGGGCTGGCTGCACATCTGGATGGCCAACACCGCCGTTAAAGGCCTGGCCAATGCCGCGAGCGACAGGGACAAAGCTTTCTATTCCGGCAAGATCGAAGGCGCAAAATTCTTCATCAACCGAATCACCGGACTGGTGCCGGCCAGGTTGGAAAACCTGCAGAAGGACGAGCAGAGCGCGATGAACATCAGCGAAGAAGCCTTTGCCGTTTAAACGTTCTTGAAGAAAACCAATTTGAAGGAGGAACCGGAACCGTAACGGTTCCTCCTTTTTTTATCGAGCGTCATTTGGCGGACAGCCGAATGCAGATTCATTCAAATTAATCATACAGACAGGGAGAAAAGCATGATGAAGGATGTGGTTATTGTTTCAGCCTGCCGGACGGCGATCGGTTCGTTCGGCGGATCGTTAAGGGATCTGCATGTGGTGGATCTTGCGAGCGTTGCGATGAGAGAGGCCATCCGGCGGTCCGGCGTAGCTCCGGAGCTGATTGACGACGTCCGCTTCGGAAATTGTTTTGAGCCGTACAATTCGCTCAACCTTACCCGGATCGCGGCGCTGAAGGCGGGGGTTCCGAATACGTCGGTTGCCGTCACGATCAACCGGGTGTGCATTTCGGGCATGGAAGCCACGATCTCCGGAATGGCCATGATTCAGGCCGGCCTGGCGGATATTATTCTCTCCGGGGGCGCCGAGCACATGTCGGGCATCGCCTATGCCGTTCCCGGCGCGCGCTGGGGCTGCCGGCTGCAGAACAGCACGCTGGACGACCAACTCATTGAAGGCCTGATGTGCGGATCCAGAATTCTTCCCGCTCCCGCGGACAGCCCTCTGGCCGGAGGAATGCCCTACGACCTGTACAAAGGCAAACCCTACATCATGGGGCACACCGCGGAATTTATCGCCCAGATGTACGGCATTTCCCGCGAAGAAATGGACGAAGTCGCCCTGCGCAGCCACAATAACGTGGAGCGCGCCACGAAGGAGGGGGATTTCGCCGAAGAAATCGTTCCGGTCGAGATTCCGCAGAAAAAAGGGAAGCCGCCCAAGATTTTTGACAAGGATGAACATTTCCGGCCCGGCATTACGCTGGAAGACCTGCGCAATCTTCCGCCGGCCTTCATTCCCAAAACCGGCAAGGTTACGGCGGGAAACGCTTCGGGTCTGAACGACGCGGCCAGCGCCACCGTCATCATGTCCATGGAGAAAGCGAAGGAGCTGGGCCTCAAGCCCCTGGCCAAGATCAAGGCGGTCGGATACGGCGGATGCGACCCGTCCGTCATGGGACTGAGCCCCGTCCCCGCGGTTCGAAGCCTGATGAAGCGCTCCGGCCTGAAGCTGGAGGATTTTGAGCTGATCGAGGTGAACGAAGCGTTCGCCGCCCAGTACCTGGGATGTGAAAAAGAGCTGAAAATCAACCGGGAGATTACGAACGTGAACGGCTCCGGAATCGGCCTGGGCCATCCGGTCGGCGCAACCGGCAACCGGATCATGGTAACGCTCATCCACGCGATGAAAAAGCGCAAAAAGACGCTGGGCCTCGCCACGCTGTGCGGCGGGGGAGGCGTTTCCATCGCAACGGCCATTGAAATGCTGTAAGCGGTCCGGCGGCAAACACCGGCCCGTCATCGGGGAGGGAAGACCATGAAGGATTTGCGGGGTAAAATTGCCCTGGTTACGGGCGCGGCGATGGGCATGGGCCGGAGTTTGTCGGAGGATTTCCTCAGGGAAGGATGCGCGGTCGCGCTGGTGGACGTGAACGGACCGGCGCTTGCGGAGGCCCAAGCCGAGCTTGCGAAAACAGGCAGGTGCGCCGCCTTCGTCTGCGATATTTCCAACAGGGAGGCGGTTTACGAGCTGGCCCGCCGGGTGGAAAAGGAATTCGGTCCGGTCGATATTCTGGTCAACAACGCCGGCATCGTCAAGGCCCGGGAGCTGCTCGATCTTTCCGACGACGACATTGAAAAAACCATCCGCATCAATCTCACCGCCCAGTTCTGGACGTGCAAGGCGTTTCTGCCCTCCATGATTCAAAGGGGAGGCGGCCATATCGTCAACTTCGCCTCGGCGGGCGGCATTCTGTCTCTTCCCAATCTTTCCGCTTACTGCGCAAGCAAATTCGGCGTGGTGGGCTTCTCCGATTCACTGCGCCAGGAAATGAAAAAACATCAGTACAACATCGGGGTCACCTACGTATGCCCCAACACGGTGAATACCGGCATGTTTGAAGGATCAAAGATGGTTGCGGGCACCAGAATGCTTTCCGCCTCCGACGTGACCAAAAAGGTGATCCGGGCCGTCAAGCGCAATCAGGCCATGGTCGCGGTGCCGGATTTTCCCGTGAAAATCCTGACGCCGCTCACCAAGGTTCTTCTTCCCATCAGGGCGATGGACTGGTTGAACAAAATCATGGGCATGGCCACCTGCAACGATTCGTGGAGAGGCCGGAGCTGTTAAAAAATAAATTTCAGGACGGGAATAAGATGAAAGCATTAAAGGGAATTCTGATTTTTGCCGTTGTTTTGATTTGTCTGTCGGCCGTGGTGACCGGAATCAATATTCTTCAGAAGGGCGGCGCCTGGGACGGAAGAAGCATGGAGGAGATTCTGGGCGTTGCGCCTCAAAAGGCGACCCTGGAGGACATTGGCAAGCTCGACAAGGCGGAGATCTTCCAGCTTTACTATGCCGCTTCCGCGCCTTCCTTTCACGATTTCCGGGGCGAATTTGCCGCGGTGACGGTGGATGTCGGCATTCTGGCGTCCAGCGCGGCTTATTTCACCCATCACTTTTTCGGTCCGGGACGCTGGGAGGGCAAGGCCTTCAACCCGTCTGAAAAAGACAGGGGATACGGGTACAATATTTTCAGGGATGCCGGGGGCAAAGTTTACCGGACGCGCAGAATGGACACGGAAATCGGACCGTCGGATTACGACGGCAAACCCGCCTTCAAACTTAATTACGGCGCCTACAATACAGGGACCGTTCATTCCATGCGCGACGAGATCCGCAGGATCAACGATCATCTGTTTCTCGGTCTCGGGTATATGGCGCTGGGCGGAGGGAAAATCAATCCGGCTCCCTTTGCGCTCATCGGGCCGGCGAAGCAATGGGTAGGCGTCGATCAATCCTGAGGACATGAGCATGCACTACAACCTCCTTTTTTCAGAAGGCCGGATCGGCAGCGTGATTTTGCGCAACCGCGTGGTTCTTCCTCCCCTGGAAGTGGGGATGGCCAATTTTGACGGGACCCCCTCGGAACAGCTCGTCGCCTATTATGAAGAACGCGCGAAAAACGGCCTCGGACTGCTGATGACCGGCATTACCCGCGTCAATGAACGTCACGGCGCGGGCCTGCCGCGCCAGCTGGCCATGACGTCCGATAGGCACATCGAACCCTTTGCCCGCATGGTTGAACGAATTCACCGCCACGGCACAAAAATTTTCTGCCAGCTTCATCACCCAGGCCGTCAGAGCAATTCGCTGATGATCGGCTCCTGGCCGCTGATGGAACGGATCGGCCGCCTCTGGCCGGGGTACTGGAAATATTTTTTCAAGCTGGTGCCCGCGGCGGAAAAATTTGCCCAAACCGGCCTGGTGCCGGCCGTTGTGGCGCCTTCGGCCGTGGCCTGCGAATATTCCAAACAGAAAACCCGGGCTTTGTCGACCCGGGAAGTCCGCAGCCTGGTGAACGACTTTGTTCGGGCCGCGCGCCGTGTTCAGCAGGCCCGCGCCGATGGCGTGGAACTGCACGCCGCCCACGGCTATCTCATCCAGCAGTTTCTGAGCCCCCGCACCAACCGGCGAACGGATGAATACGGCGGATCGATTGAAAACCGCATGCGCTTCATTCTGGAGATCATCCGCGGCATCCGCGGCCTTTGCGGTCCGGATTTTCCGATCGTTGTCCGTCTGGCGGTGGACGAATACTACCGGTGTGTCGGCCAGCCCGGCGAGGGCATTGAACTGGCCCTGGGCGTGGAGATCGCAAAACGCCTGGAACAGGCCGGCATCGATGCCATCGATGTTTCCTCGGCCAATTATGAAACCATGAACTACTGGCTGGAGCCCGCCTCCTTTGAGACGGGATGGCGCAAGAATCTGGCCCGGGCCGTAAAGGAAGCGGTCGGGATTCCGGTGCTGGCCGCCAATGTGATTCGCAGCCCGGAACAGGCCGAGGCGCAGCTTCAGGAGGGGTGCCAGGATTTTGTGTGCCTGGGACGACCGCATCTGGCGGATCCGGCCTGGACCAGAAAAGCCGCCGAAGGCCGCGAACGGGACATTCGGCGCTGCATCAGCTGCCTGTGGTGCTTTGAATCCTTTCTGACCAATGCCGCCAAAGGCGAGACGCTGGAATGCGCCGTCAATCCGCGGCTGGGCCGTGAGCGCGAGACCGCCGAGCCGCTGAAGAACGGAGCCGGCCGCGTGGTGGTCATCATCGGTGCGGGGCCCGCCGGACTTTCCGCGGCCGGGATTCTGGGCCAGCGCGGATTCAAACCCATCGTTCTGGAAAAGAACGCCGCCGTCGGCGGCCAGCTGCAGCTTGCCAACAAGCCTCCCAAAAAGGAAAAGATCAACTGGTGCTTTGCCGATCTCGAGCATGCCGCCCTGCAAAACGGGGCTGAAATCCGTCTGAATGCCGAGGCAACGCCCGCATCCGTGAAGGCTCTCGCTCCCTATGCCGTCATCATTGCCACCGGAGCGAAAGCCGTCGTCCCGCCCGTCGAAGGCGTTCATCTTCCGCATGTCTGCACCGTCACCGAAATCCTGAACGGCTCCGTCCGGCTTAAAAATCAGCGGGTCGCCGTGATCGGCTCGGGGATGACCGGCCTGGAAACGGCGGAGAAGCTGGCGGAGGAAGGCAACCGCGTCCTGGTGGCGGAAATGATGGACCGGATCGCGCCGGGCGTCCATCCGCAGCATCTGGACGATATCCTTCCGCGCCTGAAAGCCTATTCCGCGGATTTCATCACCGGCCACAAGCTTGCCAAAATTTCGGCCGGCGTCGTTTTTCTGGAAAGCGTTGCCGGCGGAAAACGCCGCGAAGAAAAGGCCGATGCCGTTGTTCTTTCCGTCGGCGTGCAAAGCAACAGCGCGCTGGCCGCGGCGCTTCAACCTCACTTTCCCAGACTCCGCGTCATCGGCGATGCTCGCAGGGTCGGCCGCATTCCCCAAGCCGTGCGGGATGGTTTTGACACAGCCTGGAATTTGATGTAAAAGAAAAAACCCATTAGACAGGAGGATCGGATCATGAGCATCATCAAGGACGTTCAATCCGGGAAAAAGCCGCTCAAGCGGGCGTATGTAGCCATTTTTCTGTGGTTCACCGGCCGCGCCATTCAGGCGGCGGCAAAGGTCGATTCCGAGGTCAAAAAAGAATTCGAAAAACTTCCCGAGGATTTCACCTTTTCTCTGGGCTGTCTGCCCTGCGGCCCCTGGATGGTGGTGGGCCGGGAAAAGGGCGTCGTGAAGTATCTGGGCGGAGATTCCCGCGGACGGCCCGTGCAGGTTCGCCTGGCCATCAAGAGCCTGGACGCGGGCTTTCTGATTCTCTCCTTTCAGGAAAGCACGGCGCTCGCCACGGCGCGCAACCGGCTGATCACGGACGGGGAAATTCCCCAGGCGCTGGCCATTATCCGCATTCTCGATATTGTGGAAGTTTACCTTCTGCCCAAGCTCATCGCCTCTCTGGCCGTGAAGCGGTATCCTTCCTGGTGGTCGTTCGGCCGCAAACTCGGCGGCCGCATCGGTGTTTACACCCGCACGCTGCTGGGCATCTAACGAAAGGAATACGATATGAATTCCGCAGCCGTTTTTGATTTTACCTGCCCCGTCAAGACCAATTCCGGAAACAAGGCGCTGGAGCACCTGCCCGTGGAGCTGGCCGGACTCAATGCCGTGAACCCTCTGATCGTCGCCAACGCGCGGGCGGTCGGCCCCAAAGCCGTCCGGACGCTGATGAACGCATTCGGCGATTCGAAAATGACGCTGGGCCTTTTTGAAGGCGTCACCGAAGCAGCCGATCTCGGCGTCGTGGATCATTTGAAAAACATCTGCCTGGAAAAAAAATACGATGCCTTCATCGCGCTGGGCGGGGGGAAAGCCGCCGATGTCGCCAAGGTGCTGAATCTTGCGGTTTCGCTGAAAACGCCGGACGCGCGGCAGCTTTCGCCCAAGACGCCCGTCCGCAAGCGCCTGCTGCCGCTGGTGGTCGTGCCGACGGCCGGAGCGGACGGCCTGGAAACCTCGGGCTTTGCCCATCTGAACCGGATGATTTTTTCCTCCGAATTTCTCGCGCCCGGCCTGGCCGTGCTGGATTCGCGCCTGGCGAGAGCAAGAAAAGGAATCCTGATGGCCGCGACGGGCCTTGCCGCGCTGGGCCGCGCCGTGGAATCGCACGTCAGCGCCGACAGAAACCCTTTCCAGAAAGCCTATTCCTTTGCCGCCGTCCGCTTTGTCCGGGAAAACCTTCCGGCCGCGGTCGCCGATCCCGGGAATAAAAAGGCGGCGCTTGCCGTGCTCAACGCCGCGGCGATGTCCGGCTGCGCCTTTTCCAATGCGGCCTCCGGCAGGCTCCACAAACTCGGTCAGGTGTTTTACGAACTGCTGGGCATTCCCCAGGGCGTGATCATGGGCATGTGCCTGTCCCGCGTTCTGGAAGATGGCTTTCGGGAAGGCTCCTGTGACCCGGCGGCTCTTCTTCAACCCCTGGCCGGAGACGACGCGTTTGCGCGAACACCTGCCGGAAAGAGGGCGGAGGCCGCTCTTGCCCTCCTGAACCGTTTTCTGGAAGAGCTTCGGGGCGCTCTGGGCAAGGATCTGCCGAAGAGCCTTTCGGAGGCGGGAGTGTCCGGCTACCGGAAGGAGGAAATTCTGGATGTGCTGGGAAAAGACGAAGACGGCCATTACCTGCGCGGCGTCGTGGAAGGGATGGCCGGAGGAAAACGGGAAAGGAAGGGGTGATTCCGATGCTTTTGCCGGATTATTATGAGTTCTGCTGTCGTGTGAAAATTGTCGCGGGTCATGACGCCCTGGAAAAAATACCGGATCTGCTCATCGAGCGCGGCGCAAAGAAACCACTCGTCATCACGGACAAGGGAGTGGCGGGCGCGGGTCTCATCGATATCGTTTCCCGGGCGCTCGGGGACCGCGTGCAGGCGGATCTGATCGCCGACGATGTTCCCCCCGATTCGGATCTCCGGGTCGTCAACCGGCTGGCGCGCCTTTACCGGGACAACGCCTGCGACGCGATCATCGCCGTCGGCGGCGGTTCCGTCATGGACACGGCCAAGGGGATCAACATCGTTGTTTCGGAAAACGCGGAAGACCTGATGGCCTTCAGCGGCGTCGGCGCGCTCAAGCGCCCCCTGAAGCCCCTGGTGGCCGTCCCGACCACCGCCGGCACGGGGTCGGAAGTCACGCAGGTGGCCGTTATCAAGGATCACGAGAAGCATTTGAAGATGGCCTTTGGGAGTTATTTTCTGCTGCCCGACATTTCCATCCTCGATTCCCGAATGACCCTGACGATGCCGCCTTTCATCACGGCCATGACCGGCATGGACGCCATGAGCCACGCCGTGGAAGCCTACTATTGCCTTCAGAAAAATCCGCTCTCCGACGCCCACGCGCTTTCCGCCGTCGGCATGATTTACCGGCACCTGCCGCTGGTCGTGAAAAATCCGGATGATCGCGAAGGCCGCCTGGCCATGGCGGTCGCCGCCTGCCTGGCGGGCATCGCCTTTTCCAATTCCATGGTCGGACTGGTTCACAATCTCGGCCATGCGACCGGCTCCGTCTGCGGCGTTCCCCATGGCCTCTGCATGGCCATCCTTCTGCCCTACGGCCTGGAGTACAACCTGCACAAAATGGCGGACGTCATGGCGGAGCTCCTGCTTCCCATGGCGGGAGAGCAGGTGTATCTGGCCACGCCTGCGGAGCAGAGAGCCCAAAAAGTCGTATCCCTGATCCGCGGGCTCAATGAAGACCTCCACGCCATCACCGGCGGACGGCACGCCAGATGCCTGCAGGAGATCAAAGACCGCGAAGGGAAGCCGTCCGTCCCCCGGGACGTGCTGCCGCAAATCGCCGCCGCTGCGCTGCTCGACGGAGCGTCTATTTACAATCCGGAAGACACGGACTACGAGGACAACCTGATGGTGCTGGAAGCGGCCTGGGAAGGGAAGCCTCTGGACAGGTCTCGCGTAAAAAAAGGCTGATGAACGAAAGGGAGCAGTCATGATAAAACCTTACATGGGAAAAATCCTCATGGTGGATTTGTCCAGCCGGACCATGACGGAAGAAGAAATCCCCGACCGGGTGTATGAACAGTATCTGTCCGGGATGGGGCTGGGCGCCTATATCCTCTACCATCGCATGCCGGCCGGCGCCGACCCGCTGGGTCCGGACAATATTCTCGGTTTCTGCTCGGGATTGCTCACGGGAACCGGCAGCCTGTTTTCCGGCCGCTGGACGCTTGTGGGGAAATCGCCGCTGACCGGGTGCTGGGGCGACGCGAACTGCGGCGGCACCTTTTCTCCGGCCATCAAGCATTCCGGCTATGACGCCATTTTCTTCACCGGCATCAGTTCCGGCCCCGTTTATCTGTATGTGAAAAACGGCAAAGCTTCTCTGAAAGACGCGGCCGATCTCTGGGGGCGGGATGCCGTCGAGACGGAAGAAGCGCTCAAGAAGCAGTACGGCCCCAAAGCCGCCGTGGCCGTCATCGGCCCCGCCGGAGAGAAGCTTTCGCTGATTTCCGGCGTTTGCAGCGACAAGGGACGGATCGCCGCCCGGTCGGGTCTGGGCGCCGTCATGGGAGCCAAAAGGCTCAAAGCGGTGGTGCTCGACGGCGTTCAAAGGATCGGCGCCCGCGATCCCCAGGCCATGAAACGGCTGAGCCAACATTGTCTGAAATGGATTAATTTCCCCCTGCCCCTGCCGGGCTGGATGCTGGGCTATGTCGGCGCCTTTTTGCGCATTACGCCCGTTGTGTTTCCCCAGGACGGCATTTTGTACAATTCCATCCTGCGCAAATGGGGCACGGGGGGCATGAACCAGACCTCCATTGAAATGGGGGATTCGCCCCTGAAGAACTGGGACGGCACCAATCGCGATCTTCCCATGTCGAAGTCCCGGACCATCAATCCGGACATTATCAGGAGCATGGAAATCGTGAAGTACCACTGCTATTCATGCCCAGTGGGATGCGGCGGCATCTGCGCCGCCAAAGGAAAATATCCCCACACTCACAAACCCGAATATGAAAGCGTCCTGGCGCTGGGCGGCCTGTGCATGAACGAGGACCTGGACAGCATCTTTTACTTGAATGAGCTTCTGAACCGGGCCGGCATGGATACGATTTCCGCGGGTGCGACGGCCGCGTTTGCCGTCGAGTGCTACGAAAAGGGCATTCTCACCAGGGAAGACACGGGCGGCCTGGAGCTGAAATGGGGAAACACGGAGGCGATTGTCGAACTCATCCGGAAAATGGCCAACCGCGAGGGCATCGGAGACCTTCTGGCCGACGGGTCGAAGATTGCCGCCCAAAGGATCGGCAAAGGATCGGAAGCCTGCACCGTCCACGCCGGCGGCCAGGAGCCGGCCATGCACGACGGCCGCTGTGATCCGGGTTTCAATGTCCATTACAGCCTGGAGCCGACGCCGGGCCGTCACACGCTGGGCGCCCATCTGTATTATGAAATGTTTCAGCTCTGGAAGCGCGTGAAAGGGATTCCCAAACCTTTGCCGCTTTTCATCAAGAACAGCAAGTTCAGGGTCGACGGAGAAAAGGCGCGGATGTCCGCCGCGTGCAGCAAGTTCATGAGTCTGGCCAACGGCGCCGGCATGTGCATGTTCGGTCTCTTCGTCGGGATCAAAAGAGTTCCAACCTTTGACTGGCTCAACGCGGCGACGGGCTGGAACCGGACGCCTGAAGAGTATATGACCGTCGGCGAACGGATTCAGACCCTGAAGCAGGCCTTCAATGTCAAGCACGGCGTTGAGCCGAAAAACAATTTCATCAGCAGCCGCGCTCTGGGCACGATTCCCCAGGCAGAGGGCGCCAACAAGGGAAGATCCGTGGACATCGAGAAGCTGGCGAGCGGATACTGGGAGCAGTTCGGATGGGACGCGGCCACCGGCAAGCCCAAAGAGGAAACCCTGCGCAAACTGGAAATACAATAAGAGGTTGAATATGGCCTACACGATCACGGAAAAATGCAACGGTTGCGGCGCCTGCGCGCGCCTGTGCCCGGCCGGCGCCATCACGGGCGAAAAAAAGAAGCTCCATGCGATCGAAGCGGTTTTATGCATTGAATGCGGCGCGTGCGGCCGGATCTGTCCGCAGGCCGCCGTGCTGGACGCGGCAGGCGCTCCGTGCGCGATGATCAAACGCTCCGAATGGCCCAAGCCGGAGATTCTGCTGAAGGCCTGCATTGCCTGCACCGTCTGCGTTGACGCCTGTCCGGTGGGATGTCTGGCGATGTCGGACCTCTCCCGCGATAAAGGCGTGGACGCGTTTCCGCATCTGAGGGACTCCAAGGCCTGCATCGGCTGCGGGTTCTGCAGCCGGGAATGCCCCGCGGACGCACTGGTGATGAAAAAACCGGTCCCCGCCGCCCAAACGGTTGCCGCTGAATCCGCATGAGTATTGAAACCATACCGCGGTATCCAATCGACAAAATCATTTCCGGAGGCCAGACCGGCGCGGACCGGGCGGCCCTGGACTTTGCCATCGCCCGCAACCTTCCTTACGGCGGCTGGCTTCCCCGGGGGAGAAAGACGGAGGACGGCGCCCTGGATTTGAAGTATCGCCTGCAAGAGATGCCGACGACGGACTATGCCAAAAGGACGGAGCAGAATGTCATCGACGCCGACGGCACCGTCATCGTCTCCCACGGATTTCCGGTTGCGGGATCGGCGCTGACGCTGGAATTCACCCGGCGGCACGACAGACCATGCCTCCATATCGATCTGAAGGAAATATCCCCGGAGAAGGCAGCGGAGGTCCTGGTTTCCTGGCTTGGGGAAAACCGCATTCGCGTTCTCAACGTGGCGGGACCGAGGGCGGGAAGGGATCCAGCCATCTATCCGGCCGTGATGGATCTTCTGGAGCGATCGATAGAAAACGCTGGGCCGGTGGACGTCGTTCTGTTTGATTTCGGCGGCGTGCTGGCGGAGGAAGGCTGGAAAGACGGTTTGCAGGCGATTGCCCACGCCAACGGATTGAAAGCCGTTGAACTTCTCCTGATTGCGGCCGACACGGTGTATGAGACAGGCTACATTCTGGGCAAAGGCTCCGAAATCAGCTACTGGGATGCCATGCGCCGCAAGACCGGCATTCGGGGGGATTATGCGCAGTTGCGGGATGAAATTCTGTCGCGTTTCATCCTTCGGGAGAATATGATCGATCTTGTCAAAAGACTGAAGGCGGACAATCTTGTCGTCGGTATTTTGAGCGATCAGACGGACATGCTGGACCAACTGAACGCCCGGATGAATTTTTTTCAGTGGTTTGATTACGTCTTCAACAGCTACCACATGGGCAAGGGCAAGCGGGACGCAACGTTGTTTGACGATATTGCCCAACGGCTGAAAACCCTGCCGGGGCGGATTCTATTCATTGACGATGATCCGGGGAACGTTGAACGGGCGAAGCAGAGGGGCTGGAAGGCTATCCTTTACTCCGATGAAAATGTTTTTCAGTCGGAATTGGACCGTCTGCTGAGCGCTTGAGGACCGAGAAAGGCTGTTCAGGAAAAAGGCGAAAGATACCCGTCCGGACGGGACAAAGCCAATATCGGGTCCCTGTTTTTGACGGAATAAAAATCCATTCCCTGCGCCGCCAAACGAAAAAGCCCCCCGGGGATTTCCCGGAGGGCTTTGTGTATCTTCAACAGATCATGGTTTCAGGGTTACAGATCCTTCATCCGCTGCCTCGCCTCGTGATACAGCCGCATCACGCATACGAAGATCGCCAGGAAAAACAAGCCAAACATGAAGTTGGGCGTCGTCCCCATGTACTCATCGAGCTTGTACCCCAGCCAGAGGAACAGAAAGGAGGCAATCACCATCGCAAATCCCCAGGCCGATATCATCAGAATTCCGCTCATCTTCTGGTACTGCCGGTAATGTCCGTATTGCTGCATTCTGTGCGTCTTGATCATGGCCCTGTCCTCCTTTCCCAGTCTCTCTTTCTTCTATCGGTGTATCTTATTGGCCTTCTTGCCGCTTTTGATCAGGTGACAATGTTTTTAACCGCGTCAATGACCGGATTGGTGAAGAGCGCCATCAGAAGGGTGTAAAGAGCGAAGGCGCCGACGACTTCCGCCGTGTACATCTTGTCATACTTCCTCTTCAGGCTGACCATGATCAGTCCGCCCA
>JAQUVQ010000006.1 GCA_028693285.1 Smithellaceae bacterium
CTCCGACATCGAGGACTGGTGGAAAAATCTCGATCCGCAGTGGCTGGCCACCCGGAATGAAGTGATGAATATCCTGCTCGAGGATCACCGGCTCGAGCAGGTGGTGAAGCTGGTCGGAAGCGACGCGCTGCCGCCCGCCGAACAATACATTCTTTTCTGCGCCGAATCGATCAAGAACGCCTTTCTGCAGCAGAACTCTTTCGACCCCCAGGACAAATTCTGCAGCCCTGAAAAGCAGCTCAAAATCCTGGCGAGCCTGCTTCTTCTTTATAAAAAAGGCCTGGAACGAGTGCGCGCCGGAGTGAGCGTGAAGGAGATTGCCGCTCTGGAAGAGGCGTCGCGTCTGGTGCGGCTGAAATCGGAAATTCCCAATCAGGACATCGGAAAAATCGACGAGTTCATGAACCGGCTGGAGCAGAAGCTTGACTTGCTCGCAGCGCCGTCGAAAGGAGCGTAATATGTCCGCGGAAATCGAATACACCAACCTGTCGGGAATTGCCGGTCCGTTGATTTTTGTCGACGGCATTCAGGGGGTCGGCTACGGCGATATCGTGGAAATCCGGGACGCTTCAGGCGAGCTGCGCACCGGCCAGACGCTGGAGGTGGATGAACAAAGAGCCGTCGTCCAGGTGTATGAGGGCACCAGCGGGCTTTCCGTAAAAGGCACCCGGGTTACCTTTGTGGGCCGTGCCCTTGAGATTCCAGTGGACCGCGACATGCTGGGCCGTGTGTATGACGGCCTGGGGCGGCCCATCGACGGCGCGCCGCAGGTGATCACCGACCGGATGATGAACGTCAACGGCCTGCCGATCAATCCCTGGAGCCGGGAATATCCCCGGGACTTCATTCAGACGGGCATCTCGGCGATTGACGGAATGAACACGCTGATTCGGGGGCAGAAGCTTCCGATTTTCTCGGGCAGCGGCATGCCGCACAACCGGATTGCCGCGCAGATCGCAAGGCAGGCCAGGATTCTCACCGCCGAGGAGGAATTCACCGTCATTTTTGCCGCCATGGGCGTCAAGTTCGACGTGGCCCGGTTCTTCATCGATTCGCTCGAAGAATCGGGCGTGCTCACGCACTCCGCCATCTTTTTGAGCCTGGCCGATTCGCCTTCCATCGAGCGGCTGGTGACCCCGCGCACGGCGCTCACGCTGGCGGAATATCTGGCCTTTGAAGAAGGGATGCACGTTCTGGTCATTCTGACCGACATGACCAATTACTGCGAAGCGCTTCGGGAGCTATCCAGTTCGCGCGGCGAGATTCCTTCGCGCAAGGGATATCCCGGCTACCTCTACAGCGATCTGGCCTCCGTTTATGAACGCGCCGGAAGGCTCAAAGGCGGCAAGGGATCCATCACGCAGGTTCCGATTCTGACGATGCCCAGCGACGACATTTCCCATCCCGTGCCGGACCTGACCGGCTATATCACCGAAGGGCAGATCGTTCTGGAGCGTGCTCTTTTCAACAAGGGAATCTATCCGCCCATTGCCGGCCTTCCTTCTCTGTCCAGGCTGATGAAAGACGGAATCGGAGAAGGCAGAACGCGAAAGGACCACGGGCAGGTGGCCGCCCAGCTTTTCGCCTCGTACGCGAAAGTCAAACGCATTCGGGCGCTGGCGGCGATTGTCGGAGAGGAGGAGCTTTCCGACCTGGATAAGATCTACCTGAAATTCGGGACGGCTTTTGAGGAGATTTTTCTGCGCCAGGCCTACGAGGAAAACCGCACGATCGAGCAGACGCTGGAGATCGGCTGGAAAATGCTGTCGCTCCTTCCCCAAGACGAACTGTACCGCATCGCGAGGGAAGACATTCAGCGATACTACATGCCGGAGGCCGCAAGCGCGTAAAGAGAATTTCGTTATGATGTTACTCTGGGCCCGCGACGCTCGACCCGGAATCGGGGGATGTAGGGAACGGTCACGATTACCTAACACCTAACCACCTGAAGGTGGCGCGAGGTGGCGCGAGGCCACCAGCCGTTCCCTGATGAGAACTTCCCCGCCCCCGGCGGGCGGGGATTGAGGGGAGGGGGAATGTTATTTTCACCCTCCTCCAACCCCTCCCGTGGAGGGAGGGACTTAAACGATGGCAAGCCGGTGATGAAATTATGCCGAAAATAGAATTGCCCCCGACCAAATCTTCCCTGCGCAGGCTCAAGGAAGACCTGGCGTTTGCCTATGAAGGGTACGACCTTCTCAACCAGAAGCGCGAAATTCTGGCCATCGAGATCGTCCGCAACATCGGCGAAATCCGCAGGATTGAGGCTGAATTCCAGCAGGGGTTGAACAGGCTCTACGGGGCCTATCGCGGCGCGGCCGTGGATATGGGCTCCGATGTGGCCTCCCTGCAGAGCTGCAAGGAAGTGAGAAGCTATTTCCTCCGGACGGATTATGCCAAACTCATGGGCCTTCGAATGCCGGTGATTCGGCTTACGCTCAAAAATCCCCATCCCGCCTTTACGCTGCCCCAAACCACCGCCGCCTACGACGAAGCAAGAGACCAGTCCCGCAAAACGCTGCTTACGCTTGCCGAATATGCGACCATGACCAAGTCCGTCATGATGCTCTCCAGGGAATTGAAAAAGGTGCAGCGCCGCGTCAACGCCCTGGAGAAGATTTTTATTCCCCAGCATGAGGAGTCGAAAAAGTACATCACGGACAGGATCGAGGAAATGGAGCGGGAAGAGGTCTTTGTGAAAAAGCTCATCCGGCAGCGCGGCCAGAGCAGAATATGATGGAATCAAGGCCGAATCCATAAAAGAAAGGAGATGGATGATGAGAACCTACACCCTGAAATATGTGGAACTGGCGGAGCAGCACGCGGAGAAAATGGCCAAACGATGGGCCATGGATGTGCAGAACAACGCCAGAACGCCGACCTATAAGAATCTGAACGAACAGAAAATCATTTTCCAGTGCGTTCAGTTCTATCGGAACTTCAGCAAAATGTTTGTTCACGAAAAAATCACGGAAGAGGTCCAGAAATATTTCAGAATCTACGCCACGGAATGCTACGCCCTGGGCATTCCCATGGCCGAGATGGTCTATGCGCTGATTTTGATGCGGCGGCACATCTGGCTCTATGCCGAGTTTCAGATGATCTTCAGCTCGCTGATCAACCAGCAGCAGGCGCTGGACACCCTGAACCGCACCATTTTGCTCTTCGATTACGCCTCCTATGACGTGACCCGGGAATATCAGGAGCTGGCCAAGAGAGACAAGCTGGAATCGATCAGGCTCTTGGATATCCTGGAATCCAATGTTGTGGAAATTGCCTCGAACTGGGCCGCGACCGTGCGGAAGGACAAGCAGACGGTTTTTTATCACGGCATCCCCAAGGATAAATTGATCCCGCAGGCGATCAAATTTTACAGCCGCCTGAGGACCCTTCTGTTCGATCCCGAACGCTTTGAAAAAGGCCGCGAATTCTTTCGGCAGTATGCGGAGACCTGCCGCCAGCAGGGCATTCCCCTGCACGAGGCCATTTATGCCCTGAACGTCATGCGCCGCCAGATGTGGCTGCACGGCGAATTCCAGCGAACCTTCGTCAACGCCCTGGCGCATCAGCAGGCCGTGGACAGCCTGATGCGCATCATACTGCTCATGGACTACGCGGCGTACGATATCACGCATTATTATCAGGAGCGAATGCTTCTGGAGGATTGACCCGCGGGAGGCGCGCCGGGGATTCAAAGCGATAGACGCGGGAAAGGGTGAGATCGGTCAACGGCCGCGGGATTGAAAAGCAACGGCGCGGCTGCTGTGCAAATAAAAGTTTAACTTGCTATTTGCACGGGAACGAATTATTTGAAGCGGCATGATTATTCGAGATATTTCAGAAGAAATGGATTCGTAATCGCCGCCTTTTTTTGAAAATATTCAAAAACGTGCGATCAAGTTTCCAAAATAAATTTCACGGATGCGGGCCAGGCGGCTTTTCTTCTGGATATCGGCACGGAACTTCAGGCCGTACGGGATCCGTTGTGCTGCAATCTCTATGAAAAATTCATTAGTGCGGACATCATGAAAGGCACGCAAAACAAAGGAATTCGGCCGGAGCCGTTTCCCCTCCACTCCCGCGGCAATGACGCCGATTTGCTCACCCGGGAAAAGGGCGCGCTGACACCGGTCGAGATAAAATCTTCCGCCGGAAGTCTGCCGGTCCCGGTACATCGGAAAGGAACGATATGAATGCCCTTGTGACCGGCGCTACAGGATTCATAGGCTCGGTTCTGGTGAGAGATTTGCTGGCTCGCGGCAGTTCCGTCCGGGCGCTGGTGCTTCCCGGGGAAAATGCCGATGTCTTGAAAAAACAGGGTGTGCGGGTTATTCGGGGAGACCTGACCGATCCGGAAAGTCTGCGCGGGGTCTGCGAAGGCATTGAAACGGTTTTTCACCTGGCCGGGCGTGTGACGGACTGGGGCACGAAGCGGCAATTTTACACGGCCATCTGTGATGCCACGGGAAACCTTTTGCAGGAAGCGGCAGGCAGGGCATCACGTTTTGTTTATGTCAGCTCCATCGCGGCCATGGGAATGGGCCGTCACCTCAAAGGCGTGAAGGAATCCGATCCCCCGCGGAAATCCGGAGTTTCCTACAACGACGCGAAAGTTGACGCGGAGGCATTGGTGCGCGCCTTTCATCGTGAAGACAAGATGAAATGCACCATCGTGCGCCCCGCCAATGTGGTCGGTCCGGGAAGTGTGTGGGTGCGGGACATTGCCGATCGCATGATGTCCGCGACCGGCGTGCCCCTCATCGATGGCGGGCGGTACAGCGCCAGCTTTGTGTATGTGGATCATCTGGTGGACGGCATGATCCTGGCCGCCGCCGGGGACATTGCCTGCGGGAAGGCGTATCATTTTCGCGACGACTGGCGCGTAAACTGGAAAGAGTACATCACGGATCTCGGCTCATGGATCGGGAAGCGCCCCAGGGGAAGCATTCCTTTCCGGCTGGCGTGGATGACCGGCTTCGTTTTGGAAGCCGTGCTCAATCCCCTTCATATCCGCGCTCCCCTGACCAGGCTGAGCGCGGGGGTGCTGGGCAGGGACAATGACGTGGATACCACGCTGGCCCGCACGGAGTTAGGCTGGCGCACGCGGTTATCCTATCCGGAAGCCATGGAAAAAATCGGCGCGTGGGTGAAGGACCATTATCAAATCGGGAGATGATGATGAAATTAAGACTCTTGCTTTTCATCCTGTACCAAAAACTGAAGAAGGCCGCGGCGAAAAACGCGGCATACCGAAGTTTTCTTGGCGGCATGCAGGTTAAAATCATGATTCAAACGGCCGACGGGAAGCACGGAAGGCTGTTCGTTTTTGACCGGGGCAAGCTGTCCACCCTGTCCGGGTGCGGGCATTCGTATGACGCGGCGCTTGTCTGGTCGGATTCCGGCACCGCTTTCCAGGTGATGTCGTCGGGCAGTGATGAACAGACTTTTCTGGCGGCGGCCGGCGGGAAACTGAAAATAGACGGCATGGCAGCCTATGTTCAGTGGTTTAATGATGGTGTGAAACTGGTCATGAACTGAAAATGAGGAGACGGACGATGGGAATGATCAATGGCGGGCATCTGGTCGGGAAATATTTGAAAGAGGTGGAAAAGGTCGAAATCGTGTTCGGCATTTCCGGCGGGCATCTGGAGTCGATTCTGGACAGTTTTACGGAATACAGGATTCGCACCATTGACGTCCGGCACGAGCAGGCAGCGGCGATGATGGCGCATGCCTGGTCTGTTTATACCGGCAAACCCGGCGTATGTTTTCTCACCACGGGGCCCGGGTTTACCAACGGGCTCACCGGGATTGCGAACGCCTGCCTGGACAATGCGCCGATGGTGGTGATTTGCGGCAAGCACCCGCTGAGGGACGATCTGAGGGGAGCTCTTCAGGAAATGAATCAGCTGGATGTCGTCAAGCCGATCACCAAATGGGCGGCCACCTGTTACGATATCAAGCGGATCCCGGAATATCTGGCGATCGCTTTCCGGCAGGCCGTTGAGGGGAGGCCCGGTCCGGTGATGCTGGAGCTGCCGCCCGATATCCTCAATATCAAGGTTGATGAGTCCCTGGCGCCGATGCCCAGCCGGTCCACGCGGAAATACACCGTCCACCCCGACGACGCCGACTTGAGCGCGGCGGCGGATCTGATCAACAATGCCGCAAAGCCATTGTTTATCGGCGGAACCGGCGTGGGGTTCAGTTCCTGTGAGGATTGTCTCGGGCAATTCATTGATAAAACGGGGATGCCCTTTATCCTGCTCAATAACGGCCGGGGGACGCTTCCCGACAACCATCCCCTTTCCGTCTGGGACTGCGGCAACGTAGGCTTGATGGTCGCCATTGCCCAGGCGGATGTGATCGTGATTGCGGGAATTCGCCTGAACTGGCTTTTGCAGTCGGGCGCCGTTATTCCGCCCGCCACCAAGGTTGTGCGGATTGATATCGACCCGCATGAAATCGACCGGAACCGGCAGGCCGATGCCGGACTGGTCGGCGATATCGGTTCCGTGCTGGGGCAGCTCAATCCCCTGCTCGTCAAAAAGGACCGCGGTGAATGGGTGACCCTGCTGAGGGCGGCAAGCCGCTCCATGATCGACGGAGAACTGAAAATTCGCCAGACGGCATCCGATCCCATCCATCCAATCCGTCTGGCCGAGCAAATTCAAAGCTGTGTCGGCGATGACGCCTTCTATGTCATTGACGGCGGGGATACATCTTATTTCGGCCTGGTCGGGTTTATGTCCAGGCATCAGGCCGGCGTCATCAGTCAGTCTTCGGGCCTTCTGGGCTGCCTCGGCACCGGCATTCCGTTTGCCATGGCCGCCAAACTGGCGCATCCGGACAAGAAGGTCCTGCTTTTCAACGGCGACGGCTCTTTCGGCTTTAATGCCATGGAATTCGACACCATGGTGCGGCACAACATCCCGGTTGTCTGCGTGGTCAACAACGACTGCGCCTGGGGCATGATCAAGCATACCCAGGAAATGTCCATCGGCTGTGATCGGCTCCAGTGCTCGGAACTGGGAACACGGCACTACGAAAAAATGGTCGAAGGATTGGGCGGACACGGCGAGTTTGTCGCCAAAGATGAAGACATTATTCCCGCGCTCAACCGGGCCTTTCAATCCGGAAAACCGGCCTGTGTGAATGTGATGACCGATCCGACCGTGACCAGTCCGGCATCGGTTCTATTTTATCAGTCGCTGAAGATGGAATAGCGCCTCAATCAGAACACCGGCAAGGAGGCCTTTGATGCAAGCGCTGCAATTTAACGTGAATGTGCCGAAATTTCTGATCATCCAGGCGCTGCGGCCGATCAGCGCAAGCTTCTGCTACAGCGGCCCCTTTGCCACGGTGAAGCTTGTCGAAATGCCGGAGCCGAAACTTCCAGCGCCTGAGTGGGTCAAGATAAAAACGCGGCTCTGCGGAGTTTGCGGCAGCGACATGAATCTGATTTTCCTGAAGGATTCCCCGACGGCATCGCCCTTTACCTCCTTTCCCTGCGTTCCGGGACACGAGATCTGCGGCGAGATCGTGGAAACCGGCGCGGATGTTTCCCATTTGAAAAACGGCGACCGGGTCGTCGTGGTCCCCGCGCTCAACTGTTATGCACGGGCGATCCGGCCCGTTTGCCGGAGTTGCGCGGCGGGGACAACGGCCAATTGCGAAAACTTCGCTGAAGGCGCTTTCTCTCCCGGGATGTTCATCGGCATCTGCAAAGACATCAACGGCGGATTTGCCGAGTTTTTCGTTGCGCACAAAAGCCAGGTGCACCTTGTGCCCGACGGCGTTTCCACGGAATCGGCGGCCCTGGTGGAGCCGCTGTCGGTGGGCCTGCAGGCTGTGCTGGACAACCGGCCGCGGGATACGGACAAGGTGCTGATCATCGGCGGCGGCGTCATCGGCGCCATGGTGGTTAAGAGCATGCGGGCGCTGGATATCGGCTGCGATATTACGGTGGTCGAACCGTCTTCTTTTGCCTCGGAGCATTTGAAGGCCTGCGGCGCCCATCGGACCATCCGGGGCGGAATCATCGACGCCGCCGTGGAAATCACGGGCGCCCATGCCTATCAGCCGCTGCTGGGAGAGCGCGTCCTCATGGGAGGCTTCGACAAGATTTATGACACCGTGGGTCATGCCGACACCCTGAATTTGGCGCTGCGCGTCCTGACGACAAACGGCACGCTTTCCGTCATCGGCATCGGCAAGGAAGTCAAACTGGACCTGACCACATTGTGGCTCAAGCTTCAGACCGTCAAAGGTTGCTATGGCTACCGGTACAATCATACGGCGAATGGCGGAAAGCATACGTATCAAATGGCGCTGGAATTAATTTCATCCCGGAAAATACGCGTGGATGATCTGCTGACTCACAAGTTTCCGCTTGAGCGATACCGCGAAATGATAGAGGTCAACTTGAACAAAGAGGCCAACCGCGCCATGAAAACCGCTGTCAGCTTTGAGTAGGGATTTGCCGAGACTGCGGATGGCGCGACAATTACAAAAACTCTGCAATTTGCAAAAAGCCGAAAAAGGGTTGTGGCGCTAAACGCCGCAACCGGTCGATTTCACCGGCGGCGGAGGACGGAATCGATGCGTTGCTTCCGTTCACCCGCCGTTTGCTTTCTTCATTCTGACCTTTCGCTTCAGCGGCTGGGTCGCGCAGCGCAGCGATCCCCCCTGCCCATTGTGCGTTCCGAAAAACACGCGGTGGACTCTGATGCCCCGCTTTTCGAGCTCGGCCTGGATGGCGCGGTTGTCATTGTGCCGGTTATACGACAAAATGTAGTTTTCGGAATTGACGGGAACGCCGTTTACGGCCAGCCGCTGAACATCTTTGAGACTCACTCTGATCAGGTCCCAGCCCTTGAGCTCCTTGGGCAGGCCGTCGACAAAGGCTTCTTCGCAGATGATGGCGAGCCCCTCGCGCGGTACGGAAAGCACGCAATCCAGATGCAGCACGCTTTCTACAAGCCGAACGCGTTTCACCTGATATTGATCGCCCAAAATATTTTTCAGCCACCGGCAACCTGCCTCATTGGATCCCACGCTGGGATTTTGCGTATTGCCGACTAAAACGGTCTTGCCCAGAACGATGACGTCGCCGCCCTCGAGAAACGGCGTGTCCGGGCGGGCGGGTTTAAGCAGCTCCGTGTGCGGCATGGAAAACCATTTGACCGCCGGGTCGGAACATTTTTCGGACAGAATATTCCGGAATCCGGATATGTCCGCCTTGCGAATCGGCGTGCGCAAATTGAATTCGATGACGTTTGTGCCGATGACGGCCATGTTGTCGCGGGGGAAGTCCTGGCTGAAACCGTTTAAAAGAACATCCGCGCCGTAATGTTCCTTGATAAAATCGACGGTGATCTCCGTCGGACGGTAAACCTTGACGCCCAGAGACTTCAATATCCCGATAAAGGCCTGATTTTCCTCCTCCAGCATTCGCGTCTCGCTTTTCCCCGTTTCAGGATTGATCATCTCCGTCCAGAGCATCCCCGCCGTCTTCCGGGCGTAATCCGCTTCATCTGGCGGCAGTACTTTCAGCGCGTCGGCAAACCATTTTGCCTCCAAAGACGGCGACATGCCGTACGGCAGGCCGACAATCACCTCTTTCAGATCGCCGTATTCGTAATCCACGTAAACAGAAGGTTCCGCCGCAATCGCCGATTGGACAGAAACCGGGAAACATCCAAGCGCGAGAACCGCGCATAAAAACATGATCACATTTTTCATCACATCTCTCCGTCTTAGGAGAAAAAGAGCGTCCTTCCTCGGTTATCGTCCGGCAAGTCGGGAACTCCCCTCCCGCCCAATTATTTTACCTCTCCGGCCTGAATGCATAACTCTCGCTTCGCATTTTTGCAAATGACCTCTGCGCTTTTCCTGACCGAAAGAAAATTTTTCCAAAAGGGTTCGGCGAAAAAGAAAAGCTGGACGGTTAAATTCTTTTCAGGGCCGCTTCCTGCAAATAATACGATAAAGTTTATCAATAAACCGTAATTATTCAAAGACTCTACATTTATTAGCCATGGTGGCGTAAAAAGGATTTAACAATTGCAGCTAACAATAACCTTTCCCGATGAGGCGCTGCTTTTTTCTCTGGGTGGCCCGCTGCTGGAAAGTCCTAAGACAGGAGAGATCAAGGCATTAGATATGGTGCCGGAGCCCGGAATCGAACCGGGATGCCCTTGCGGGCGGAGGATTTTGAGTCCTCTGCGTCTACCAGTTTCACCACTCCGGCACGGGCGCGATTATATAGACGGAAGGCCAAATGTCAAGCTGAAAAACTGTTGACAGCCCGGAAGGCTCATGTTAAGGGGCAGGCGAATTCCTAGGGAATCTATTGGGGTTGTAGCTCAGCTGGGAGAGCGCTTGAATGGCATTCAAGAGGTCAGGAGTTCGATCCTCCTCAGCTCCACCAAACATAAAAAAGGGAAGAACCGCGGTTCTTCCCTTTTTTCATCTTTGCCACCCATGTTTTTCTTTCGTCCGGTCGGAAAGAAAATTTCATGGGCGCGGCCGCTTCGGCGCCATAGAGGCGCATCGATTATAAATCCTTCAGCTCTTTTTGAATTTTCAATCGCTTTTCTTTCATCAGCGCCTCTTTGTTTCCCTCCAGCCATGTTTTCATCGCTTCTTCCCGCTTCAGGTTCATGGCGACTTTCCTGTAGATTTCCTTTTTGGCTTCGAAATCGTTCATGTCCAGCGCACTTACGTCTTTGAGCCTGAAAATGACATGGGAATGATCGATGACCATGGGCTTTTCCGGGTAGGGGCGGCTCGGGGACAGGGACATCAGCACATTCACGGCGTCGGGATTCGCGCCCAGTTTGGGAATGACGCCGCCGGGCTGGAAGAATCCGGTTTCCTGGATTCTCAGCCCCTTTTCCCCCGCCAGTTTCTCCATGCTTTCCCCTTTGCGCAGTTTTGCAAGCAGGCTTTCGGCCTCCTGGGCGGCCATTCTGTCCTGCTCGCTTTTCAGGTAGGCTTGCCGGACTTCCGGTTCAATGGCTTTGAGCGGCGGCGTATAGGCGGCTTTTTTGTCATCCAGACGGATCACGAAATAGCCGTTGGCGTCGCTCATGACTTTGCTGATGTCCTTTCGCTCCAGGGCGGCCAGCTCCTGGGCCAGATCCTTGACGGAAGCGAGCGCCTGCGGCGGCTTGTTGAGCGGGAAAAAATCAACCGTCTGGGTTTTCAGTTGGTGTTTTGCCGCGTAGTCTTCGAAATTTTGCTCCTGGTAAATGGTGTCGTGCGCCTTTTTGGCTTCCAGGTAGGCATCCTGCAGTCCGCGGCTCTGCTTCATCTCCCGGGCAATGATCGGGGCGGCCTGCTCCGGCGACAGTGGCTTTCCGTCTTTGCCCTTGTAGCTGTCCTTGTGGCGGTTGTAGTGGTCCCGAATGTCGGAGGCGGTGATTTGGGCCGGCGCGAAGGCCTCGCCCGCAAAGTGCAGGTATTGAATTTTGACCTGTTCGGCAACGCGAAACGCGCCGCTGTTTTTCTTGAGGTGCTCTTCCAGATCCGGGGTCGCGGGATTGATTTTTCCCGCGACGTCGGCGCCGGCGACGGCGATGAAGCCGAGATTGATCTTCTGGTTCTGCAGGGTGTAGAGATCCAGCACCTCCCGGTCGGAGACCTTGATGCCTTCGCGGATAATGGCTTCTATTTTTCCGGCCGCCAGGGTGATTTTCTGTCCGGCCTCAAAATCTTCGGCGGTCATCCGGTTGAAGCGCAAAAGCTGCTGGTATTTGTAGTTGTCGAACCGGCCGTCCGTCTGCAGGGCGGGCATGGCCATGATCATCTGCCGAAGCTCGTCTTCGGAGACCTGCATTTTCATGTCTTTGGCCCTGGCGATGATGATCTGGCGGTTGATCAGATTGTCATAGGCGATTTTTTTCAGGTCCATCTGCTTGAGCATGTCCGCCGTCAGCGCCGCGCCGTACTGCGCTCTGATCATATCCGTCAGTTTGGAGTATTCATTGTAATATTCGGATTCGGTGACCACATAGCCGTCAACGACGGCCAGAGCGTTGGCGGTCTGCATGCTTCGATCCGTTCCGAAATACAGGACGAAAACAAAAATGATGATGCCCATGAAGACCAGCATGAACCAGCCTCGCGCGTGTTTGCGGAAAAATTTCAGCATAGCGTCTCCTTGAATGCGGTGATTGAGCTCATAACCGGGGTTATTCGCGCCGTTAGTATTACAGGAAGGGGCAAATTGCAAATACATTTTAAAAAGGCGTTGCTTAGGCCGTTGAAATACGATATAGACCCGCAAATATCCATAAGTACGATATATTCATGGAGAATTCGGGAGGACTCATGCTGTTCGATTATATTCTGGGAAGGTTTTCCAATGATCTGGCGATTGATCTCGGAACCGCCAATACGCTCGTTTACGTGAAGGGAAAGGGAATCGTGCTGAACGAACCTTCCGTGGTTGCCGTGCATAAGAATCATCACGGCGTCAAGAAGGTGCTGGCCGTCGGCAACGAGGCCAAGAGCATGCTGGGCCGCACCCCCGGCAATATCGTGGCGATCCGTCCCATGCGCGACGGCGTCATCGCGGATTTCGACATCACGGAGGCGATGCTCAAGCATTTCATTCTGTGCGTTCACGACCGCAAATCCCTGGTGCGCCCCCGCATCATTGTTTCCGTGCCCTCGGGGATTACGCAGGTGGAGCGTCGCGCGGTGCGCGAGACGGTCGAATCGGCCGGCGCCCGCGAAGTCTATCTGATCGAAGAACCGATGGCGGCGGCGATCGGTTCGGGTCTGCCCATTGCCGAGCCCATCAGCTCCATGGTGGTTGACATCGGCGGCGGCACCACGGAAGTGGCGGTCATCTCGCTGTCCGGCATCGTGTATGCCAAGTCGGTGCGCATGGCCGGCGACAAGATCGATGATGAAATTGTTCAGTACATGAAGCGGAAATACAGTCTGCTCATCGGCGAGCGGACGGCGGAATTGATCAAGACGGAAGTCGGCTGCGCCTATCCGATGGCGGAGATCAAAACGATCGACGTGAAGGGGCGCGATCTCATCTCCGGCATTCCCAAGACGATCGAAGTCAGTTCCGATGAAATCCGGGAAGCGATCATCGAGCCGGTGACGATGATCGTGGACACAATCAAGGATGCGCTGGAAAACGCGCCGCCGGAGCTGGCCGGAGACATCGTGGACCGCGGCATCGTGCTGACCGGCGGCGGAGCGCTTTTGAAGAATCTCGATATCCTGGTGCGGGAGGAAACCGGTCTTCCCGTCACGGTGGCCGACGATCCGCTCAGCGCCGTGGCTCGCGGCGCCGGCATGGCGCTGGATCAGCTCGATGTGCTCAAAGAGGTGACGATTCAGGTCTGACGCCGCCTGGCCGCCCGGTCTTCCAAGGCGGCGGATAGTTTGGGTAGATCATGTTTTTTAAAAATTATCGAGCCGTCCTCTTTGTCGGAGCGGTGATTCTCGCCGCGCTTTTCCTTTTTTCGTACGGCCTGAAATACGATGCCGGCCAGAGCCTGGTGCAGAGGCTTGCGCTGGGGGCGGCGGCGCCGGTTCAAAAACTGTTCACGCTGTGCGTCGAAAGCGTCGGAAACGCCTGGACGCGCTACATCCGCCTGGTGGGTCTGGAAGAAGAAAACCGGAAACTGAAGACGGAAATAGGCGAGCTCGAGGCGCGGATGACGCTCTACCGGCAGGGACATCTGGAGGCCCAGCGGCTGCAGGCGCTTCTGTCGCTCGCGGAGCGGGAGCCCTACCGCTTTATCGCGGCCCGCGTGATCGGCAGGGAGCAGGCAGCTCTGGCCAAGACCCTCTGGATCGACAAGGGAGAAGCGCAGGGGCTGAAGCCGGGCATGCCGGTGATGGCGCTTCCCGGACTCATCGGGCGGCTGACGAATGTTTCCCTGCACAGCGCCAGGGTTCAGCTTCTGATTGACGAGGGCTCCAGCGCGGATGTGCTCGTCGAAAGGACGCGTCAGCAGGGAATGCTTCGCGGAGCGGGATCGCGCGGGTGCGTCATCCGGTACATCTCCAAGATTCAGGACGTTCGGGAAGGGGATGTGATTCTGACGTCCGGCCTGAGCAACATTTTTCCCAAGGGGCTGCTGGTCGGAAAGGTGGTCCATACGGACCGGGCGGACGCCGGAATGTTTCTGAATATCCGGGTGGCTCCTTTTGCCGATTTTACCTCGCTGGAGGAGGTGCTGGTTCTGGCGGGGGAGAAAAAGGATCCGTTCCGGGAAAGGAAGGCCGCAAAATGATGTATTACATTCTGCTGCCTTTCATGGCCGTCGTGCTGGTGGTTCTGCAGTCCAAGCTGGCCGAAATTCTTTTTTCCGGCCTCGTCACGCTGGAGTTGTCGCTGATCGTGGTGATCTACGCCGGCTTTCGCCTGGAGCTGTGGAAGGGAGCGGCCCTTTCCCTTGTCGTGGGGCTGGCGATGGATTGCCTGTCCGGGTCCCTTCTCGGGCTGTTCACGCTGCTGTATGTCTTCATTTTCCTGCTCGCCTGGTTTGTTTCCTCGCAGATTGATTCGCAAAGGCTTTACCTGATCGCCGGCTTCAGCCTGGTCTGTTCGGCGGCGGAATCGCTGGCGCTGGTTCTGCTCTACCAGTGGGTGTTTGGCTTCGACATGGTCGATAAAATCCTCCCCGTCCTGGCGCCGCAGACCCTGCTGGTCAGCGTTCTGTCGGTGTGCTTCTTTTACGCGATGCGCAGGGTGGAAAGATTGTTGGCGTATGGATAAACCGGGCAGACTTCAAAACGGGCCGGAGCCGGTGGACTTTCGGCGCAAGCTTGCCGTGGTGATGATCCTGGTTTGCGCGGCCCTGTCCGTCCTGATGATCCGCCTGTGGTATCTGCAGATCGTCAAGGGGGACGAGCTCAAGCAGCGCTCGGAAAACAACGCCGTCCGCTTTCGCAGGATACAGCCCCTGCGCGGCCTGATCATGGACCGCAACGGTTTTGTGATCGTGGACAACCGCCCCTCCTTTGACGTGCTGTACCTGCCCGCACGGGGGGTCGATCACGAGGCGCTCCTCGCGAAGCTTCAGGACCTCTACGCCGTCAAATCCCTTGAATTTCCCGAGGGCCAGACTCTTCCCAGAACGCTGAAGTCCTATCTTCCCGTCCGGCTGGAGAAAAACGTCGGCATGGAAAAAGTGGCCCTGGTGGAAACCAACAGCCTGGATCTGCCGGGGGTCTATGTGGATGTCACGCCCGTCCGGCTTTACCTGGACGGGGAGGTCATCGCGCCGATCATCGGCTACACGGGGGAAGTCAGCAGGGAGGAGCTGGAAAAGCCGGACGGGGATTACGCCTCGGGCGACATCACGGGGAAATCGGGCATTGAAAAAGCGCTGGATTCCTATGTGCGCGGGCGCCGGGGCAATGAACTGGTCGAAGTGAACGTGACCGGCAAGGTCATCAAGAATTTGGGGCGGATCGATCCGGTTCCCGGCTCCAACGTGGTGCTGACGATTGACGCCGCCCTTCAGAAGTCGGCTTGGGAGGCCTTTGAGGGAAGACCGGGCGCGGCGGTCGCGATGGATCCGCAAACCGGCGCCATTCTGGCGATGGTCAGCTCGCCGTCTTTCGACCCGAATTTATTCAACAGCGGCATTGCCCGTGAAGAGTGGGAAAAGCTGCAGAAGGATCCGCTGAAACCCATGTCCAACCGGGCGATTGCCGGGCAATATCCGCCCGGCTCGACCTACAAGCTGATCGTGGCGGCGGCGGCGCTGGAAGAGGGGGTGATCACCCCCGAAACCCGGATCCACTGCAACGGATCTTTTGTTCTGGGCAACCGGACCTATCGCTGCTGGAGAAAAAACGGGCACGGGCCGGTCAATCTGCACCGGGCGCTGGTGGAGTCTTGCGACGTCTATTTTTACACCGTCGGGAAAAAGCTGGGCGTGGATCGCATCGCGGACTACGCGAAACGGTTCGGCCTGGGCGACGCGACCGGCGTTGAGCTGGCCCATGAGCGAAAGGGTCTGGTTCCCACGAAGAGCTGGAAGCTGGCCCGGGTGAAAGAGCCGTGGCAGATGGGCGAAACCATATCGATTTCCATCGGACAGGGATTCAATCTGACCACTCCGCTGCAGCTTGCGCAGGCTTACGCCGCGCTGGCCAACGGCGGCACGCTGTGGCGCCCTCACTTGGTGCAGCGGATTGAAGCGCCCCAGGGCGGCGTGGTCCGGGAATATCCGCCTGAAAAAAAGGGAGAGCTCGGCCTCGACGGAAAAATCGCGGCGCTCCTGAGGCAGGCGCTGTGGGGCGTCGTGAATGAAAACGGGGGCACCGGCTACGCGGCGCGCATCGCCGGCGCGGACGTCTGCGGCAAAACGGGGACTTCGCAGGTGGTCGGTCTGCCGCAGGATGAACAGGCGCGCCGCCGGAAAAAAATCGCGGCGTTTCATAAGGACCATGCGCTGTTTGTCTGCTACGCGCCGGCCAGGCGTCCGGAAATCGTAGTATCCGTCGTTGCCGAGCACGCCGGCGGCGGCGGCGCGGTGGCCGCGCCGATCGCCCGCAGGATTTTAAAGGCGTATTTCGACGGCAAGAAAAATGAGCGGCCCCGGCAGGCGGCTGCAGGTTCGCAAACGCCGCCGCCTTCCGGAAACGGAAAGCCGCAAGGGTAAGCACGGGGAGGCTTTATGTTTTTCAAATACGATCGGCGCATCTTTCAGAATTTCGACAAGACGCTGTTTGCCCTGGTGATGTCGATCTGCGCCATCGGCGTCGTCAATATCTATTCCACCGGCTTCAGCCTGGGCGAAAACGCGACACCCCTGTATTTAAAACAGATTCAATGGATTGCCTTCGGCCTGTTTTTCATGATGGTCGCCTTTTTAATCGATTACCGCTACTTCAACCGCGCGGCGTACGGCCTTTACGCGTTTTCGATGGCGTCGCTTGTCGCGGTCGCGCTGTTCGGCCACACGGCCAACGGGGCGCAGCGGTGGATCTCGTTCGGCGTTTTTTTATTCCAGCCTTCCGAGCTGATGAAAATCAGCATTATCCTCGCCCTGGCCCGGTATTTTGACGATCACAAGTCGCATGAGCCTTACCGCCTGAGGGAGCTCTTGGTTCCGTTCGGGATGGTGATGCTTCCCTGCGCTTTGATTTTGAAACAGCCGGATCTGGGGACGGCGCTGATGATCGTTCTCGTTTCCGCTTCCATCGTTCTGTTCATCGGAATGAACTGGAAATCCATCGTGATCGCCGTCGCGAGCGTTATGGTCCTGATGCCGCCGGCCTGGCATTTTTTAAAAGATTATCAGAAAAACCGCCTGCTGACGTTTCTGTCTCCCGAAAGCGACCCGCTGGGCACGGGATACCACATCATTCAGTCCATGATCGCGATCGGCTCCGGGGGGTTTCTGGGCAAGGGCTTTTTGAAGGGCTCCCAGACCCAGCTCAAGTTTCTGCCCGAACAGCAGACCGACTTCGTCTTCTCCGTGTTTGCCGAGGAGTGGGGATTTCTCGGCGGCCTGGCGCTGATGGTGATTTTTACGTCCCTCATTATCTGGGGATTAAAAATTGCCTTGCATTCAAAAGATTTATTGGGCACGATACTGGCGTTCGGCATTACCGCGCTGATCGCCTGGCAGGTGCTGATCAATATGGGAATGGTGCTGGGCGTCCTGCCGGTCGTCGGCATTCCGCTGCCGTTCATCAGCTACGGCGGTTCGGCGGTGGTTTCCCTGATGGCGGCGATCGGACTGCTGATGAATGTGAGCGTGCGCAGATTCATATTGCAGCGCTGAGGATTTTCGTTTCGGGACCGCAAGGAGCAGGGCATGTGGGAAAAAAAGAAACGTCTGGACGACACCAAGGCTTTTTTGGGAAAGGGCGCCGAATTCATCGGGAAGCTGATTTTTACCGGGCACGTGCGCATTGACGGCGATTTCCAGGGGGAGATTTTCGGACAGGGGGCGGTGGATGTCGGGGAAGGCGCTTCGGTCAAGGCCGATATTGAAGTCGGCAGCATTTTTATCGCCGGCGAAGTCCAGGGCAACATCGCAGTAAAGGAAAAAATCAACATCCACTCCACGGGCAAACTTGCAGGCGACGTGAAGGCGCCGGTTTTCGTCATGGAGGAGGGGGCGGTTTTTGACGGCCAATCGCGCATGAGCGAGGCGAAAGAGCAAAAAAGAATCGCTTTGGCAGGAAAATAATTTACATCAAGCATTCAAAATCATTAGCATAATATTGGTTTTGCCAAAATTAGACCGCCGGTCATAAAAAAGCTTGACAAACCCTATGCGGGTGTGATTAGTAACCTCCGTCCTCGCGGTGTGGCTAGGTTCAGCAGAAGCCCGGCTTGATGCAAGCCTTACGTTGTCTGAAGCAAATCACTCCCAGAGATTACGCTGTTTGAAATGTCGGATCAAATTTAATGCATCTTCCTGCGCAAATCAGCGTTCGTTGAAGGCCGGGAAGGTCTGGAAAAGAGACGAGGTCAGTTGTGGTTACCGTAATCCCCGATTATACGCTCCTGGTTCAGATGGCTACGTTCATAGCCTTGATTTTCATCCTTAATTTTCTTCTTTACAAACCCCTGTTATCCATTCTGGAACGCCGCAAAAAGCAGTTGGACGAGCTGGGCAACGAGATAAAGCTTTTCAATGATTCCGTGAATAAAAAAGCCGCCGAATACGATGAAAAGTTAAGCAAGGCCAAGACCAGCGCCTCCGACCTGAAAAAAGAAATCATCGGCGAAGGCGCGGCGGAAGCCAAACGCGTCGTGGACGCCGTTCGCAGTGAAATCCCCCTCATGACCCAGGAGTTTCAAAAGAAGATGGACGCGGAAATGCAGGCTGCCCGTCAGATCCTGGACGGCCAGTCCCGCAGGCTTTCGCTGGAAATTGCCGAAAAGGTCCTGGGAAGGAGAGTTCAATGAAATCTTCATTTCGTTCCTTTAGGCTTTCAATCCTTCTTTCGCTGGCTTTCGTATTGCTTTCCGCGGCCCTGGCTTTTGCCTCCGGCGGCGGCGAGGGGGGGCATGGCGGCACGCAGTGGAAAGACTTTGCCTGGAAAACTCTGAACGCCGCCATGATCATCGGGTTTTTGGTGTATCTGCTGGGCCCGAAAATCAAAGGTTTCTTTGCCGGCCGCCGTCAGGAAATCAAGGAGTCTCTGGAAAGCGCCACCGCCCAGAAGGCGGAAGCGGAAAAGCAGTACCGGGAGTATGCGGAAAAAATCGACAAGGCGTCCCAGGAGATCGACGGCATCTTTGAAATGATCAAGGCGCAGGGCGTGGTCGAAAAAGACAAGATCATCGAGGACGCGCACAAGGTCGCCCAGAAGATGAAGGAAGACGCCCAGGCGCGCATCGAGCAGGAATTGAAAAAAGCGTCCGGCCAGCTTCGCGCGGAAGCGGTTGCCCTGTCGGTGCGGATGGCGGAAGAAATTCTGAAGAAAAATATTACGGCACAGGACCATGAGGCCATGGTCAGGGAATATATGGATAAGGTGGTGAACAAACATTGATCAGCAATATATCAAAACGATACGCCCGCGCTTTTTTTGAAATTGCCGGGGAAGAAAAGAAGCTGGAGCAGTATTACAACGAACTGCATCAGTTCTCTTCCGTGATCGCCGCGAACAAGGATCTGGAGGGCTTCCTGGCCAATCCCATCTTTGAACAGGAAAGCAAGAAGAAAGTGCTGGAAAAAATCATCGGCAAGCTTTCGCTTTCCCCCATGACGATCAATTTCCTGAAATTGCTGATAGACAAGAAAAGGATCGACGTCCTTCCGGACATCGAGACCTGCTACCGGCAGTTGATGGACGAAACGCTTCAGAAGGTGAGAGTCACGGTGAAGACGGCGTTTCCGCTGTCCGGGGAGATGCAGAGCTACATCGCGTCGAGCCTGAAGCAAATGACGGGCAAGTCCGTTGATGTGACGGTGGAAGACGACAAGAACCTGTTGGGCGGGATCGTGATCGGTGTCGGGGATACGCTGTACGACGGCAGCATCAAAAGCCAATTGAATAATATGAGGAATCTCTTAGGGGAGGCAAGATAGAACATGGAAACCATCAAGGCGGAAGAAATCAGTCAAATTATTTCTGAGCAGATCAAAAGCTACGAAAAAAAGCTGGATATAAGCGAAACCGGAACCGTCCTGTCCGTCGGTGACGGCATCGCCAGAGTGTACGGCGTGCAGAATGCCATGGCCATGGAGCTTCTGGAGTTCCCCGGCGGCATCCTCGGCATGGTGCTCAACCTCGAAGCGGACAATGTCGGTGTTGCCGTTCTCGGCGAAGTGACCCACATCAAAGAAGGGGATATCGTCAAAAGAACCGGCAAGATTGCCCAGGTTCCGGTCGGTGAAGCGCTTTTGGGCCGCGTGATTGACGCGACAGGCGCCCCCCTGGACGGCAAAGGCCCGATTGAAGCCTCGGAGTTCCGCCGCATTGAAATGGTCGCCCCCGGCGTGATTCAGCGCCAGCCGGTCAATCAGCCGATGTACACGGGCCTCAAGGCTGTCGATGCCATGACCCCGATTGGACGCGGCCAGCGTGAACTGGTCATCGGCGACCGCCAGATCGGCAAGACGGCCATTTGCGTGGATGCCATCATTCGCCAGAAAGACACCGGCATCAAGTGCATTTATGTCGCCATCGGCCAGAAAAAATCCACCGTGGCGCAGGTCGTGGAAAGGCTCAAACAGCATGACGCGCTGTCCTACACCTGCGTGGTCGCAGGCTGCGCCTCCGACCCGGCAACCCTTCAGTACATCGCGGCGTACGCCGGCTGCAGCATCGGCGAATACTTCCGTGACCGCGGCCAGGACGCGCTCATTATTTATGATGACCTGTCCAAACAGGCCGTGGCCTATCGTCAGATTTCACTGCTTTTGCGCCGTCCGCCCGGACGGGAAGCCTTCCCCGGCGACATTTTCTACAACCACTCGCGTCTTCTGGAGCGCGCGGCCCGCGTGAGCAAGGAACTGGGCGGCGGATCGCTCACGGCTCTGCCCATCATTGAAACGCAGGCCGGCGACGTGTCGGCCTACATTCCGACCAACGTGATTTCGATTACCGACGGCCAGGTTTATCTGGAGCCCAGTTTGTTCTTCTCCGGCATCCGTCCGGCCATCAACGTCGGTCTGTCCGTATCCCGCGTCGGCGGCGCGGCCCAGGTGAAGGCGATGAAACAGGTCGCAGGCACCTTGAAGCTCGATCTGGCCCAGTACCGCGAACTGGCGGCCTTTGCCCAGTTCGGCTCCGATCTGGACAAATCGACGCAGGCCCAGCTCGACCGCGGCGTTCGTCTGGTCGAATTGCTGAAGCAACCCCAGTTCCAGCCGATGTCTTTAGGCGAGGAAGTGGTGGTTCTGTTTGCCGGAAGCCGCGGCTTCATCGACAAGGTGGACGTGGAAAAGGTTCTGGTCTATGAGCAGCAGCTGCTGAGCTACGTAAAGAGCAAACATCAGGATATCCTGAAAGAAATCGATGAAAAGCAGATTATTTCCGCGGACCTGGAAAAGAAAATGAAAGATATGCTGACGGGTTTCGAATCTGTTTTCGTAGCGGAATAAATTGTAATCCATGCGCGGTCCTCAAAAAGAGGATCTCCATGGAGCGGAAAACCAATTAATGTTGAGAGGAGTTTCCAGTGCCCTCGCTAAAAGATATTAAAAGAAAAGTAACGGCCGTTCAGAAAACGAAGCAGATTACGCGCGCCATGAACATGGTGGCTGCATCCAAGTTTAAATCCGCTCAACTGAAAATGGAAAATTTCCGGCCCTATGCCGGAAAATTCATGGATGTTCTCAACAGTCTGGCCCTTCGGGTGGACACCTCCACGCACCCGCTTCTGGCCGTGCGCGATCCCAGAAGAATCCGGGTGATCTGCATGACGTCCGACCGGGGACTCTGCGGAGGCTTCAATACGAATCTGATCAAGGCAACGGAACGGTTTATGCGGGACAAGACCCGTGACGGCAAGGAAGTTTCCATGATCAGCGTCGGCCGGAAGGGCAGGGATTTTTTCCGCAAAAAGGCAAACGTCCTGGCGCAAAAAGTGGACTGTTTAAGCAAGTTTGACATGACCCTCGCGGTGTCGGTCGCGGATGAAGTGATTGATCCCTTTATCAAGGCGGAGTACGATGAATTGTATTTGATTTATAATCAGTTCGTGAATGTTTCCGTTCAGAGGCCGACCGTTGTCCGCCTGTTCCCGCTGCCCTCCATCGGCAGCCCGGACGCCGATATGGAAACGGATACGCGGCTGGATTATGTTTACGAACCGTCGGACGAGGTGCTCTTGCACAAATTGCTGCCGATGTATGTTCATGTTCTGGTGTATCGGGCTCTGCTGGAAACGTCCGCCGGCGAAAACGGCGCGCGGATGGCGGCGATGGACAACGCCACCAGCAACTGCGAAGAGCTGATCCACACGCTGACGTTGAAAATGAACAAAGCGCGGCAGGCGGCGATTACGGCGGAATTGATGGATATCGTAGGCGGTACGGAAGCTTTGGCGAAAGGTTGATTTTGCGGCGGCGTTTTGCGCGTAAAAAATATAAATTACGACTATTGGCAAGGAGATAGTTATGAATATCGGAAAGATTGTTCAGGTTATTGGTCCGGTTGTTGACGTAGCTTTTGAAGAAGGAAGGCTTCCCAGCATTTTGAATGCGCTTTTGATTACCAACTCCGCGATCAACGATCAGGAAGATAACCTGGTTATTGAAGTCGCGCAGCATCTGGGTGACAACGTTGTCCGCTGCATCGCCATGGATATCACGGACGGTCTGGTCCGCGGCATGATTGCCAAAGATACCGGCGCTCCCATTACCGTGCCGGTCGGCAAAGAAGGCCTCGGCAGAATTCTGAACGTGGTCGGCCGTCCCGTGGATGGTCTCGGACCGATCAACGCCAAAAATTACGCTTCCATCCATCGGTCGTCTCCGCCCTTTTTGGAACAGGATACATCCGTTCACGTTCTGGAAACCGGCGTTAAGGTTATAGATCTCTTGGTTCCGTTTCCCCGCGGTGGCAAAATGGGCATGTTCGGCGGCGCCGGCGTCGGCAAAACCGTCGTCATGATGGAAATGATCAACAACATCGCCATGCACCACGGCGGCATCTCCGTGTTCTGCGGCGTGGGAGAGAGAACCCGCGAAGGAAACGATCTGTATCGCGAAATGCTGGAATCCGGCGTTATCAAGCAGGCCGCCCTGATTTACGGCCAGATGACCGAACCCCCCGGAGCCCGCTCCCGCGTGGCCCTGACCGGGTTGGCGGCCGCCGAATACTTCCGTGATGTGGAAGGTCAGGACGTGCTCTTCTTCGTCGATAATATTTTCCGTTTCACCCAGGCCGGCTCCGAAGTGTCCGCTCTCCTGGGCCGCATGCCTTCCGCCGTCGGTTATCAGCCGACACTGGCCACGGATCTTGGCGAACTTCAGGAACGCATTACCTCGACCACCAAAGGTTCGATTACAGCCGTTCAGTGCGTGTACGTGCCCGCCGACGACTTGACCGACCCCGCGCCGGCCACGACGTTTGCGCACCTTGACGGAACCGTCGTTTTGTCCCGTCCGATCGCCGAACTCGGCATTTACCCCGCCGTGGATCCGCTGGATTCCACCTCCCGAATTCTCGATCCGAACGTTATCGGTCAGGAACATTACACCGTCGCCCGCCAGGTGCAGGTGACGCTGCAGAAGTATAAAGACCTGCAGGACATCATTGCCATTCTCGGTATGGATGAACTCTCCGAAGCCGACAAACAGACCGTCAGCCGCGCCAGAAAGATTCAGAGATTCCTGTCGCAGCCCTTCTTTGTCGCCGCACAGTTCACCGGAACGGAAGGGAAGTTTGTCTCCGTGGCCGATACCGTGAGAGGCTTCAAAGAAATTCTGGAAGGCAAACATGACGATCTGCCGGAACAGGCCTTTTATATGGTCGGCGGCATTGAAGAAGCAATCGAGAAAGCCCAGAAGCTTTCCGCCTAATGAACGGGGATTTCCATGTCGGATGAATTGATTCTAGAAGTGGTAACGCCGGAGAAGATGGCTTTTTCCGGGAAAGTGGATGAAGTGACGATTCCGGGCACGGAAGGGGAATTCGGCGTTTTAAGAGGCCATGAGCCCTTCCTGACGTCCGTGGACGTCGGTGAGCTTTATTACATCGCCGACGGCAAGAAAACCTATTACGCCGTCAACACCGGCTACGCGGAGGTGACGGGCAGCAAGGTCACCGTCCTGATCGAAACGGCGGAAAGAGCCGACGCCGTCGACAAGGACCGGGCTCTCAAGGCAAAAGAAAGAGCGGAAGCCGCTCTGACCCAATTGGCCAAGGAGCACAGCGACTACGAAAAAATGCGTCTGGCTCTTCTTCGGGCGGTCAACCGGATCAGTGTTGCGGACAAACTGCCGCAAAACTGATCTGTCTCCCTATAGGCAAAAAAGGCAGCTCTCTCGACCGGAGCTGCTTTTTTTATTTCCTGGAGGACGGGCTATTCGGCCGAAATGTCGATGATCTGAAAATTGCGGGTTCCGCCGGGGGTGTTGACGGTGATTTCGGCGTCGATGCTTTTTCCGACGAGCGCCCTGCCGATGGGCGAGGTGACGGATATTTTATTCCGGCTGATGTCCGATTCAAAAGGGCCGACGAGCTGGTATTTGATCTCTTCCCCCTCGCTGTCGGCGATGGTGACGAAGCAGCCGAAAACCACCCGGTCGCCGGTAATGCCTTTCAAGGCGATGATGTTGCAGGAAGCCAGATTGTTTTCCAGTTCCTGGAGTTTCCCGTGCAGAAAGGACTGCCTTTCCTTGGCCGCCGCGTATTCCGCGTTTTCCGACAGATCGCCGTGCGCCCGGGCAACTTCGATGTCCCGAATGTTTTCCGGAATGAAAACGTTTTTCACCGTTTCCAGTTCCTTCTTTAATTTGTCAAACCCCTCTTTGGTGATCGGCACTTTGTTCATGAACGGCTCCGAATGATTTTGCCTTGCGCTGACGCGATCGACGGCTCGACTGCAGGCAGGAAACACATTTGATTTTTGTTTAGACGAGAAAGAACGCCGTGTCAAGAACTTGTTTCGGATCTTTCGCTGTTGGCGTCGGGGCCGCGCCGGAAAAGCGGTTCGGACTTCGGGCCGTGCTCCGCGAAGTTTGTCTTGGCGGCGAAAAATTACGCAGCGCGGCGCCGTCCGGGCGAGGCGAAAGTTGTTTTGTGGCGCAGTTTGTGTTATTGAACATCAGTCAGTAACGTAAAGGAGCCTTGGTGTGACATCATGCTGGACCCATACAACCGGGACATCAATTATCTTCGGATTTCCGTCACCGACCGCTGCAACCTGCGCTGCACCTATTGCCGTCCCATGGAGGGGATTTCGCTTACCGGCCATGAAGACATCCTCCGCTACGAGGAGATTCTCCGCGTGGTTTCCCGCGCGGTGGCCCTGGGATTTGTCAAGGTTCGGCTGACCGGCGGCGAGCCGCTGGTCCGGCGCGGTTTTGTCGAATTTGCCGCGGAATTAAAAAAATTAAAAGGCCTCGAAGACATCAGCCTGACGACCAACGGCATCCTGCTGGAGAAATACGCGGATGCGATTTTCAAAGCCGGCATTACCCGGATCAACATCAGCCTGGATTCCCTGGACAGGGACAAGTACCGCCAGATCACGCGGGGCGGGAACCTGGACGACGTGTTTAACGGGATTGCCGCCGTGGAGAAAGCGGGCTTCTCCCCCATCAAAATCAACACCGTGATCGTCAAGGGATTCAACGATAATGAAGTGATGGATTTTGCGAGGCTGGCGATGGGCAAACCTTTCCAGATCCGCTTCATAGAAATCATGCCGGTAAGCTCCGTCAACACCGGCCACGCGGAGGATTTTTTGCCGAACCGCGAGTTGATGGAAACCATCGGCCGTCATTTCCGGCTTGCGCCTCTTGCGGGAAAGAAGCACAAATCGGACGGTCCGGCCAGAATCTACACGCTGCAGGACGGCCGGGGGGAAATCGGGTTTATCGACCCGGTGAGCGACCATTTCTGCGCGACCTGCAACCGCCTGCGCCTGATGGCGGACGGCAAACTGCGCGCCTGCCTGCTCAAGGATGAAGAAGTCGATTTAAAGGCGGCGCTTCGCCGAAAGTGCGGCGACGGGGAACTGGACGACCTGATTGGACGCGCCGTCCGGCTCAAACCCGAAAAGCACGACCTGGACTGCACGGACAGACACCTGAAAAAATGCCACCGGGACATGTCGGACATCGGCGGCTGAACTGTTTCAACGAGGGGTGAAGGTTCCATGTTTTTTGATCCGCCAGGCTCCCATACGGCAGAAGACAGGCATCAGACCCCGCGGGGACGGTGTCTGGATTCGCGAAAGGAAAAACTGATTCTGGACCTGGTCGCTCCCGCCGCCGGGGAATCCGTCCTGGGCGTGGGGTGCGGGAACGGAGACGACCTGCTCCTGTTTGGGCGGAAAAAATGCCTGCTCACGGGAATGGACCCGTCGCAAGCCGCTCTGGACGCGGCCCGAAGCAGGCTTGGCGAATCGTGCGAACTGGTTTTGGGGGACGCGGCCGACATTCCTTTTTCGGACAATCAGTTCGACGTGGTCACCCTGACCGGCGGCCTGCAGCGCTTGGCGAATCCGCGAAAAGTCCTTGCGGAGGCGGTCCGGGTCAGCCGCAATCGCGTCTTTGTCGGTTTTTTAAACCGGCATTCCCCGGCCGGGACCGGAAAGGCTGCAAGGAAGCTTTTCGGTTTTCCCGAAGTGTCGGATGTGCGCTTTTTCTCGGTTGGAGAAATGCGGACGCTCATTGGCCAAGCCATGCCCGGCGCCCGGATTCAGTGGGGGTCCGTGATGTGCCTTCCCGGTCCGGCGTATGACCTTGCGCCGGAACTGGAAGACCTTCTTCCCATAAGGAAAAATCCGCTGGGAGCGTACGTCGGGATGGTTTTTGCCGTTCACTGCACGTATCGGACCGTCCAGCATCCCGTGATGGATTCTTTTCAACTCAAGGCAAAAGCGCGGGCTGCCGCTCCGGAAGCCGTTCGGGACATGCTGAGGGGAGGCGGGAGATGATCCGCGAAGCGATGCTCTACGAGAAACTGCCGGAAGACCGCGTGCAGTGCTCCGTCTGCGCGCACCGGTGCAAAATCAATTCCGGCCGGCGCGGCCTGTGCGGCGTGCGCGAAAACCGGGACGGTGTTTTGTATTCCCTTGTTTTCGGGACGCTGATTGCCGAGCACGTGGACCCCATTGAAAAAAAGCCCTTTTTCCATGTTTATCCCGGTTCCCGCTCCTATTCCGTGGCTACCGTCGGCTGCAATTTTTCCTGCTCGTTCTGCCAGAACCACGAAATCTCCCAGATGCCCCGTTCCACGCTCATGATCATGGGGGAAGAAGTGCCGCCCGCGATGATTGTCGAACGGGCGAAAGAAACGGATTGCCGGACAATCGCCTATACCTACACAGAGCCGACGGTTTACCTGGAAACCGCACTGGAAATCGCGAAGCTCGCCTGCCGGGAGGGCCTGAAAAACCTGTTTGTCACCAACGGCTATATGACGCCAGAAACCCTGGATTCGATGTCGCCTTACCTGGCCGCCGCCAATGTGGATTTGAAGTCCTTTCAGGAAGCGTTTTATAAACAGCAGTGCGGCGCGATGCTCGCTCCCGTTTTGGACAGCCTCAAAAAAATGAAAGACCTCGGCATCTGGGTGGAGGTCACCACGCTTCTGATTCCCGGTCTGAACGATTCCGCTGACGAATTAAAGGATATCGCCTTCTTCATCCGGGAACTGGGGCCGGAAACCCCCTGGCACGTCAGCCGGTTCCATCCGCAGTTCAAAATGCTGTCCACCCCTTCCACCCCCGTTTCTTCCCTGCGTCTCGCCGGTTTGATCGGGAAAGAAGCCGGATTGCTTCATGTTTACACCGGCAACGTGCCGGGGGATGAAGGGGAAAACACCTTCTGCTCAAACTGCGGCAAAATGTTGATCCGTCGCTATGGCTTTAAAATAATTGATGATTTTTTGTCGGAACATCATTGCCCCTCCTGCGGCCGAAAGCTGGAAGGTCTTTTTTAAACCAGCCCCGTGAAAAAACCGCTTTTTCATCCCTCCCATTCGACTCCATTTTCAGGTCAAAGCACTATATATTGTGGTGTCGTTTTTTCAAAAATACATTTTGTTGTATTTTCACTTTACAAAGGAACGTTCTTTTGTTAGGCTTTTTCAGAATTTACAACCATTTCCACTGAAGATGATTTATGAAGCTGAAACGTCTGGAGATAGCAGGTTTCAAATCTTTCCGCGACAAGGTCGTGATTGACTTTTCCCGCGGCGTCAACGCGGTTGTCGGTCCCAACGGCTGCGGAAAATCGAATGTGGTCGATGCGATACGCTGGGTCATGGGCGAACAGCGGGTCAAGGCGCTGCGCGGCAAGAAGATGGACGACGTCATCTTCAACGGCAGCGAGGACGCCGCCCCCGTGAGCATGGCGGAAGTCGTGATGACGCTGTCGAGCGACGGATCGTCCTTTCCCGGCGTTTACGGCGAATTGACGGAAGTGTCCATTTCGCGCAAAAACATTCTGGACGGGGAGAGCGAATACTGCATCAACCGCGTGCCCTGCCGCCTGCTGGACGTAAAAGAGTTCTTCATGGGGACGGGCGTGGGGGCCAGGACCTATTCGCTCATCGAGCAGGGAGCCGTGGCCAACCTGGTGGAAGCCAAGCCGGAAGACCGCCGCCTCTTCATCGAAGATGCGGCAGGCGTGTCCAAGTATAAAAGCCGCAAGGAAACCGCCGTTCGCAGAATGGAGGCCACCAAGCAGAACATTCTGCGCCTCAACGACATTCACAAGGAAGTCAAAACCCAGCTCAACGCCATTACCCGCCAGGCCAAAAAAGCGGAACAGTACAAGGCCGTGAAGCAGCGCATGAAGGAAACCGAGATTGCGCTGTCGAGGCAGGCGTACGCAAAGCTTTCCGGAAAGAACGCCGCGCTGCAGGACGAGCGGGCGCAAATCGCCGGGCAGGCGGACGCGGTCGGGGCGAAGATGGAATCCAGGGAATCCGCGCTGCAGGAGATGAAGGCGGCCCTCCTGGAGAAGGATGAGCAGATCGGCCTTCGCCAGACCGAGCTCTACGAAGTGAAGAATTCCATCAACATCAAGGAAAAAAATGTCGAGTTTTCCCGCCGCCGAATGGCGGAAGCCTCGGAGCGCAAGCAGAAAAATCTGGCCGAGATTGAAGAGATGGGCCGGAAGAAGGAGAGCCTCGCCGCCGAGATCGGCAATCTGCAAAAGAAATCCGAAGACCTCCTGCGGCAGACGACCCTTTTGCGGCAGGAACTGGAAGAAGGCGAACGCGAAGTTCAGGGCCTGCTGGAAGCCGACCGGGACATCAACGTCCGGCTGGAGGAGCAAAAAATCCGCTACATCGACGTGATGCAGGACCTGGCCAAATTCGGAAACGCCGTCGCGGGGCTGAAGAAAGGCATGGAGGATTTCCAGCGGCGTGAAGAGAGGGAAATCCGGGAGATCGAACAGGACAAAAGCCGGCTTGCCGATTTGACGCAGAAGATGCAGGAGCTGGCCGGCGGGCTGGCGCAGGAAGAAGAGCAAATCGCGCAAGTCGCCAAAGAGAAAGAATCGGCCGCCGATGCGCTGGAAAAAGCCAAGTCGGACCTGCAGACCGTCGAGGAGCGCATCCTCGAGGTCAAGGAAGAAGCGGGCGCCAAATCATCGCGGCTGCAGTCGCTTGCGGAATTTGAGGCCGCTTTCAAATGGTCCAATGAGGGCGTGAAGAAAGTCATTGAAAAGCAGGACGGCTCCGACGCGTTTTACGGCGTCGTGGCCGACCACATCGACGTTCCCCGCGAATATGAATCGGCCGTGGAAGCGGTGCTGGGCGACAAACTGCAGTATGTCGTGGTGAAGAATCAGGAAGAAGGCGTCCGCGCCATCGATTATCTGAAAAGTTACAAGCTGGGCCGGGGCAGTTTCGTTCCGGTGGAGCTGCGCGGCGGCAACGCCCGGACTTACGGCACGGAGCATCTTCAGGAAGCGGAGCCCCTTCTGCACAAAGTCGTCGTCCAGGAGGAATTCAAAAAGATCGCCGAGGGCCTGCTGGGCGATGTTCTCCTGACGCCTTCCATTGAAACCGGCATCAATCTCTGGAAGAAAAACGGCTTCCGGGGGACCTTCGTGACCCCCGAGGGAGACACCATCAGCCCCAACGGCGTTCTGACCGGCGGCAGCGGATCGGCGGTGGAAAAAAGCCTGCTGGCCACCAAGCGGGAGATCGTGGAGCTGGAGCGTGAAGTCAAAAAGCTTTCCGGCGAGCTCGACGACCTCATGCGGGAAAAGAAAGAGCTGACGGCGTCGATTGCCCGGTGGGACGAAGAGCTTGCCCGGCTGAAAAACAGCGAACACCAACTGGAAATGAACGCCCACAGCCGGAAGAAGGACCTGGAGCGCTTCGGCGACGAAACGGAAAGGCTCAAGCAGAGAATCGCCGTCCTGGAATTCAACCGCCGGAACATCAAGACGGAAGAGGCCGAGGCCCGGCAGAAGCTGCAGGAGCTCGAGGCGGAAATCCTGGTGAAGGAAGCGGCGGAAAAGGAACTCAACGAAATCATCTCCGGCTTCAACAGCCGCCGCCAGCAGTCGCGCGCGGCCATTGACGCCCAGGAAAAGCGGATCACGGAGAAAAAAGTTCTGCTGGCCGCGCTGGCGGAAAAGAAGGAAGCGGATTTGCGGACGATCGCGCGGGTGCAGAATGATCTCGCCGCAAGCGAAAGCGAAGCTGCGCGAAAGCGGGAGGACATCGAGGCCTGCGAACAGCAGATGGCAGGTCTTGCCGCCGCCGTCGAGGCGGACACGGAGGCGCTCAAGACCCTTTACGAAAGACTGGCGTCCTGTGAATCGGTTCTGAGCGAACTGAGGGAAAGGCGGGCCGGGGACGATGAGCGGCTCAAAGTTCAGGAAAATGAAATCCGCGACATCAAGAGAAACATGGACGAGCTGCACCGGCAGCAAAGCGAGCTGGAAATGCAGTGCCGCGAGGGAGTGCTGAACCTTGAGAACCTGCAAAACGCGGTCGCGGAAAAGCACCAGGCCGATCTCGCCTCTCTCATGGCGGATTTTGAGATGATGGAGGATGAAAAAATCACCGAAATCGGCGCCCTGCTGGAAAAAGACAAGCAGACCATCGAAAATTTCGGCGAAGTGAACCTCCTGGCGCTCAACGAATACGCCGAGCTGGATCAGCGCAACCAGTTTCTGACGACGCAGTTGGGCGATCTCAACGAGTCGCTGGCGTCGCTGCAGAGGACCATCACCCGGATCAATAAAATCTCCCGCGAACGGTTTTCCGAAACCTTTGCCGCCGTCAATGAATGCTTCAAGAAAACCTTTGCCCACATTTTCCCCGGCGGACGGGGAGAGCTTCTCCTGACCGATGAAAGCGATCTTCTGGAAACCGGCGTGGACATCGATATTCAGATTCCGGGCAAGAAGGCGCAGAGCGTCAGCCTGCTCTCCGGCGGCGAAAAATCCCTCGCCGCGATCGCGCTGATCTTCGCCATTCTGCTGTACCGTCCGTCGCCCTTCCTGATTCTGGACGAGGTGGACGCGGCGCTCGACGACGCGAACACCAACCTCTTCAACCGCCTGATCCGCGATGTCGCGGCAAATTCCCAAGTCATCATGATCACGCACAACAAGAGCACGATGGAAGTCGCCGACACGCTCTTCGGCGTGACCATGCAAAAGCAGGGAATATCGTCCCTGGTATCCGTCACCCTCAATTAATTCCTTTCCTCAGCCCGCAATGCTAAAAACCCGTCGGCAGGACGGCGTGCGGCGAACGTGCGAGAGCTTTTCAGGAGGCCCTGCGTTTGCGCTTCGGCGCGGTGCGGAAGAAAATGCTTGATTTCAGGGAAAAATGAGTGATATGAAAAACAAGAAATTCCGGGAGCCGGCGATGGTTTCTGTGCCGGCATAAAACATTTTCATTCAGAAAACGCTTCTTAACCTGCTGCAGAGCAACTTTTTTCTATTGGAAAAGGGAGGACAATGAAATGAAAATACGGGACATGTTGAAAGCCACGGGATTCAAAAGTCAATCGTTAATTACCGTCGGTGCGGATGAATTTGTTTCCGCGGCGATCCAGAAGCTGATTCAGCACGATAAAGGGGCGCTCCCCGTCACGAATGAAAAGGATGAGCTGATCGGCATCATTACGGAAAGAGACATCGTGCGCAAGTGCCTCGCGCGCGGGGGGAATTGCGACGACAAGAAGGTCGGAGACATCATGACCCACGAGGTCGCCATTGCTTCGATGGAAGACGATCTGGATTACGCGATCAACACGATGAGAAATAAAAAGATTCGGCATATTCCGATCGCGGACGGCAAAAAGGTGGTGGGCATGATTTCCATGCGGGACATCCTGGGATTTCAGTACGAGGAGACCAAGGCGGAAATCAAGTACATCAAACTGATGCCCCAGCGGCCGGTGTTCAAATAGAATTTTGTTCGGGCCCGCCGCCGCTGAATCCGGGGCGGGCCCGTCCTTTATCCGCCGCCGTTGTTCGAAATCCGGGCCCTTTCTTTTCCCGCGGGCGGGGATTCACCGCCCGGCCTGCTCGGAATTCCGCCCTTCCTTTCAGAAAATCATCCATTTCTTTACTTTGGCGCCGAAAGCCGCTATGAATTCCATAAGGCCGCGACGGTTTTCCCCTGTCGGCCGCATGACGGCTGTTTTGATTTCCCGACGGGGAGGTTTGCAGAAAGGAACAAGAAGAAAGTGGGTTTATTCGACAAACTCAAAGCGGGGCTGACCAAGACCCGGGACGCCCTCACCAAAAATCTGGATCAGCTCGTTTTCGGCAAAAGGGAATTGAATCCGGCACTTTACGACGAGCTGGAGGATCTGATGATTTCCGCTGACATGGGTCCGCAGTTTACCTTTGACCTCATCGAAGACGTCAAGCAGCGGGTCAAGCGCAAGGAACTTTCCGACGCGTCACAGATCAAAAAAGTTTTGCAGGAGCGAATGATCGCCATTCTGCGCAAGATGGAAACCCCGCTTTTTATCAATAAAAACGAAGCTTTTGTCATCATGGCCGTCGGGGTAAACGGAAGCGGCAAGACCACCACCATCGGCAAACTGGCCCACATGCTGCGCCGGGACGGCCACGAGGTCTTGCTGGTTGCCGCCGACACCTTCCGTGCGGCGGCCATCGAGCAGCTGGAGGTCTGGGGGACCCGCGTCTGTGCGCCCGTGATCAAGCAGAAAATGAATGCGGATCCCGCCGCCGTTGTTTTCGACGCCGTGGGAAAGATTAAAGCCGGTTTCAACGGCGTGGTGATCGTGGATACCGCCGGCCGCCTGCACACCCGGACCAATCTGATGGAAGAGCTCAAAAAGGTCAAAAGGGTCATCGGCAAAGAGCTGCCCGGGGCTCCGCATGAGATCCTGCTGGTTCTGGACGCCACGACGGGCCAGAATGCCGTCATCCAGGCCAAAATGTTTCAGGAGGAAATCGGGGCGACCGGCATCGTGCTGACCAAGCTGGACGGGACTTCCAAGGGTGGAGTGGTGGTGCGCATCGCCGGCGAACTGGGTCTTCCGGTGCGCTTTATCGGCGTCGGCGAGGGGCTGGAGGATCTGCGGCCCTTTGACAGCGGAGATTTTACGGCCGCCCTTCTGGATTAGGCGGCCGCTCATGAAGGCGGCGGATCATGAAAATATTCGCGATCGGCGACATTCACGGCTGCCTGGATCAGCTTCAGCGCCTTCTCAAGAAAATTCCGGCCGATCCGGAACAGGACACGCTGGTTTTTATCGGCGATTTCATTGACCGAGGCCCGGAAAGCAGAGGCGTGGTTGATTGCGTTTTGGAGCTTTGTGAAATCTATGCCGGCATGGTCTGCCTTTGCGGCAATCATGAATCCATGCTCCTGGACTATCTGGAAGGCGTGGAGGAGGAGTTGTACTTGCAAAACGGCGGTTCCACGACGCTCAATGACTACGGGATATCTCTTTTGGATCCCCCGCGGATCAGAAAGGCAAAAATACCCGCTGATCATCTGCGTTTTTATGAATCGCTTCTGCCGTATTATGAAACGGACCAATATCTGTTTGTTCACGCCGGCCTGCGTCCGGGGATACCTCGCGCCGAGCAGTCCGCACAGGATATGCTGTGGATTCGGCGGGAATTTATCGATTCCGAAGCCGATTTCGGAAAAAGGGTGGTTTTCGGACATACCCATTTCAGCGCGCCTCTGGTTGCCGAAAACAAGATCGGGATTGACACGGGCGCGGTTTTCGGCGGCAGGCTCACCTGCGCGGAGCTGCCGACTTTAAATTTTTATCAGGTGTAAATATGAAAATTATCGAATGTGTGCCGAATTTCAGCGAAGGATGCGATCAGGCCGGAATCGAATCGATTGCCGGCGTCTTAAAGGCGTTTCCCGCCATCCGCCTGATTGACTACAGCGGGGACAGCGATCATAACCGGAGCGTCTTCACGTTTCTGGGAAAGCCTGAAGACGTGCTCGAAGCGGCGCTGGCCGCATCGGGTCAGGCGCTGAAACTGATTGACATGCGCAAGCAGACCGGCGTCCATCCGCGCCTGGGGGCCGTTGACGTGGTGCCCTTCATCCCCCTGGGGAGAACAAAAATGGAAGATGCGGTTGATCTGGCGCACCTCTTTGGCCGGCAGTTATTTGAACGATTCGGCGTGCCGGTTTATTTTTACGGCCACGCGGCGCTGGTTCCCGAGCGCAGGGAGCTGGCCAATGTCCGTCGCGGCGGGTACGAGGCGCTGTCGGACAAGATGTCCAACCCCGGCGACGCGCCGGATGCCGGCAAGCCCGTCTTTAATCCGCGCGCGGGCGCAACCGCGGTCGGCGCGCGCGAACTCCTGGTGGCGTATAACATCAATTTGAATTGCGACGATTTGCGCCTGGCGCAAAAAATCGCATCACTCATTCGGGAAAAAAGCGGCGGATTTCCGCATGTGCGCGCCATCGGCGTCATTTTAAAAAGCAGGCGTCTGGCGCAGGTCTCCATGAACCTGACCAACTGCAAAGAAACACCGTTTAAAGCGGTTTATGAACGGGTGGAGGCCCTGGCCGCCGAACGGGGCGTTGAGATTCTGGAGTCGGAGTTGATCGGACTGGCGCCCAAATGCGCTTTTGCGGGCACGAAGCCGCAAAAGCTGAAACTGGCAAACTTTTCGAAAGACAGGCTTTTGGAAACGCATCTGAAGGATTTCAAGGACGCGGAAAGCGCCGGAGGTTGACAGTCCGCGCAAAGAATGTTAAATCGCCGGCTCCTTCGGGAACTCCAGCCAAGGCTGCCCCTGTAGCTCAGATGGATAGAGCGACAGATTCCTAATCTGTGGGCCGCGTGTTCGACTCACGCCAGGGGCACCAGTATAATCAATGTCTTCAGCCATTTTTAAAAAGAGACGAAGAGCCCTGCCGGTGTGCCCGCCACGGCGGTGGTTGTCACCGCCTGAATAGTTACGGAAACCGCTTCCGGCTCAGCGGAAAATAAAGAAACAGCACCAAAACCGAAAGAACAACACCCAGCGAAAAAAGCCCCGTGTAGCCGAAGCGTTCGGCCATCCACCCGGAAGCCCAGCTGCCCGGTGATTTCCCCAGGACCTCGATCGCCGCGAGAACCGTGTAATGCGTGGCCCCGATTCTTTTGTCCACGCGGGACATCATGTACGCGAAAAGCGCGGTGGTGAGCATGCCGCCGAAGAAGTGCTCCGCAACCGTTACGGCCACTACCTGCGGCGCGGCGGGTGTGATCGTGGAGAGCCACCACTCTGACGCAAGCGGAATCAGCCGAAGCGATGCGGCGGCAAAGAGCGCCTGCACGATGGGAAGGCGCGCAGCCAGCCAGCCTCCGAAGACCGATCCGAGAAGGGATGCGGCCATTCCCCAGGTGCCTATCCACAGGCCGATCTGATGAGCGGTAAAGCCGCAGTCCACGAGGAACGGCTTGAACATCATGTCGATCATCGCTTCCCCCGTCTTGTAGGTTGCGAGGAAGACGAGAAAGGGCAGCGCTCCGGGGGAGCGCAGAGCGGCTGCAAGCGCATGGAGAATATCCGAAGGCTTCGGCCGGGCGGCGCCGGCCGGTCCGCTTGAATCGGCCTCCCGATAGTGAAGAATGAAAATCAGCGGCAGCGCCGCCACCGCCGCCATGGTCAGAAAAAGAGCACCCCAGCCCGCGCGCCCGGCGAGCCACACCAGGATGCCGCCGCCCAGAATCATCCCCACCTTGTATCCCGCGACCTGGGCGGCGTTGCCCGGACCCAGCTCATCGGGCTTCAGAATGTCCACCGCCAGACCGTCCACGGCGATGTCCTGTGTGGCGGCGCAGAGGTTCATGAGAAAGATGCATGCCAGAAGCGGCGCCACGGCGCCGGAACCCGCCACCGGCACGGATGCCAGCATGATCACAATCATGAAGGCCTGCAGCGGAATGATCCAGGAACGGCGGCGTCCGATTTTGCCCGACCAGAAGCGGTCCACCAGCGGCGCCCACAGCGGCTTGAGCAGCCAGGGCGCGGCCAGCGCCCCGGCAAAACCGATGGCGGCAAGCGAGAGGCCCCTTTCCCGCAGGAGCGCTGGAAGCGCGGTGGCCTGAAAGCCGAAGGGGAGGCCCTGCGAAAGGTAAAGCATGAACAGGAGTGCCGTTTTGCCGCTGGTCTTCACATGCGTTCTCCAAGGGAGCCTGGGCGCGCCGGGAGGTTTCCGGTGAGCCGGGCAGACTATAAAAAACGGGAGCCTGAATGTCAATCGATGATAGCAATCCCGCAAAGCCAGTTTTCGTTTGACACGTCCGGCCTTTCTTTATATGCAGCATCCTGATTTTTTTGAACAGGGCGGCGTGGCACAAAACGGTTGCACGGTTGAAAATTCATTAAGGAGAGGACACTCATGGCGGAGAAAAACCTGGTTTACCGAGGCAAGTCGAAAGATGTATTTAGAATCACAAGCGGGGCGTACAAAGGAAAGTACCGTTTTGTGTTTACCGACCGGGGCACCGGCTACTTTGAAAACGGCAAGCCGGTTTTTGATCCGGGATACGACGTTGTCGTCGGTGAAATTCCCGGAAAAGGCGCCATCGCGTGCCGGTTTGCCACGTATTTTTTCCAGCTTCTGAAATCCAAGGGCGTCGCCACGCATTATATTGATACGACGAGCGACAACGAAATGATCGTGGAGCCGGCCATTCCGCTGAGCATGAAGGTGCAGGGACCGGCGTTTCCCGGTTCGGCTCCTCTTTCCAACCTGGAGTTCACCTGGAGGAACAGCGCAACCGGAAGCTTCTGGAGGCGGTATCCCTTCATCCGGCCCTGCACGAACCTCCACCGGGTGGTCGAAGCGTGGACGAAAGGGGACAGCGACGTTCTGATCACGATGGAGGCGCTGGCCGAAACGGGCGCGCTGGCCCGAAAGGAAATCGCGCAGAGCGTGAAGCTGGTTCAAAAAATCGCCGACATCGTTTCGAAAGAATTTGCGTCCCGAAATCTGCATGTCATCGACGGAAAGTTCGAGCTGGGACGGCTGAAATACGGCGACGGCAAAATCGTGCTGATCGATGAAATATCGCCTGACGTCCTGCGGGTGTGCCGGGGCTACAAACCGAACGGGAACGGGGACTGCACGCGGTTCAGGGCCTGCACCGTCACGGGGGAATCGGACGGCAAACGGACGATCAAAAACAGAAATCAGGTATCGGCGGCGGAGCTGGTCAAAATTTTCCGGTAGGCGTCAGCGCGGGTGCGTCGGGCGTCACCATTGAAATTTTGTCACCTCGAAGTGATCGCCGGAAATTCCGGCGGGGGGAGAGGACCGGAATTTCACAAGCTCCTCATTCCAGAAATCGGCAAGTCCGTTTTGTTTGGCCACGGAGGTGAGCCAGGAGATTTCGGCTTCGTGGATTTGTCCGTCGGCCGCGGAGAGCTTCAGACCGTCCAGGAGAAACGAACGGGCGACGCCGGCTTGTGAGAAGCGGGGCGGCTCGTCGGTGATGTAGTGGTTCACCAGAATGTCCTCCATGGTCTTGGCGCAGAATTTCCGGTCAAATCCCAGCTTTTTCCCGATGCTCATCATGAATTTCTTTTCTTTTTCATGGATCTCGCGGTCCCGGCGGACCAGAATCATCAATCCTTTATAGTAAAGACTGCGATCCGGGATGGAAATTTTCATGGGCGCCGTCCTTTGGCCGTCACTGCCATCCGATGATTTCATAGCCCTTTTCGCTGAGGCAGCGATTGACGAAATTGATATAAAGCGGGTCGGGCTGAGAGGCATGGATGATCCCGCTCACCAGTCCCGCCGCCGCACCGCCGGCCGCGCCCATGCCCACGCCCCTGCCGAAGCTTCCGTCCACCGCGCCGATCGCGCCGCCGACCACGGCGCCGCCGATGCCTCCGATGACGGTGTCTTTTGCGGCTTCTTTGGCCGCGTCGGACTTGACGTACATGTCGGCCTGCTCCCGGCACAGGGCAATGTCCCGCTGGGCCTGATCATTTCCGACATTGCTTAAGTGGGCGTTGGGGTAAAGCACGGGGCTCACCGTGCAGCCGGCGAACAAAAAAATCATCCAGGGGACCATCCATTTTTTCATCTTGAAACACCCTTTCTTTGCCGGGACTTCGGAAAATGCAATGATGCTATACAACGATTTGCCAAAAATGACAAATGCCGGGGGGAGACCTCGAAAAGGGATTTCATGTTGTAAAAACCGGTGAAAATTTATAAGCTCTTCATCATTTTCCTGAGGTGCGCCGTGGCGGCTATGCAAATCCCGGGGCCAAATCCATTTTCACGTCAAGGACAGCGGGACGGTCTTTCACGATGGATTCCCCTGATCGCGACCCTGCGCGGGTATCAGCGCGGCTGGCTGTGGCGCGACCTGGCGGCCGGATTGGCGCTGACGGCCCTTCTGGTGCCGGTGGGAATGAGTTATGCCGCGGCATCGGGCCTGCCCGCCATTTACGGACTGTATGCCACCATCATTCCGCTTGCGGCCTATGCCGTCTTCGGCCCCAGCCGCATCATGGTTCTGGGACCGGACTCCGCGCTGGTCGGCCTCATCGCCGCGACGATTCTGCCGCTTTCCGCCGGAAACCCGGAAAAGGCGGTGGCCCTGGCCTCCGTGCTGGCGGTTCTGTCCGGGCTGTTATGCATTGCGGCGGGTCTGGCAAAATTCGGCTTCATCACCGATCTTCTCTCCAAGCCCATTCGGGACGGCTACATCAACGGCATTGCGCTGACCGTGCTCGTCGGCCAGTTGCCCAAAGTGCTCGGCTTTTCCGTCAGCCCGGGCAGTTTCCTTTCGGAAATCGGAGACCTGGCGCAGGGCATCGGCAGCGGACAGATTCATCCGATCGCCTGCGTCATCGGCCTTTCCTGTCTGGCGGTGATTCTCGGATTCCGCCGCTTAGCGCCGGCCATTCCCGGCGTGCTTATCGCCGTGGCGGGCGCGACGATTCTGGTTTCCTGGCTTCCCGGTCCCGTCCGGGAGGGAATCGCCGTCATCGGTCCGCTGCCGCAGGGTCTGCCGCAATTCCGGATTCCCGATGTGTCGCCCGCCGAAATCGGTGAACTGATTGCCGCCGCCGTTGCGATTGCCCTGGTGTCCTTTACCGATATGAGCGCGGTTTCGCGCGCGTTTGCGCACCGGACCGGCACGGAAGTGGACAGCAATCAGGAAATCCTGGCGCTCGGCGCGGCCAACGTGGCGACCGGCCTTTTTTCAGGTTTCCCCGTCAGCAGCAGCATGTCGCGAACGCCGGTGGCCGAGGCCGCGGGCGCCAAAACGCAGATTACCGGACTGGCCGGCGCGGTGTTCGTCGCGCTCCTGCTGATCTTCGCCCCCGGCCTGCTGGCCCATCTGCCGAACGCGGCGCTGGGCGCGGTCGTGGTGGCCGCCTGCGTTATCCTGGTGGAGATTCGGGGCGTGGCGCAGCTTTACCGGCTGCGGCCGGATGAATTTGTTTTGTCGATGGTGTGCTTCCTCGGCGTCGTTTTGCTGGGCGTTATTCCGGGCATTTTCATGGCCGTCAGCCTCGCGCTGCTGTCGTTCATCTGGCGGGCGTGGCAGCCCCATACCGCCGTGATGGGCTATGTGGATGCGCTCGGCAGCTACCACGACATTTCCCGCCATCCGGAGGCCAAATGCATGGACGGCCTGGTGCTTTTCCGCTGGGACGCCCCGCTGTTTTTCGCCAACGCGGAAATTTTCCGCAGGCATGTCCTGCGCGCGGCGGCAAACGCGCCGACGCCGACCCGCTGGGTCGTGGTCGCGGCCGAACCGATCACGGACGTGGACATCACGGCGGCCGGCATGCTGGCCGAGCTGGATGCCGCGCTGCACGATGCGGGATTGGAATTATGCTTCGCGGAGATGAAGGGGCCGGTGAAAGACCGGCTGAAGCGCTACGGCCTGTTCAACCGGCTGGGCGTCGAAAATTTCTTTCCCACCATCGAGCAGGCCGTCGAACGCTACCGCAAGCTCCACGGAATCCAGGAGAAAGAGAGTTGAGGAAATGCCTGCCGGCGGCCAACGCGGGCGTGGAACAGAACGCCGGCCGAACCTCCGGCGAGGATCGTCTTGAAAAGCTATGGATGTTGTTTTTTCGGGAGCCGAGACTTCGGGGACCCGAGAAAGCCGATTTCGCGGGCATAGGAAAACTGACGCCGCCAGGGTATGCCGGGATGGACGTTCTCAAAAAGGGCCGGTCCTGTCATCTTCAGGGAGGCTTCGTCCACCTCCACGGGATGATAGCCGCCGATGAAGCCGAGATCCGGATGAAGCCGGGGGTTGGCGCCCGGCAGGCAATCGCATTCCGCGACAATGTTGAGGAGGGCGTTGATGACGATGGTCCTGCCATGAATCTTTCTCCAGACGGCCGCCGCCGTCTCCACGAGCTTTTCCTGAAAATCCTTCATATCCGAATTCCAGAAAATTTCCAGTGCCAGCTCCGGGCAAAGAGCGATGCACTGGGCGCACCCGATGCACAAGGCGAGGTCATAGACGGGATAATCGGGTTTCGAGATGCGGGCGGCCCCGGTCGGGCAAACCGCGGCGCAGAGGCCGCATCGGCTGCATTTTTTCCGGTGAAGCACGGGATGGTAATCGGCATGCATCCGCTGTTTCTGGGCGCGGGAGGCAAATCCCATGGAAATGTTTTTGATGGCGCCGCCAAACAAAGAGACCATATGTCCCTTGAAATGGGAAAAAATCACAAAGCCTTTTGCCTGTTCAAAAACGGATGCGACCTGAACGGTTTTGAAGTGTCGGTAGCCCGCGGGAAGAGAGACGACATTTCTTCCGTCCGCGCCGTCGGCAATAATGACCGGACATTTGAGAAAGTCGGACGTGTAGCCGTGATCGGCGGCGGTTTTCAGCGAATCCGCGGCGGTGCGGCGCCCGCCGGAGTAAAGGACGGTGGTGTCGAAAATAAACGGCTCCACTTTTCGAGCGCGAAGCCAGGCAACGATTTCCCTTGCGTAGTCGCAAGGCAGGTAGCCTTTGTTGCCCCGCTCGCCCCAGTGGAGCTTGATGCCGACGGAATCGCCTGAATCAAACGGCGAGCAAAACTGGTCCAGCAGTTTCCGCAGTGAATCGACATAAGGTTTTCTTTTGCCGGCCGCGGCTTCAAAAAAGACATTCGGCATGATCAGGGTCTCTGTCCTTCGCCGGCGATGCCGGCGCGAAACGTCGGGCGGAATTGCCCGCTAGGCGAAGAATCGCCCGGCATAGCCGGGATCGAAATTCGCGATGACGGTCCGGCGCGTTTTGTCGATCAGCGCGTCCACGTTCTCGTGGGTATAGCTTCCGGTATCGATGGGTTCGCCCACGACCACCTGAATCTTTCCGGGCCGCACGACCAGGCTGCCCTTGCGGACAAAAGAAACAGCCAGCATGGTCCAGGCCCAGATCTTCGAGAGGGAAAAACCGAGATTCCCGGTGCGGCTTAAGAGCCCCGCGGAGATGATGGGAACCGCGAGGACGATGGTGGCGATGCCTGCCCACAGGAAAAGCCACAAAACACGGATGATGTTGAAAAGAGAGCGCATCCAGTCCATCCTCATGATGATTCGGGTATGCGGCCGCCGGTTTTGGCTGATTGCTGATCCTTATTGTGTGCGAATCATAGTGAACGCGCCCGGGGATGTCAAGAAAATCCTGCGCGGGAAATTCCGTGTCGTGAAACGGCCGCGAAAAGGGCTGAACTCCGGACAAACCTGTGCTATAGGAATCCGGCACAGAAAAATTTGCATCAGGGAAAGGGAAAATTTATGGAACTGAAAGACATTCAAAAAGTGCTGATTCTGGGCGCGGGCGCCATGGGCCAGCAGATCGGCTTCGTTTGCGCCATGCACGGCTACCGCGTGACCTACTACGACATTTCCGACGAAATTTTGAAGGCATCCATGAAGCGCGTGGAAAAACTCGGCTCCGCCTTTTTCGTTCCCGTGGGCAGAATCACGATGGAGCAGCTCCACGAGATCATGGGCCGCATCTCGGCGACCGCCGACCCGGCCCAAGCGGCCAAAGACGCGGACCTGGTCAGCGAATCCGTGATTGAGGACCCGAAGATCAAGGCGGAGGTTTTCGCCCGGTTCAACAAGCTGTGCCCGGAGCGGACGATCTTTACCACCAACACATCGCTCCTCATGCCCTCAAAATTCGCCGCGGAAACCGGCAGGCCAGAAAAATTTCTGGCGCTCCACTTTCACGATCTCAGGGCCAACAATGTCGTGGACGTCATGCCGCACCCGGGAACGGACCCGGCGGTGACCCAGCTCGTGCGCGAGTTTGCCGTGAGCATCGGCCAGATCGCCATCATGCTTTGCCGGGAAAGCAACGGCTACGTGTTCAACGCCATGCTCTCCAGCATCTGCACGGCCGCCATGACGCTCGTAACTTCCGGCGTGGCCAGCATCGAGGATGTGGACCGGGCCTGGATGGGAGTGATGCGCATGCCGATCGGCCCCTTCGGCATGATGGACCAGATGGGCCTGAAAACGGTCTGGCACGTCAATGACTACTGGGCGCGCAATCCCCAGGAAATTCCGGCCGGCCAGATTCAGGCAAACGCGGACTTTCTGAAAGAGTACGTGGACCGCGGCGAACTCGGCGCCAGAACGAGGAAGGGATTTTATTCCTATCCCAACCCGGCTTTTGCCCGGCCGGATTTTCTCGCGGGGGAGAAAAAATAACGGCGGCTTTCTCCGTTTCGCGCCCCGGAGGAGAAACGATTTTTCGGGTCGGGAAAAGGCTACGATTTTTTCCGGGCCTGCTCCACGTCATAATCCCGCAGGCTGCGCGCCATTTCCCGTGTGGCATCGGGAAGGAGAGTGACCGGCTTCCCCGTGGACAGAGCCAGGCAGTAAATGTGAGCGATCTTTTCCAAAAGCTCCGCGGCCAGGAGCGCCTTGTCCATGTTTTTTCCCAGCGCGAGGATTCCGTGGTTCTGAATGATGCAGGCGTTGGCGCGGTTCACAAGCGTCTTTGCCACATTGGCCGCCAGTTCCGGGCTTCCCGAAAGGGCGTAAGGGGCGACCTCCACCGACTCGCCCAGCGCAAAGGCGACTTCGTCAAACAAAACGGGAATGGGCCGGCCCAGCGCGGCAAAGATGCTGCCGTAGAGCTGATGCGTGTGCACCACGGCGTTCACATCCGGCCGTTCGCGATAGATGGCCGCATGCATTCCGGCCTCGATCGAAGGGGCATATTTCCCTTCGACGACGGCGCCCGTGAAATCAACGATGCAGATGTCGGCCGGCGTGAGGTCCGAATATTTGACGGAAGACGGCGTGATGGCCATGCCGTCATGGCCGGCGATTCTCGCCGACACGTTTCCCCCGGTGCCCCTGAGAGAGCCGAAGTAGCCGTGCTTCAAAAGCCAGAGGCTCGCCTCGAGCACTTCCTTTTGATAAGAATCATAGAGGCCCATGGTTGAACTCCTTTCCGGTTTCTACGACGTCATTGAAGGGCGTTTGTTTTTGGCCAGCGCCTCCAGGGTGTTGGCGTCCGGTTCGGGGCGCGGAGCCGTCCAGGAAAAAACATCCAGAACATCCGGATTGAGCAGATACTCCGGTTTTTTCCCCGCCAGAAGCATTCGAATCTGGTCCACGGCAATAGCCCCCTGATGCGCAGCGGTTTCGATGGTGTTGCCTCCCAGGTGCGGCGTGGCGATCACGTTGGGGTGGGAGACGATCGGGTCGTCCGATGCGGGAGGCTCGCTTCGGAAAACATCCAGCGCGGCTCCGGCGATGCGGCCCGATGTCAGCGCCTCCAGAAGGGCTGCTTCGTCCACAAGGGACGCGCGGGCGGTATTGACGAAGAAGGCTCCGGGCTTCATTTGATCAAAGGCTTTCCGGTTCATCATTCCCTTCGTTGCCTCGATGGCCGGAGCGTGAAGACTGACGATGTCGCTTATGGCCAGCAGTTCATCGAGGGATGCTTTTTTCGCGCCCAGCAGAGAGCCTTCCCCGGCGGCGACCATCGGATCGTAAAAAACAGCGTTGGTTCCGAACCGCGCGAGGCGCGCCGCGACGCAGGCCCCGACATTGCCCAGCCCGATCAGTCCGACGGTTTTTCTCCAGAGCTCCTTCCCCTGGTATTTCAGATAGGCTTCTCCCATTTTTGCCATGTCGCCCGATTGGATCTGTCCGTGTTTCAGAAAGTCGAATGACCCGGGCATTTTGCGCGACAGCATCACCATCAGCGCGACGGTCAGGTCCGCGACGGCATCGGCGTTTCGGCCCGGCGTGTTGATGACGGGAATGCCGTAAGCGGTCGCGGCCGCGAGATCGACGTTGACGGCGTTTCCGCGGCAGGTGACGATGGCCTTCAGATCCCGAGCATCGCGAATGGCCGGAAAATCCACCACGTCCATTTCGGTGATGAAGATTTGCGCGCCGGCGAGTGCCGCGGCCAGTTCCGGGCCTCCGTCATAGAGCTTCTGCTTTTCCCTCCATTGGGCGCAGGTTGCCTTTCCGATCGCTTCGAGTTCGCGAATCGCGGCTTCATCCATCGAAGCGGTGATGAAGATATTCGGCGAAAAAGACGGGTCCGCCGCCCTGCCCGCGGCGGGTGACGGCTCGAACAGGGAATTGATCAGCAGATTTCCGACGTGGGCGTCCGTTTCGGCTCGCCGGTCGAAAGCCTGCCGCCAGCCCGCATAAAAATTCCGGTATTTTTCCCCCGCCGCGTCCGGCTGATACCGGGTCAGGGCGGAGGCCGCTTTTTCAACCCCTGCCGCCGTATCGGCAAAGATGCCCGCTCCGACGCCCGCCAGAACGGCCGCTCCGACGGACGTCACTTCCGCGGTGCGCGGGACGAGGACGGGAGAATTCGTCACGTTGGAGACGATTTGCGAAAACAGCGGGCTTTGCGACATGCCTCCGGCGACCCGCAGGTCATTCATGTTCCTTCCGGAAACGGAGGCGAGCTGTTCGAGGTTGACGCGGACGGAAAAAGCGACCCCTTCTACCAGGGCGCGGGCGATGTGCCTGCGGCTTTGGGAAGCTTCCCCCGTGATCATGTGGGAAAAGGTCAGGTTGCCCACGGGGAAGCCCACGGTTCTTCCGTCGAACAGGGCGGTCCCGAACGTGGAATAGACATTGGAAGCGCCCGGAACGGATTTTTCCGCCTCCGCAAAGAGGCTCAAAGTCGTATCTGGAGAATCCGGATAGAGAAGATTGGCAAACCAGTCGATGACGTCGCCCGTGACCAGGCCGTTGCTTTCCAGAACGTACTGTCCCGGAACGACATGCAGGCCGCTCCAGAGGCGTCCGGTTTTGTCCAGGACCAGCTCATTCGTCACCAGTTGCAGGGGCATGGTGGTCCCGGCGATGACGGCCGCTTCGTTGTCTTTTATGGCGCCCGCACCGAGCAGGCCGCACTGGGTGTCGGCGCCGCCCGCGGCCACGGGGATGCCGGGGACCAGCCCCAGCAGGTCGGCCGCCTGCCGGGTGAGGCTGCCGATGAGCGCTCCGGAATCCACCGGCTCCGGAAAGAGCGACCGTGCCAGCCCCAGCGAATCGATGAGATCAAAGGCCCAGAGGCGCTTTTGCAGATCGAAAAGAAGCGTTTCCCCCGCCTGGGAACGTTCGGCGACGATTTTTCCCGACAGGATAAAGGTCAGCCAGTCCGTGACGGACAGCGCCGCTGCCGTCTGCCGAAAGAGATCGGGAGCGTTGTTTTTCATCCAGAGAAGGCGCGTTCCGAGAAACAGCGGAGTAGGCCAGTGCCCGGAGACGGCATGGACTTCGCTTCCCCGTTCCGCCCCCAGCATCATGCCCTCGCCCAGGGCGCGCGCGTCCCGGTTGGGCGCGGCCAGCAGGACGTTGTTTTGCGCATCCAGGGCCACGAGGGTGTTGCGCATGCCGCCGACGGCGATGCCCGCGATCCGGTTCGGCTTCACTCCGGCCTTGGAAAGAACTTCGCGGGAGGCTTCGCCCAGTTTTGCGAGCAGGCCGTCCGTGTCGATTCGGGTGCCCAGTCCGCTGGTGCCGGGCGCGGCGGGATGCGTCCAGTTTCGCTTTGCCGATAAGGTTTTGCCCGTTTCCGGGTCCAGCAGAAGGCAGCGGCCGGAGCCTCCCCCCACATCAATGGCCATCAGATATTGCGTTTGCATGAGTTGACGCTCCTTGGATTGCTTGGCGAAGTATAGAAAGGCGGTTTGGACAAGTCAAGCCTTTTTGCCCTCTTGTGCCATAAAGCGCCGTCCTGCCGCCCCCTCAATTTGGCCTTTACAAAAGAGCCCCTTCCTGATTAAAGTCGGGCATCAAAGCTTCAGGAGATTTTCCATGGAAAAGGCAAACCTGCCGGAAACCAACTACGATGTGATCATTCTCGGCGGCGGGCCCGCCGGCTACACGGCCGGCATCTATGCCGCGCGCGCCGCGCTGAAAACGCTGCTGGTCGAAGGGGAGGGGACGGTCAGCCAGATTACCATCACCGACATGATCGAAAATTATCCAGGCATTCCCGACGGCATCGGCGGGTTCGAGCTGATGCAGCTTTTCAAGAAGCAGGCGCAGAAATTCGGCCTGGAGATTTTGCCCAAAGACGCGACCGGCGTCCGGAAAATTTTCGATGCGCCGGTGATCTGGGAAGCGACAGCCGGCGGCCGGACATTTACAGCTTTGAGCCTGATTGCCGCGACCGGCGCGATGTGGCGGAGCCTGGGCGTTCCGGGAGAAGCGCAGTTCGCGGGAAGAGGCGTTTCGTACTGCGCCACCTGCGACGGTCCTTTTTACCGCAACCGCACGGTGGTCGTGGTGGGCGGCGGCGATACCGCCATTCAGGAAGCGCTGTTTCTGACGCACTTTGCCGACAAAGTCATCGTGATTCACCGGCGCGACCGTTTGCGCGCGGCGGGAATGCTCCAAAACCGTGCCTTTGCCGAAAAGAAGATCGAATTTGTCTGGAATGCGACGGTCGAGGAAATTGCCGGCGCCGAATTCGTAACGGGCGTGAAGGTAAAAGACGTTCAGACGGGAAAGGTCAGTGAAATCGAGGCTGACGGCGCGTTTATTTTTGTCGGCCGCCTGCCCTACACGGACCTGTTCAAAGGCCTGGTGGCGATGGACAAAACGGGCTTTATCCTGACCGATGAAAATCTGCGGACCGACGCCCCCGGCATTTTCGCGGCGGGGGATTGCCGCGCCAAGCTGTTCCGCCAGGTGGTCACCGCCGCGGGCGACGGCGCCAACGCCGTGCACAGCGCGGAGCTGTATCTGGATGAAGTCAAGGGGCAGGTGTACTGACCGGCGGCGGTTGTCATCCTTTCCCTGCCGGGTTCAAAGAGTTTCGACCGGATTCATACTCTTTAAAAAACGGAAATCACATGGAATCTTTTCTCAACCTCTGGCAGCACCTGCCATCGCACATCAGCCCCGTGCTTTTCAGCATCGGCTCTTTTCAGCTTCGCTACTACAGCCTCATGTATCTGGTGGCTTTTGCCGTGGTTTACGGTCTGTTTGCCTGCCGGATCAGACGGGGAGAGATTGCCTTCACGACGGAGGCCATGCAGGATTACATGGTCTGGGCGATGCTCGGCCTGATCGTGGGCGCGCGGCTGGGCTATGCGCTGTTTTACAATTTCTCCTACTACCTGTCCCACCCGCTGGAAATTATCCTGCCGTTCGACTTCTCCGACGGATTCCGTTTCGTGGGACTGAGCGGCATGTCCTACCACGGCGGCCTCATCGGCGTTTTGCTGGTCACGATTTACTTTTGCCGACGGCACAACATCCTCTGGTGGCGCTTCGGCGACTGGCTGTGCGCCGCGGCGCCGCTGGGGTATATGTTCGGCCGGATCGGCAATTTTCTAAACGGCGAACTGTGGGGCCGCGTCACGACCGTGCCGTGGGGCATGTTTTTTCCGCAGGACGCTACGGGAAACCTGCGGCATCCGTCCCAGCTTTACGAAGCCCTGTTCGAGGGGCTGTTTTTGTTTGTCGTTCTGTGGGGCATTCGCCGGCGCAACCCCTTTGACGGCTTCATGGTCGGCCTGTATATTTTCGGCTACGGCCTGGTTCGGTTTGTGATCGAGTTTTTCCGGGAGCCGGACGCGCACCTGGGATTTGTCCTGGGATTCAACACCATGGGGCAGGTGCTGTGCATGCTGATGATGCTGGCGGGCGTCGGCGTGATCCTGTGGAGAAAACAGGCTTCTTCGCGCCTGTGAACCGGGAGGTGTTTATGGCGAAAAATCTGGTGATTGTCGGCGGCGGCGCGGGCGGCGGCTCCGCGGCCGCGGAGGCGAAAAGAAACGATCCGTCCCTGAACGTCACGATGCTGGAGCAGGGGAAGTTTGTCGCCTTTGCCGCCTGACCCATGCCCTATTACATCGGGGATGTAATTCAGGATCAAAACAAACTGATCGCCCGCACGCCGGAAAAATTCCGCGAGAGCGGCATTGACGTTCAGATTTCGGCCAGGGTGGAAGGCATCGATCCGGCCAGGGGTGAAGTTTCGCTTCAGGACGGGCGGATTTTCCCCTATGACGTTCTGGTGATGGCCACCGGCACCTCCGCGTTTGTGCCGGATATGCCGGGGCTTGACCTGCCGGGCGTGGTTTCCCTGCGCAGCCTGGAGGACGCCGTCCGCATCAAGACCTGGCTTCGGGAAAAAAATGCGAAGCGGGTCGTCACAATCGGCGGCGGCTTCATCGGCCTGGAAATGAGCGAGGCGCTCTCGGCCGCGGGCATTTCCACAACCATCATTCACAAGGATCCGCTTCCGGCCAACCGCTGGGATCCGGTCCTGTCGCAAATGATGCTCGAAGAGCTTCAGGCGCAAGGTGTGAAATTTGTCGGAGGCGCGTCCGCTCAAGGCGTTGAAAAAGGAACCAGCGCGCCGCTGCGCGTTCTGACGGACCGGGGAGATTACGAAGGCGATCTGGTGCTTCTGGCCATCGGCGTTCGGCCTGATGCGAACCTGGCGCGGGCCACGGGTTTGAAAATCGGTACCACCGGCGCGATTGCCGTCAATTTTTCCCAGCAGACCTCCATCGAAAACATTTATGCGGCGGGCGACTGCTGCGAATCTTTTCATCGCGTCAGCCGCCGCTGGGTGAATGTTCCCCTGGGCGACATCGCCAACAAGCAGGGCCGCGTTGCGGGTCGCAACATCGGCGGCCGGCCCATGACGTTTGACGGCATCGTCGGCGCCCAGTCCTTCCGTCTGTTTTCGCTTCAATGCGCGGCCGCGGGGCTGTCGGAAAGGGAAGCCATCGCCGCCGGCTTCTCTCCGGCAAGTCATGTCGCCTGGGGAAGCGCGATGGCGCCCGCGCTGGGGATGAGAAAAATCGGCCTCAAGCTGACGGCCGACCGATCGACGGGCAGACTGCTGGGCGCGCAGGCGGTGGGGGCCGCCGGTGCGGTAGGCAGAATCAACGCGCTTTCCGTCGCACTCTGGGCGGGTATGGATCTGGATCAGGTAGGCTACCTGGACCTGGCCTACTCGCCGCCTTTCAGCCCGGCCTGGGATATCATCCATAACGCGGCCCAGGCGCTCGGCCGTTCATTGTAAGCGGGAGAATCGGATGTCATGACCGTTTGGTGGATCTTCTTTGCGGTGTTCATTCTGGCGATGCTGGCGCTCGATCTGGGCGTCTTCAACCGGAAAGCCCACGTCATCCAAATGAAGGAAGCCATGCTCTGGACGGCCTTCTGGGTCTCGCTGGCCCTGTGTTTCGGAGCGGCAATCTACTTTCTGTACGGCCACGGAAAGGCCATCGAGTATGTGACCGCTTACCTGATCGAATACTCGCTGAGCATCGACAATCTCTTTGTCTTCATGCTGATCTTTCGCTACTTCAATGTTCCGCGCGCCTACGAGCACAAGGCGCTGTTCTGGGGAATTCTTCTGGCGCTGATCACGCGCGGCGTTTTCATCTTCGCGGGCGTCGCGCTGATCAGCCGCTTCCACTGGGTCATGTATATTTTCGGCGCCTTTCTGATTGTCACGGGCATCAAGATGGCGCTGAACAAACAGACGGAAGTCCACCCCGACAAAAACATCGCGATCCGGCTTTTGCGCTGTGTCATGCCGGTTTCGAAAAACTTCTCCGGAGCGAAATTTTTTGTCGTCGAAGGCGGCATTCGTTACGCCACGCCGATGCTGGCCGTTTTGCTCGCCTTGGAGACGACCGACATTCTTTTCGCGATCGACTCGATTCCCGCCGTCCTGGCCATTTCCCGGGACCCCTTTATTGTGTACACGTCCAACGTTTTCGCGATTCTGGGCCTGCGGTCGCTGTTCTTCGCCATTTCCGGCCTGATGCGCCTGTTCCACCTTCTTCATTACGGCCTGGCGGCGATTCTCGCCTTTGTCGGCGTCAAAATGCTGATCGCGGATTTTTTCCACGTGCCGGTCGGAATTTCGCTTTTGATCATTGCTTCGATTCTGATTGCTTCGATTCTCTCCTCCATTCTCTGGCCGGAGAAAGAGGAGGGCGAGGTTCCCCCGGTAACCATGAAGGAGTGAGGACGGCATGCTCTTCGACATTCCCCGCGCTTCTCAAAGCCGGTTGAAAAGTTGGGCGAAGCTTTCCGATGCGAAGTTTCGCCGCGCGGAAGGCCTGTTTCTGGCCGAAGGGGTGAAAGTTGTTGAAGAACTGCTGAAAAGCGGCCTTGAAGCGGAAGCCCTGCTCGTCCTGCCGGAAAAAATTTCCGTCTGGGAAAAAATCCTTCGTGAGGCGAAGAGCAGCGTTCCCGTATATCAATTGACGCGCCCGGAGTGGAAAAAACTGAGTCAGGACAGGGAGCCTGAAGGAGTGATAGCCGTTGTCCGCATCCCCCGGGAGCCTTCCTTTTTGTCTTTTCTCCAATCGTCCGGCGGCCATATTCTGATCCTTCATGAAATCAACAATCCCGGCAACCTGGGCGCGCTGATCCGCAGCGCCTGCTGGTTCGGCTTTTCCGGCGTTCTGCTGAGCTCCAACTCGGTGGACTGGACCAATCCCAAGGTTGTTCGCTCCTCGATGGGAGGTGTCTTTGCGCTGACGATTTTGTCCAATATCGACATCCCGGCTCTTTTGCCGGAAATCCGGCAGGAGTACATTCTTGTCGGCAGCGACCCGCACCGGGGCGTCGCGCCGCGAATACTAAAGAGAAAAGCGGCGCTTCTTCTGGGCAGCGAGAGCCACGGCCTGCCGGATTGCCTGCTGGGCGAGGTCGCTGAGCGCTGGCGGATTCCCGGCGGTGAAGGAGCCGAATCGCTCAGCCTTCCGCAGGCGGGGGCGATTATGATGTATAAAATAGTGGATAGTGGATAGTGAATGGTGGATGGTAAAAAGACAGGCGAGTGGCGATGGGAAAAAGAAGTGCAGGGAACGGTCGCGACCGTTCCCTACGGGTCATGGGTTATAGGTCATGGGCGATAGGGAAAAGCTCATGGCTCGTAGTAAAAAGCGACGAGCGACGAGTGACTAGGAAATCGTAGGGCGGATCTTTAGACCTGCCGTTGAGAAGGGTGAGGGGAGAAAATGACTGGATTCATTCAGGTGATGGTGACGACGGAAACGAAGGAGCAGGCCCGGGGCATTGCGGAGAGCCTGGTCGGAGAAAAACTGGCCGCCTGCGTCCAGATTCTCGACCCGGTCGAAAGCACGTACCGCTGGAAGGGCGAAGTGGAGAGCGCCCGGGAATGCCTGTGCCTGATCAAAACCCGCGAGCGCCTGTTTGGAAAAGTCGAAGCCGCGATAAAGGCGCTGCATTTCTACGAGACTCCTGAAATCATTGCGGTTCCCTTTGTAAACGGCAGCGGGGAGTATCTGCGGTGGCTCGACGAATCGATTTTGTAAATTTTTTCGTGCAATAATCTCAGGTTTGTTTTAAGTGAATCTCCGTGAAAAAATTCAAGGAGACATTATGCCGGACAAAAACGAGCTGGAAAAGAAATGCATTGATACGATAAGGTTTTTGGCGGCGGACGCCGTTGAGAAGGCCAAATCCGGCCACCCGGGCATGGCGCTCGGCGCTGCGGCGACGGCCTTCACGCTGTGGACCAAGCACCTGAAGCATAATCCTGAAAATCCCGGCTGGCCGGACCGGGACCGTTTTGTTCTGTCGGCCGGGCATGCCTCGATGCTGCTCTACGCGCTTTTGCACCTGACCGGCTATGATTTGACGCTCGCCGACATTAAAAATTTCCGCCAGTGGGGCAGCCGCACGCCGGGTCACCCCGAGTACCGGCATGTGCCGGGCGTGGAAGTCACCACCGGACCGCTGGGGCAGGGACTGGCCAACGCCGTCGGCATGGCCGCGGCCGAAGCGCATCTCGCCTTCCGTTTCAACCGCGAGGGCCGGCAGATCATCAATCATTACACCTACGTCATGGCCAGCGACGGAGATTTGATGGAAGGAGTCGCCGCGGAATCCTGCGCGCTGGCGGGCCACCTGCGTCTGGGAAAGCTCATTGTGCTGTATGACGACAACCAGGTGTCTCTGGCCGGTTCCACCGGCCTTGCCTTTACCGAAAACATCGAGATGCGCTTCAAATCTTACGGCTGGCAGGTGCAGAAAGTCAAAGACGGAAATGACGTGGCCGCCATCGACCGGGCCATTAAAAAAGCAAAAAAAGAAAAGGAAAAACCGTCGCTCATCTGCGTGCGGACCACGATCGGCTGCGGCGCCCCGCGCAAGCAGGGCTTGTGCGATTCGCACGGGTCTCCCCTCGGAGAAAAGGAGTTGGCCGGCGCCAAGGAAGCCTGCGCCTGGCCCACGGAGCAGACGTTTCATGTTTCCGGAGAGGTCGCGAAATATTTCCGCAGGGCGGTTTCCCGCGGGAGAAAGTACGAGCACGCCTGGCGGGAGACGCTGGCCGACCCCGCGCTGGCCGCCGAACTGGAAAGAGCGCTTTCGGGGGAGTTGCCCGCGGACTGGGACGCGGAGCTTGCCGAATTTCCGGCCGGATCGGCCGACATGGCCACGCGCAAGGCTTCGGAAGCCGTGATGCAGAAGATCGCTGCGAAGGTTCCGGAGCTGGCCGGGGGGTCGGCGGATCTCAATCCCTCAACCTGCACCTGGCTTACGGGCATGGGGGATTTTCAAAGCCCGGCGCAAAGCAGGGAAGGTCTGCACGGCATGGTGGGCGGCGCCTGGGATTATTCGGGGCGCAATATCCATTACGGCGTGCGCGAGCACGCGATGGGCGCCATCTCGGTGGGGCTGGCGCTGCACGGCGGCGTGATCCCCTATACGGCAACCTTTTTGACCTTTGCCGACTATATGCGCCCGCCCATGCGGCTGGCCGCTTTAATGGGGCTGCGCGTGATTTTCGTCTTCACGCATGACAGCGTCGGCGTGGGCGAAGACGGCCCGACGCATCAGCCGGTCGAGCAGATCATGAATTTGCGCCAGATTCCCAACATGACGGTGATAAGGCCGGCGGACGCCAACGAAACGCTGGAGGCCTGGCGGCTGGCGCTTGCCAACACGACCGGGCCGACGTCGCTGATTTTCAGCCGTCAGAACCTGCCGCTTCTGGATCGCTCCGTATGTGCGCCCGCCTCCTGCACGGGCCGGGGCGGTTATATCCTGTGGGAGTCGTCTGTCCTCGAGCCGAACATCATCCTGATGGCCACCGGTTCGGAAGTTGTCCTGGCGCTGGAAGCGGGACGCAGACTGGCGCAAGAAGGAACCCGCGTCCGCGTTGTGTCGCTGCCCAGCTGGGAAATTTACGACCGCCAGCCCAAGGAATACCGGGATTCGGTCCTGCCGCCGAGGATCAGTGCGCGCCTGGCCGTGGAGGCCGGGATCCGGCTGGGATGGGAGCATTATGTCGGGCTTTCGGGAAAGATCATCGGCATGGAGAGCTTCGGCGCGTCCGCGCCCGGACCGGTGCTCTATGAGAAATTCGGGTTCACGTCCGACGGCATTGTCGCGGCGGCCAAGGAATTGCTGACCATTCGCGGATAAAGGAGCAAATGAGTGCAGACCGCCGGGATTTCTTTTTTACTGGGCCCCTACCAGAACTACGTCGCCAACGCGCTGGATAAAATGAGCCGCGGCAACATCGCCGCGCGCATCTGGGCCAACGACTTTCATGTCTGGAAGCCGTCGCCCGCGGAGATCGCCAACCGGATGGGGTGGCTCCACGCGCCCGTGGAGACGTCCGCCCATGTCGGCGAGATCCGCGCCTCCGTGGAGCCCTTCACCAGCGGCGGCATCAGCGACGTTGTCCTTCTGGGCATGGGCGGATCGAGCCTGTCGGCGGAAGTGTTCAGCAGCGTCTTCGGCAGCGCGCCGGGTTTTCCGAGGCTGCAGATTCTGGACACCACCGATCCGGTGGTCATTCGGCGCGCGGCGCGGGGGCTCAACCTCGACAAAACCCTTTTCATCGTTTCCTCCAAGTCCGGCAGGACGCTGGAGATCCGCTCGCTTTTCCATTATTTTTACAATCTGGCCGACCGGACGCCGGGGGTTTCGGCCAACGAGCACTTCATGTTCATCACCGACGAGGGCAGCCCGATGCTGACCCAGGCGTGGCAGCTCCAGCTTCCGTACGTTTTTTCCAATAATCCCAACATCGGCGGACGCTTTGCGGCTCTGTCGCTCGTGGGCATCATTCCCGCCGCGCTGATCGGCGTTTCCATTGAAAAGCTGCTCCAGAGCGCGATGGCCGCGGCCAACCGGGAGAAGGCGGATTTCTTTTCCGGCCGGGGCGGCTCCACGGGATTTCTGCTGGGCGCCGCTCTGGGCACGCTGGCGCAGTACGGCCGGGACAAGCTTACGCTGCTGCTTCCGCCGCCCTGGAAGCCTTTCGGCGACTGGCTGGAACAGCTCCTCGCGGAAAGCCTCGGCAAGGAAGGCAAGGGCATTTTGCCGGTTCTGAACGAACCGCCGCTGGACGTGGACCGGTACGGGAACGACCGCGTTTTTGTCGCGTTCCATCATGACGACGACGAGTGGGCGTCGAGGATTTCGGAGCTGGCGGGCGCCGGGCATCCCGTCTTGAAAATCCGGATCAACGGCTTTTACGATCTGGGCGGCCAGATGTTTTTGTGGGAAATGGCGACGGCCGTCGCCGCGCACATCATGGGCATCAATCCCTTCGACCAGCCGGATGTCGAGGCGACCAAAACGCATACGAACCGGATGATCGAGGAATTCCGGAATAACAAAGAATGGCCGGCGCCCAGGCCCGCTCTGTCGCTCACCGCCTGCGAGGTTTACGGTGATGTTTCCGCCCGGACTCTTTCTTCCGCCCTGACCAGGTTTCTCGCGCAGGCCGGCGAGGGAGCGTACGGGGGATTGCAGGTCTATCTCAGCCCCTCTCCCGCGATCGACGACGCGCTGCAGAAACTGCGTCTGGCGATTTCCAGCCGGTACAAGATAGCCGTGACGACCGGCTACGGCCCGCGCTATCTGCATTCGGTGGGCCAGCTTCACAAAGGCGACGCGGGCCGCGGCCTGTTTATCCAGATGACCGGCCCGAACAAATCGGACATCGGCATTCCCGACGAGCTGGGCAAACCCGGCTCGTCTCTGACCTTCGGGGAGCTCAAGGCCGCGCAGGCCGAAGCGGACCGCCAGGCGCTTCTGGACAAAGGGCGGAAAATCCTTCGCATCCACTGGAAAAAAGACGCGGCGGGCGGAATCCGGACTCTGGCCGGAAGTCTTTAGCCTTCGTCGGTCACCGGGCTTCGGCGATCACGCGGAGAATTTCCGGCGCGTGGCGTTCGGGCGCGGCGGGAATCGCTTTTGGGTAACCCAGAATAATCGGCGCGACAATCCGCAGATTTTCGGAAAACCCCAGTTCGCCCCTAAGCTGCGGGTCGCGGATGTTCGCCCCCAGGGCGACCCAGCAGGTGCCAAGCCCCCGGGCGGCTGCCGCGAACATGATGTAGGCGGCAGCAAGCGCCGCGTCCACGTCCAGAGAGCCCGCCGATTTCGGCCCTGCGACAAAAATCAGGCAGGGCGCGTTGTAGAACACATTGAAATTTTCATCCTGGAGCAGGTTCACGTACTGCGGATTCAGGGCGATCTTCTTGTCGTCGTGATCCTTCAGGAGGCAGGCCTTGCTTTCGTCGGACAGATTTTTCATGGCTTTGCGGCACTGGACGACGGAAAAGCGGCAAGGCTGGTTGTTGCTGGCGGACGGCGCCAGCGTCGCGTCCCGAAGAATTTCCTCGACGAGAGGCAGGGGAACCGCCTTGTCCTCAAAGTCCCGAATTGCCCTTCTCTTTTGCAGAAGCTCGGAAAAAGTCATCATGATTTTTTCTCCTTTCTTCGTTTATCCCGGCAGAAACATTGATATCAGCGTGATGATGCCGTATTGAAGCGCGGCAATCACCGGATTCAGCGCTCCCAGAAGCAGCAGGCCCAGCACAATGAAGAAGCCGAAGGGCTCGATCTGGTACAGCACACGGTTAAACGATTCCGGGGTGAATCCCATCAGAATTTTGGAGCCGTCCAGTGGCGGAATCGGAATCAGATTGAACGCGGCAAGCAGAATGTTGATATACGCCAGCGTGTAGAGCACCGAATAGATCATGCCGCCCGGTTCGGGGGAAAAAAGGCGCCACAGCAAAAGCGCGAAAAAAGCGATGAGCATGTTGGCCGTCACGCCGGCGGCTGAAACCAGAATGAGCCCTTTGCGCCTTTGCGGTGCGGGAATGTTTTCCAGATTGACCGGGACCGGTTTGGCCCAGCCGAATCCGATGACGAGCAGCATGAGCGACCCGATGGGATCCAGATGCTTGATGGGATTCAGCGTCAGCCTTCCCAGCCATTTGGCCGTTTCGTCGCCCATTCGCAAGGCGACCCAGCCGTGCGCCAGCTCGTGGAAGATCACCGAGTACAACAGCAGAACGGCCAGCATCACGAATGCGGCCGGATCGCTGATCAGCAGGCGGATTAAACCCATCACCCCTTCTCCCTTCTTGATCGGGTTCCCGAATGATTGTCTCCGGGAATTTCAACCTGACGGAAAGCATAAATCATGAAGACGCGATATTCAACCGGAGTTTTCATCTTGACAGACAAGGCGTTTAATTTGTAGGAATGTTCCGCACATTCCATCACCTTCAGAAAAGGAAGAGGAACCATGCCGGAAAATCCTTTGCGTCTGCTGATGAATCCGCGCTCCATAGCGGTGGTCGGCGCCAGTAATGATTTCAGGAAAATGGGCACCATTCAGGCTTTGAGCATCCTCCAGGACGGCTATTCGGGGGACGTGTTTTTCATTCACCGCAAGGAAAAAACCGTTCTCGGGCGCCCCGCTTTTCCGGCGGCGGCCGATCTGCCGAAAGCGCCGGATCTGGCGGTCCTGATCGTGCCGAGCTCCTCCATCGCGGGGCTGCTTGCGGATTTCGGCGCCATCGGAACGAAGCGCGCCATCATCATTACCGCAGGCTTCAAGGAAACCGGATCGGCCGGCCGGAGCATGGAAGAAAAGATCAAGTCCGTCGCCAGCCGGCACGGCATCCGGTTTGTGGGCCCCAACTGCCTGGGGATCATCAATTCCGAAAATTCGCTCAACACCACGGTGGCCCCGTTTACGACCGGCCCGGGACGCCTGGGATTCGCGTCGCAGAGCGGCACCTATGTGACGCAGGCGCTGCCGTATCTGCGCAAAAACGGCATCCGCTACAGCAAGGCGATCAGCCTGGGCAACGAGGCCGACATCGATCTTGTGGACGCGCTGGAGTATCTGGGCGAGGATGAACAGACGCGAGCCGTGATTCTTTACATTGAAGGCATTCGGGACGGCCGGCGGTTCGTGGAGGTTGCCCGCCGGATCACGCCCCGCAAGCCCGTCGTCGCGCAGTATGTGGGTGGTTCGGCCTCGGGCGCCAGGGCAGGCGCCAGCCACACGGGCGCCATGTCCGGGCCGGATTTTCTCTACGACGGCATTTTCAAACAGGCGGGCATTCTGCGCGTCCCGACGATCGAGGATCTCTACGCGCACGGCTGGACGCTTGCCACGCAGCCGCCCCTTCGCGGAAGGCGGGTTGGCGTTGTGACCAATTCCGGCGGACCCGGTACGGGCATTGCCTACATGTGCGACCATGAAGGGCTGGAGGTTCCTCGCTTCTCCGAGAGCCTCCAGCGAGACATCCGGCCGCTGATCGAAGCGCACGCCTCGGCCGCCAACCCGGTGGACCTGACGTTTGACCTCGGCATGCGAAAGCTGGCCGTAACGCTGCCGGAGATGATTATGAAAAGCGGCGAGGTGGACGCGCTGATTCTGCACGGCATCATGCACTCGGGCTTCATGGTCGAAATTTTCGAACACCTGCGCGATTATCTTCAGGGTGTATCCTACGAGGCTTTTCTGAAAGGTACGAGATCCGTCAAGGAAGACGCATTTCAGCTGCCGGGCAAATACCCGTTTCCGTTTTTGATCTCCTCGTTCTTCGACGACACCGACGACTGCACGCGCGGCTATCTGGACGCCGGCGTTCCGGTGTTCCGCTCTCCGGAAAATGCCGCCCGCGCGCTCGGTTCCCTGCACCGCTGCCGGCTGATTCGGGAGAGAGTTCTTTCGAATGCGCCGCCGCTGTCCCAGGCACAGCCCGCCGCGCTGGAAATTCTGGGACGGGCGAAAGCCGAAGGGCGCGGCGCGCTGGATGAATGCGAGGCCAAGCAGGTGCTGGCGGCCTACGGCGTGCCCGTTACCCGCGAGGTGAAGGCCGTGACCTGCGATGACGCCGTGGAAGCGGCCAAGCAAATTCGGTATCCCGTAGCCGTCAAGGCGTGCAGTTGGGAAATCCTGCACAAAAGCGGCAGGGGCCTTATTGCGCTGAATCTCAAAAAAGAGGCGCAGGTTCAGGAAGCGTTTGACGGCATTCAAAAGGCGGCGGGGAAGCCCACGCCGGTGCTGGTGCAGGAAATGGTCTTCGGCAGCCGTGAATTTCTCGTCGGCATGACGCGGTTCCCCGGATTTGCGCCTTGCGTGGTTTTCGGTCTGGGCGGTGTCTGGACGGAAATCCACCGCGACATGACTTTGCGGCAGTCGCCTCTGTCCGATTCGGACGCGGCCGAAATGCTGGCCGACCTGCGCAGCTCGCGCCTGCTGGGCGAATACCGGGGCATGCCGGAAGTGAAGCGCGGGGCCCTGGCCGGGATTCTTCAGGCGGTGGGGACCATCGCGCTTCTGCACCCGGAGATCGCCGAGATCGACATCAATCCCGTCATGATTCGAGGCGATGAACCGGTTGCGGCGGATGCGCTGATCGGATTAAAGGCTGAAGACTGAAGGTACGAGGGACAGTGCGCTATCGTTTTGTGAATAGTGGATGGTGGATAGCGGATGGTGAAGAAAGGCGAGAGGCAATGGGCTATAGGCGATAGGAAAAAAGCTCATTGCTCATTGCTTATTTACTTCTTTTTCTTCATCAAATCTCCCAGCGTCCCCATGGTTTTGGGCGACTTGGGCAGGTAGCTCTTGTAATCGTCTCCCGATTCTTCCCGTGGGCCGCCGTTTTCCGCGCCGCCGGAAGCCAGATCAAGCGCGATTTTTTTGTGCTCGCGGTCAATCTTTTCAATCTTCACGTCGATGTCGCGGTCCTTGGCCAGCACGTCCTGGGCGTGCTTGATCTTTTTGCCCCGGCCCAGTTTGGAGATGTGCAAAAGCCCGTCCACGCCGGCTTCCAGCGTGACAAACGCGCCGAAATCCGTCAGCCGCGAAACCCGGCCCCTGTGGATGCTTCCTTCGACATAATTGCGGACAACGTCGTCCCACGGATCCGGGAGCGTATCCTTGAAAGACAGTGTGACGCGGTCGTTTTCCCAGTCAAGGTTGATGACGACCGCCTCAATCTTGTCGCCCGGCTTGTACAGGGATTTTGCGTCCTCCACTCTTCCCCAGGTCATTTCCGAAACCGGCAGAAGCGCCTGGACGCCGCCGATGTCCACAAACGCGCCGAAGTCGCGCACCGAAGTGACCACCCCCTGCACGGTCATGCCTTTTGTCAGGGATTCCTTCAGCGCGGATTTCTTTTCCTGCTCGATTTTTTCCAGGAGAGGGCGGCGCGACAGGATGATGTTGCGGCCGTTTTCGCCGTATTCGATCACGAGAAAGTCGAATTTTTTGCCGATGTAATCGGCGGCGCTCTCGATTCTTCGAAGCTCCATCTGCGAAAAGGGGCAGAAACCGCTCGCGCTGGCGCTGATTTTTACCGAAAATCCCCCCTTGACCTCCTTTTCAACGGCGGCTTCCAGCGGAATCCGGTGGGCGTAGGCGTTGGCCAGAAAATCATCCACGCTCTTGCGGGAAAGCAGTTTGGTCGTAAACAGCCTTTCGCTGTGGCGCGAGGAAAGGAAATAAGCGGTCACGCTGTCGCCTTCCCGGGCGGTCAGATTGCCCTCCTCGTCGAGAAATTCTTTTTTATCGATATAGCCTTCGCTCTTGGCGCCCAGATCGATGAAGACCCATTCCGGGGAAATCTTGACGATGGTCGCCTCCGCTTTCTCGCCCACGGCGAAGCGTTTGGGGGCGGCGTAGGACTCCTCGAGCATTTCAGCAAATGTTTTTGTATCTTCCATGAGAAACATTCCTTCGGAATTTTAATGTGCGCGCCTCAATATCATGAAACGTTTCGTTTGTCCTTCTAAAATTACCGCTTGTCCCGTAAAACAGCGCGAAAACTAAAAAAATCTGGATAAATCCTGAAATATGTATTATGCAGGTACTCAAAAATATCCAAGGAGTTAAGCAACTTATGCGTTTTGAAATTTCCCGCGGCGGCAGCGGCCTCACCTACGAAATCCGCAATATCGTGATGATCGCGAAAAAGATGCAGGAATACGGGCTGAAAATCATCTGGGAAAACATCGGCGACCCGGTCCAGAAGGGGGAAAACATCCCCGACTGGATGAAGGAAGTCCTCATCGACATCCTCAGGGAGGACATGTCCTACGCCTATTCGCCGACGAAAGGCGTGGACGCCACGCGCGCTTTTCTGGCGGAGCGCACCAACGCGCGGGGAAAGATTCAAATCACGCCGGACGACATCATTTTTTTCAACGGCCTGGGCGACGCGATCGCCCGCGCCTACAGCTCCATTCAGGTGGACGCCCGCATGATCATGCCGGAGCCGACCTACTCCACGCACCTGATGGCGGAAGTGCTGCACGCGTCGTTTCCGCCCAACACATACCGGATGAATCCCTACAACAACTGGGCGCCGGATTTGCGCGAACTGGAGCACAAGGTGAAGAGCCACCGGGCGATCGTCGGTATCCTGATCATCAATCCCGACAACCCGACCGGCTTCGTGTATCCCGTCGAGGCGTTGGAAAACGTCGTCCGGATCGCCCGCGAAAACGATCTGTTCGTCATTGCCGACGAGACCTACATCAACATCGTTTACAACGGCAAAAAGACCGTGCCGATCGGCGACGTGATCGGCGACGTGCCGGGCATCGCCATGAAGGGCATTTCCAAGGAGGTCCCCTGGCCGGGCGCGCGCTGCGGCTGGATGGAGGTGTACAACGCGGAACGAGACCCGATCTTTGCCCGCTTCATCAACACGATTCTGCACCAGAAGATGTCGGAAGTCTGCTCGACGACGCTGCCGCAGATGGCGATTCCCCGCATCATGACGCATCCGGAATACAAAAATTATCTGCGCCGGCGGACCCAGCACTATGAAAAACTCTCCGCCATCGCCTATGGCGTGCTCAAGGACGTCCCGTTTGTCATTGCCAACAAAAGCAACGGCGCCTTTTATATGACGATTCTTTTCAACGAGTCCGTGCTCAATGAACGCCAGCGCCTTTCCGTCGCCCCCCCGGAGCTCCAGAGCTATATCGAGAAACTGACGAAGGGCGTCGAATACGACAAGCAGTTTGTGTACTATCTGCTCGCGGCCACCGGCATCTGCGTGGTTCCGCTGACGTCATTCTTCACGCCGCTGCTCGGATTCCGCATGACGCTTCTGGACAAGGATGTGGACGAGTTCGAGTTCGTCGTCAAGACGCTGGCGGAAAAAATCACCGAGTATATTCAATCGAGCAAGTAGTGGATGGTGGATGGTGGATAGTGGATGGCAGGGAACGGTCGCGGCCGTTCCCTGCGGGCAACGAACGACAAGTGAAAAGTGACGAGTGTCATGGTGAGCTAGTCGAACCATGGCGAGAGAGTGACAAGTGATGATCAATGTAGGGCGGGTCTTCAGATTCGCCTTGGTGTATGGTGGTTGGTAACAAAAAAAGAGCAGAAGGTCTTTCACCTTCTGCTCTTTTTGTTGGTGTTGCTAGTAACGGCCGCCCCGGTTTCCGCCCCCGCCCCGGTTTCCGCCGCCACGGTATCCGCCTCCGCCGCCGCCCCGGTTCCCTGAGCCGAATTCCTTCTTTGGCCTGGCTTCGTTGACGGTGATGGCCTTGCCGTCCAGTGTGCCGCCGTTGAATTTCTGAATCGCCGCCGTCGCGCCTTCTTCCGTTTTCATTTCGACAAAGCCGAACCCCTTGGACTGGCCTGTAAACCTGTCCTTGATCACGGATGCGGAAACGACTTCGCCCGCTTCCGAGAAGTTGACCTTGAGGTCCTCATCCGTTACCTTGAAAGACAGATTGCCGACGTATAGATTTTTGTTCATAGCGCATTCCTTTCTTTGTGTGGTGCCAGTGAATGGCACAGGTTAAACCTTCATTCCCCCGAGGGGTACCGCAAAGCATCGTCATTACCCCCATCCGGCTCCCGGTGGAGAAGGAAGGTTGAAGGAATGGCCTGTATGCCTCACCTGCCGTTTTGCCGCCGCCCGCGGGCAGGCGGACGGCGAACAAAAAACCACCGGGATCAGCAAAGGCTCCGGTGGTCGCGCTTCCAGTATGAAAATCGCAGCAATTTCCATCGATAGAACGCTGTTGGGCGGAAACATGGTCACAATATCGAGCAATAGTCAAGGGCGGTTTTCATGATTCCGGGTTCAGATCCGGATTTCCTGTTGTCCGGGCCGCCTTGTTGCCGATGGGAAAAAGTCAGGAAATCAGGTTTGCGAACAGGCTTGCGGAATGATAAATCATTTTTGTTTTCAATGGCTTGCCGTTGCACGCCCAATGAAGGGAAACGGCGTTTTTCGGCTCTAAATATTTCTTGACAGGATATGGATATTAGGGTAGGGGAAACCCCATGGATAAATTGACTTGCGGTCAAATTCGGGCCTCAAGTTCATAAACCAGTCAGATTCAGTGCTTTCAGCACCTGAAAAAAAGCGGCGCCCTGCTAAAATTTGCGGATCAGGGGCGGACAGTGCATTTTCAAAAAAGTGACGCAGGCGGGCTTTTTCGGCGCTTCGCGGCTTAAGGTAAAAAATAATTGTAACGTGTTCACCGTTGGCAGTGTGCACCCCGACTCCAGTGAGAGGGCTTTCTCGCTGCGAGCCTTAAGCGTACCGAAAGCTTTCGCGTCGCAGGATTCCCGGATTTATTAAAAAATACGTTTTATGGCGAAACGTTAGGCTAGCTTTGCAAGGAATACCAAACTAAAAGAGGAGGAAAACTAACATGGCGGATGCAAAAGTTCAATTGAAGGAGATATATCCAATCCCGGAAGCGGCAAGGAAGAAGGCTTGGATCAGCGGAAGGGAAGCTTACGACAAACTGTACAAGCATTCCGTGGAACAGCCGGAAGCTTTCTGGGCCGAGGTTGCCGAGCAGCAGGTCACATGGTTCAAAAAATGGGATAAAGTTATGGACTACAACTTTGACATTAAGAAAGGTCCCATTTACGTGAAGTTTTTCGAAGGCGGAAAACTGAACGTTTCCTACAACTGCCTCGACCGTCACCTTGAAAAACGCGGCAGCCAGATCGCCCTTCAGTGGGAAGGCAACGAGCCGGGGGAGGCAAAAGCCTTCACCTATCGCATGCTCTACGAGGAAGTCTGCAAGTTCGCCAATGTTCTGAAGGCCCACGGCGTCAAAAAAGGCGACCGCGTGTGCCTGTATATGCCGATGGTCCCCGAACTGGGCATCGCCGCGCTGGCCTGCTCCCGCATCGGCGCCATCCATTGCATCGTGTTCGGCGGATTCAGCGCCGACGCCCTGCGCGACCGGATCGTCAACGGAGAAGCCAAAGTGCTGGTGGTCTGCGACGGAACGTTCCGGGGCAACAAGGCGGTTCCCCAGAAAGCCACCGCCGACGAAGCGCTGCCCTCCTGTCCCTCCATCAAATCCGTCATCGTGGTCAAACGGGTCGGCGACAAGATCAAGTGCGACATGACCCCCGGCCGCGACGCCTGGTGGCATGAAGAAATGGCCAAAGTGGACGCCAACTGCGAACCCGAATGGATGGATGCCGAAGATCCTCTGTTCATCCTCTACACTTCCGGCTCCACCGGCCAGCCCAAGGGCGTCATGCACACCACGGGCGGCTACCTGGTGTACGGCGCCTATACCCACAAGATCATTTTCGATTATCATGACGGCGATATGTACTGGTGCACCGCCGACCTGGGCTGGGTCACCGGCCACACCTACATTCTGTACGGGCCTCTGTGCAACGGCGCCACCTCGATCATGTTCGAAGGCGTTCCCAACTATCCGACCTACAGCCGTTTCTGGCAGATTGTTGAAAAATACAAGGTCAACATTTTCTACACCGCTCCGACCGCCATCCGCGCCATTGCCAAGGAAGGCGATGAATTCGTCAAGAAGTGCGACATTTCCAGCCTGCAGACCCTGGGGACCGTCGGCGAGCCGATCAACCCCGAAGCCTGGAACTGGTACTTCAACCTGATCGGCCGCGGCGAATGCCCGATCGTGGACACCTGGTGGCAGACGGAAACCGGCGGCATTCTGATTACCCCGTTGCCCGGCGCCGTGGAAATCAAGCCCGGCATGGCCACAATGCCCTTCTTCGGCGTTCAGCCCGTGCTGGTCGATGACGAAGGCAAGGAATTCGCCGACACGGTCGCCTCGGGCGCGCTGTGCATCAAGGTTCCCTGGCCCGGCATCATGCGGGGCGTTTACGGCGATCCCAAGCGCTTCCAGGAGACCTATTTCGAACAGTTCCCCGGCTACTATGTAACCGGAGACGGCTGCCGCCGCGACAAGGACGGCTACTACCAGATCACAGGCCGCATCGACGACGTCATCAACGTATCCGGCCACCGCATGGGCACCGCCGAAGTGGAAAGCGCGCTGGTCGCCCACAAGTCCGTCGCGGAAGCCGCCGTGGTCGGCATGCCCCACGACATCAAGGGGCAGGGCATTTACGCGTACGTTACACTGAAAACCGGCGTCGAAAAGTCCGACGCTCTGAAGAAAGAATTGGTCGCTCATGTCCGCACGGTCATCGGACCCATCGCGACTCCCGACAAGATCCAGTGGGCCGACGGGCTTCCCAAGACCCGTTCCGGCAAGATCATGAGAAGAATTTTGAAGAAGGTCGCCGCCAACGACCTGGGCAACCTGGGAGACACCAGCACGCTGGCCGATCCGTCGGTCGTGGACGACATCGTTAAAAATCGGTTGTAATGAAAATGCCCGGTTCTCTTCGAGAGAGAATCGGGCGTTTTTATCAGGATGAAGGTTGTAGAAAAATTTTAAGTGCACGCATCGCCAAAATTAAGAAGCGACGTGCAGGAGAAGGAGGTTTTTGACAGTGAATATTATTGCATGCGTGAAGCAAGTGCCCGACACCGAAGCACAAATCAAAGTCAAGGCTGACGGATCAGGCATCGAGGAAGGCCAGATCAAATGGGTCATGAATCCCTATGATGAATTTGGCGTGGAAGAAGCACTGAAACTGAAAGAAAAAAACGGCGGCGATGTCACGATCGTCTGCGTCGGTCCGGCCCGCGCGATGGAAACCATCCGCACCGCCCTGGCCATGGGCGCGGACAAGGGCGTGCACATCTGCGATCCGGCCTTTGACAACGCGGACGCGTTTGTCGTCGCCAACGCCCTGGCGGCCGCCATCAAAGCCCTGCCGCACGACATTATCTTCTGCGGCCAGCGCGCCATTGATGACGACTCGGGACAGGTCGGCGCCATGCTGGCGGAAGCCCTGAATCTCCCGCAGCTGACGCTGGTCACCAAACTCGAATTTGCCGGCTCCTCGGTCAAAGTCATTCGTCCGATCGAAGGCGCCCAGCTTTCGATTGAAACGGCGCTGCCGGCCGTTGTGACCTGCCAGAAGGGCCTCAATGAACCGCGGTATGCATCGCTGCCCGGCATCATGAAAGCGAAGAAGAAACCGGTTGACGTGAAAAACGCGGCAGCCATCGGTGTTGCCACCGACGCGAAAGCCAGAGTAGCCAAGACCGTTCCACCTCCGGCCAGACCTCCCGGAAAGATTATCTGCGGAGATGAACCCGCGCAGAAAGCGGCGGAGCTGGGCAAGTTACTCAGAGAAGAAGCAAAAGCTATTTAATCAGAAAGCGGAGGAATTGAAAAATGGCAAAAGGAGTTATGATTGTAGCAGAACAGCGGGACGGCGCTCTCAGGAAGATCAGCTTTGAGCTGGCCTCAACGGCCCGCAAGCTGGCCGACCAGAGCGGCGACGAAGTCAGCGCCATTCTGCTTGGAGCAGGAATAGAAGGATTAGCCGCGGAGCTCGGCAAATACGGCGTCGATAAAGTTTTTGTTGGCGACAATGCCGCGCTGGAACCCTATGTGACGGAAGCGCACGCGGCGGCAACCGCCCAAATCGTCAAAGACAACGATCCGGCGATCGTTCTGTTCGGCGCGTCGGTTCAGGGCAAGGACCTCTCCGCCCGCGTGGCCGCCAAACTGGCCGGCGGTCTGGCGACGGACTGCACGGACGTAAAGCTTGACGGCGGCAACCTGGTGGCTATCCGCCCGATGTACGCCGGCAAGTGCTTTGGCGAAGTGGTGTTCAACTCCGCTCCGGCCATGGCGTCGCTTCGTCCCAATGTGTTTCCGGCGGCTGAAAACGCAAAAGCCGGCGCCGTGACCAAGGTCGATGTCGCCGTTGACGCTCCCAAGAGCAAAGTGCTGGAAGTGCAGAAAGACACGAGCGGCAAAGTCGATTTGACGGAAGCCAACGTGATCGTCTCCGGCGGCCGCGGCATGAAAGGCCCCGAAGGCTATGCGATTCTTGAAGAGCTGGCCGATGTGCTCAAAGGCACGGTCGGCGCGTCCCGTGCGGCGGTGGATGCCGGCTGGCGTCCGCAGAAGGACCAGGTCGGACAGACCGGCAAGGTTGTTTCCCCGAACCTGTACATCGCCTGCGGCATTTCCGGCGCGATTCAGCATCTGGCGGGCATGAGCTCGTCCAAGTGCATCGTCGCGATCAACAAGGACGCGGAAGCTCCGATCTTCACGAAAGCGGACTACGGTGTGGTGGACGATCTGTTCAAAGTCGTTCCCGAGTTGACGGCCGTTTGCAAAAAACTGGTTGCTTAAAAAATCCGGCGAGGATTCCCGCCCCGCGGGTCGGGAATCCTCGCTTTAACAGTATCAATTTCAAAGACGAGAATACGCCCTCACGTTTTTTGGAGGATCAATGAAAACACATGAATTTGGAATCGGAATGGAAGGCCGCGAGGTTTTCTGGAACATCCCCCTGCCGTCGTTCGAGATTATCCTTTTTGCCCTTACCGGCCTCGCTTTAGCCATCATGGCCTTCGGCATCTACCGCCGCTGGCTGATGTGGAAAGCCATGGGCAAACCGGAGCTTCGCCTGGACGACATGCAGGAAAGAGTCAAAATGGTTCTCAAGGAGATCTTCCTGCAGAACAAGGTTTTGAAAGACCCCTACCCGGGCATTATGCACGCCCTGATCTTTTTCGGTTTTTTTGTTTTGATTTTCGGCGCCGCGTTTGACGCAGGGCAGCATCACATCACCGAACCGCTCTTCGGCTGGACCTTCCTGAAAGGCAATTTTTACCTGATCTTTTCCTTCCTGATGGATCTTTTCGGACTGTTTGTGATGATCGGGGTGGTGATCGCCCTTGACCGCCGTTTTGTGCAGAAGCCGGACCGTCTGGGATACAAGGGAGAGATGGACAACACCCCGGACGACGTGATCGTGCTTTTGCTCATCGGCGCCATTATTCTGACGGGATTTATCGCTGAAGCGTTGCGCATTCACGTGACCAATCCGCCCTGGGAATACTGGTCTTTTGTCGGCTGGCTTTTGGCCCACACCTTCACGGGCGTCGAGCTGGACACCGCCCGCACGCTGCATCAGGTGATCTGGTGGGTGCACGCCATTCTGGGCCTGAGCTTCATCGCCTACATTCCCTATTCCAGACTGCTCCACATTATTACAACCCCGGCCAACCATTTCTTGAGCTCGCGCAAGCCGACCGGCTACATCGAGCCGATCCGCGACTTTGAAAACGCCGAAGCGTTCGGCGTCGGCAAGCTCGAAGAGTTCACCTGGAAGCAGATTTTTGATTCCGACGCCTGCACGCGCTGCGGACGCTGCCAGGACGGCTGCCCTGCCTATCTGACCGGCAAGCCCCTGTCGCCGAAGAAGCTGACCCAGGACATGAAAACCTTCTGGCTGGAGCAGTGCCCGGATCCTTTGATGGATAAGGTTTACCGGAAACTGGGCCTCGCGCCCGCTCCCCCGGCCGAAGGCGAAGCCCCGGCGGAAGCCCCGGCGGAAGAAGCAACCGGGAAAGCTTTGGTCGGCGAAGTGATTGATCTGCACGAACTGTGGGCCTGCACCAACTGCATGTACTGCATGGAGCACTGCTCGGCCTCGATCGAGCATGTGCCGAAGATTATCGATATGCGCCGCTACAAGGTTCTGACGGAAGCGGATTTCTCCCCCGAGCTGCAGCTTAGCTGCCGCAACATGGAAAACAACTCCAACCCGTGGGGCGTCGGCGCGCATCTGCGCGGCGACTGGGCCAAGGAAATCGGCGTCAAGACGCTGGCCGAAGACCCCAACGTCGAGTACCTGTTCTACGTGGGCTGCTCCGGTTCGTTTGACGACCGCGGCAAGAAGATTTCCATCGCGCTGGCCAAGGTTCTTCAGGAAGCCGGCGTCAGCTTCGGCATCCTCGGGACCGAAGAAGGCTGCTGCGGCGATTCCGCGATGCGCTGCGGCAACGAGTATCTCTTCCAGACGCTGGCGCAGGCCAACATCGACGTGATGAACGGCTACGGCGTGAAGAAGATCATCGCCATCTGCCCGCACGGCTACAACGCGCTGAAGAAAGACTACCCGAACTTCGGCGGCAATTTTGAAGTCTATCATCACACCGAAATTCTCGCGAAACTCATCGAGGAGCGCAAAATCAAACTGACCGAGCCGCTGAAGGGTTCGTTCGTTTACCACGATTCCTGCTTCCTCGGCCGCTACAACAAGATTTACGATCAGCCCCGCAAGATTCTCAAGGCCATTCCGGGCATTGACGTGGTCGAAATGGAGCGGAGCCTCGACAAGAGCTTCTGCTGCGGCGCGGGCGGCGCAAGAATGTGGATGGAAGAAGACATCGGAGAGCGGATCAACAACGCCCGCACCAAGCAGGCGATTGAAGCCGGCGCGGACAGGATTGCCGTGGGCTGCCCGTTCTGCCTGACGATGATGTCCGACGGCATCAAGGACAACCACAAGGAAGAGACGATGCAGGCCTGGGATCTGGCCGAACTCGTCCTCAAGGCGATGGGCAAGGAAGAAGTCAAACCGCCCGTGGACGTCTGTGCGGTGTAGCAAACAGGCTATAGGCAAAAGGCTATAGGCTATAGGTAACATTTGAAGCCCCTTGTCCGATTTGGACAAGGGGCTTTTTTATTTTTTCAGGCGACGGGTAAAGAATGGTGAATGGTGGATGGTAGGGAACGGTCGCGATCGTTCCCTACGGGTCATGGGCAATAGGTGATGGGTGGCAGGAAAACAACTGGTGGGCAATGAGTGACGGGCAGACGCTAGAGCTGGAATGCAGGGCGGGTCTTTACTGCCTGTTGCCCAAATACCCTTTTCGCTTGCCCGAGGGCGTTTTGTATAAATCTAAGGCTCGCTTCAGGCAATGACAAAACTCGCCTTCGGCTCAAACAGTTGTCATTGCTGATCTTACGCTTCGCTAAGATTTATATAACAAAACGCTCTCAATGGCCGCTCAAAGGGATATCGTTTGGGCAACAGCCTTTCTTCAGACCCGCTGTGGTGGATGGAAGAAACAGCCGGGCGTGGTGCCCGGCTGTTTGGTTTTATTCGCCAATCGACGGGATGAATTCCACTTCCCGGGGGACTTTGTAGGGAGAGAGATACACCTTGCAGTGGCGGATGATGTCTTTTTCGTCCGGATGAAATCCCTCGCGCAGGACAACCTGCGCCTTGACCAGCTCGCCGCGCATCAGGTCCTGCTTGCCCACGACGCGGCATTCCTTCACCGCCGGATGCATCTCCAGAATCGTTTCCACTTCCCGAGGATAGACATTGAAACCGCTGGTGATGATCATCCGCTTCTTGATGCCAGTCAGGAAAATGTAGCCTTCCTCGTCCATTCGGCCCAGGTCCCCGGTGTAAAGCCAGCCGTCCTTCAGAACGGCCGCGGTGGCCGCTTTGTCTTTATAGTAGCCTTTCATGACGTTGCCGCCCCGGACAATCAGTTCGCCGATCGTATCGCGCGGCAGCTCCCGTCCGTCCTCGTCAACAATTTTGATGTCGATGCCTTCCAGGGCGGTTCCGATGGAACCGGGTTTTGCCACGGTTTCCATTCTGTTGAAGGAACAGGCTGGCGCCGCTTCCGTCAGACCATAGCCTTCCAGAATGCGGACGCCGAATTTCTGTTCAAAAACAGGGATGAAATCGGGCGGCATGGCCGAGCCGCCGGTGACGCATAACTTCAGCGAGCTGAGATCATATTTGGCAGCTTTTTCGTAAAAGACCATGCCCATGTAGAGGCGGGGGACGGCGACGATATACGATATTTTTTCTCTTTCGAGCGTGGAAAAAAGACTATCCATCGTCAACCGGTCCATCATCACCGTGGAGCAGCCGGCCTGAATGACGTTGAGCATGTTCACCGTGACGCCGAAGGAATGGAAAAGGGGAATCAGGCAGAGGCCCACATCGTCGGGTGTTCTTCGAAAAGTGGCATGGACCACATCGAGCTCCGAGCAGAGATTGGCGTGGGTCAGCACCGCGCCCAGCGGTTTGCCGGTCAGACCGGCGGTGTAAATCATGACGGCCGGATCCTCGGGGTCAATGGGCACGGAAGGAAGCTCCGGGGCTCCGGATTCGTTTTCCGAAAGGAAAGCGTTTTTCGCCGGATCGACCGTCAGAATGTTGCGGCAGGTGGTCAGTTGATCCTTGATTTCCTGATAGCGCTTTTCACCCGCCGAGTGCGTGATGAGAATTTTGGCGTCGCTGTTGTTGAGCAGATAGTTCATTTCATAGGGCGTGGATCCCGTGTTGAGCAGCACGGCCACGGCGCCGGATTGAAAAACGGCGAAGCAGCTGTAAACAAACTCGGGGATATTGGGCAGCATGATGGCCACCTTGTCTCCCTTTTCCAGCTCCATGTTTTTCAAAGACCTCGCGACGGCCGAAACGGCCGACTGCAGCTGCCGGTAGGTAATTCGCTGGTTGTCCGCAATCAGCGCGGGCCGGTCGGCGTGCAGTTGAACGGACTCTGTCAGCAGCAATGCCAGATTAACAGCTTTCATATTCCCCCACATTTTTTTGAGGCTCCCTTAACAGAGAATCGGCATTTTATCAAGAAGATATCCATGCGTGCTCCGATTTCATCCGCGCGGCGGTTTTTTCCTTGCCAGGGTTTTGTTTTTACACTATATTCCAACGCGCTGAAAAATTGCGGCCGAGAAATTGAAAAGAATCCAAAACAGTCATGCCGGCGCGTCACACCGGCAAGCACCGGGGCGGCATCGGAAAATAAGGGAAGTTATGTCGATCATTATAGACGGAAATAAAATTGCGCAGGATATCCGCCAGGCGGTTCGGGAAGAAGCGTCTGATTTGGCCCGAAGGACCGGCATCGTGCCCGGCCTGGCCGTCGTGCTGGCGGGCGATGATCCCGCCTCGAAAGTTTACGTGGGAAGAAAGGCCAAGGCCTGCGCGGAGGTGGGTTTTCTGTCGCGCGAATACAAGCTGCCCGCCGATGTCGGCGAGGCGGAGCTTCTGGCCCTGATCCGCGATCTGAACAACGACCGGCGAATTCACGGCATTTTGGTTCAGCTTCCCCTGCCCAAACATATCGTCACGGATAAAATAATCGCCGCCATCGACCCGAACAAAGACGTGGACGGTTTTCATCCGGCCAACGTCGGCCGTCTCGTCACCGGCTCGCCGCTGTTTATTCCGTGTACGCCCCGGGGCATCATGGAGCTGATCGCCCGCACCGGCATTGAGCTTTCCGGAAAAGACGCGGTGGTGATCGGACGCAGCAACATCGTCGGCAAGCCCATGGCGTTTCTGCTATTGGCGCAAAATGCCACGGTGACGATGTGCCATTCCAAAACGAAGGACCTGCCCGCCGCGGCAAGACGCGCCGATGTATTAATCGCCGCCGTCGGAAAGCCGCACATGATCACCGCGGACATGGTCAAGGAGGGAGCGGTGGTGATTGACGTCGGCGTCAACCGCCTGGAGAACGGCAAACTGGCGGGCGATGTCGCGTTTGATGAAGTCGCTCCCAAAGCATCCGCTATTACGCCCGTGCCCGGCGGCGTTGGCCCCATGACCATCGCCATGCTCATGAAAAACACGCTGGACGCGGCGAGAATGGCCGCAGTGTAAGTCTCCTCATACGGTACAAGAATATTTGTTGTCATGGGGGTGCTGAAATTTGACAGATTTCTTTTCCCGCCTTATGAGAGGATTTCAAGGCAGAGGATACGCTTCAACTCCAGCAACGCTTTGGTTTCTCGTTGTTTTTGCCATTGCCGTTGTCTTGCGCTGCATTGCCTGGTCCAACACCGCTGTGATAACTCCCGACGGCGCCGCCTATATTTTTCAAGCCAAGGCCATTTTTTACGGCCAGTGGAAAGATATAGCCGATTGCAGTGCCGGCTTTAAATTTTTCACCATATATCCTTTCTTGGTTGCCGCCTCCTATAATGTTTGCCCGGACTGGGTTATCGCCGGCAGATCCATCAACTTTACCTTTGGCGTCGCAACCATCATTCCGCTTTATCTGCTGCTGCGGCAATTCCTGGACTATAGAATCAGCGCGTTGACCGCTCTCATTGTTGCGGTAAGTCCGTTTTTTGTCGGCACCAGCGTGGATGTCCTTAGAGATCCCACCTATTGGTTATTTGCGATGACGGGGCTGTATTTATTCACGGTATGCATGAAGAATGACAATTGGCTTTTCTTGTTTTTCAGCAGCCTTTTCTTCCTGCTGGCCGCATGGACAAAACATGAAGCCATCATCCTGCCGGCGGCATCTTTTATTTACTTGCTTTGGAAAGACCGCCATCCTGTAAAAATCCTTATTTTTCTGTCGCCGGTTGTGGCTGTCGTGGCGCTTGCCTTTATTATTGCCGGCTTCATGAACACTGCTGTAAGCGAACTGAACAAAGTGGATGTATTTGTGGCCGGTTTTTTAAATTCGTTTTCAAGTTATGCCGCTCTCAGCAACGAATTGGGCGTCCTGGAAAAAAGCCTGGACGGACAGACCCAGTCCATTTTGAAATTTTTCTTACGGGAAGCACAAATGAATATCTGGCTTGTTGCATTGGGAATGCTCATAAACCGGTTGCTGGAAGCTTCCATGTACGTATTGATGATCCCTTTCATTATCGGTTTTGCAAAGCTAAAAAGAATCAAGGAAGACCCTCGCCTGATATACTTTCTGTTTTTGGCTGCCGCTGTTCTTTCAGCATTGTATTTGTTCATCATCCAAACATGGGGATTGCAGTACCGCTATGTGGCGATATTTACTTTGTCATCCATTGTTTTTGCGGGGATTGGACTGGAAACCGTCGTCAAGTGGTCGAGCGCCAGATATCAATTGAAGGAGACGCTCGTGATTGCAATCCTGGCCTGCCTGATGCTGCTCTCCTCGCTTCCCAAGAATATGTCTGCAAGGGATCCGGACAAGATCGTCTTTAAAGAAATCGGCGAATTTATGGTCAAGCATGAGGGAGGCAATAACCGGGCAATAAGCGTTTCTTCCCCCATGGAAATTCAGAGATGGATATCGTTTTATGCGAATCTGAATTATCAGGGCGCCGTCTGCCCTGAAGCTTCCGATCAAACCAGTTGGGAAATCTTTGCGAAGCAAAAAACACTGGTGGAGCAGCTCAAGCAAAGGAATATACGGTACTTTTTATGGACGGAAAAAACCTGGTCCGGACGTGGTGTGGATGTCGATGGGCACCTTGAAAATTTAAAGAAATTGGGTGCATGGGAGCACAAAGATACGGGCAAAATGATCTTGTATGAAGTAATCTAATGAAAAATGACGATTACCGGCGAGCCTCGTGCAAATTTGAAGAGGGTTCGCCGGTTGCTTTTCCGGCCACGACGGCATAGCTGTGTCCGGAATAAAACCGGGCAATGATGCGGGCAATAAAAGACGGAATATACAAGTCTTCCAGTTTCTGTTTTACATATTCCGAAAGAAAATGTTTGCGCCGAACAATGGCAAAGCCGTGCTTGTGCAGCATGGCTTTCAATGAGTCGCTTGTGAAGTGATAAAGGTGATAAGGGATTTGCCATCCCACCCAGTGATCCCAGGTTTTTGTCGCGTCATGTCCGGCGTAATTGGGTACATCAACGACCAGGATGCCGTCTTCTTTCAGCCAGCCGCGGGCTTTTTGCAGATAGGCATTGGGGTCGGTCGTATGCTCCAGGGAATGCCACATGGTAATCACGTCAAAGCTTCCAGCGGGTATTTCCAGGCTGTCGATTTCTCCAACGTGAACGGGAATGCTTAATTCCCGGCGGACGTATTCGGCCACATCCGCCGACAAGTCAACACCCTCAACCTGATAACCCTTCTTGCGGCAGGCCAGCAAAAAATACCCCCGTCCACATCCGATGTCCAGCACTTTGCCCTGTTTTTTCAAAGCGCGAAAAAAACGCAGCCGCTGCGATTCCTGATCGAGTCTTCGCATCATTTCCGAAGAATCAATCAGAAGTTCCTGATTGTACTGACTCTGAAAGTAATCCTGCTGATAAAGAACGGCTAATTCAGCATCATCGGGGCGCGGGTCCAAAACGCCCAGGCCGCAATGGTCGCAGCGATAAACTTTCCACTGATCTTGAGAGTAAAGCGGGCTTCGCCTTGTATTGCCGCAGAGAACGCATTGCTTTGTTGAATTTTTCATGATGCTCGTAAGTTTCTCGTATTTGATGTCCTTGTTTGATCTGGCATAACTGCACAAAACCGCCAACTTTGTCATTCCCGCGAATCCCCTGAAGGGCGCGAGTGCGGGAATCCAGTTGTTTCAAGGCTCTCATGTCGTTTTTGCAGATGACCGGCATTCGGGTAGCGCCGGCAAATCTACGCATTGGTTTTTTTGCAAATCAATCGGTAACAGTCAATTTTATTTTGCGCCTTTGATTTGTTGGCGGAAAAGCGCAGCGACAAATGAAGCGTTAACAATCTGAATTTCGCTTTAAGCCTCTGCGCTCTCTTAATCCGTTCGATGGTGTCTTGCTTGTAATGCTTGGCGTAAAATAAATATTCCGCATTGAGCTTTTTTTCAAATACTGCCGCCGGCGGTGTCCGGGCTTCGCTTTGCCCGCCCCAGTGGAATACTTCCGCATCTTCAATATATCCAATGGAGAACCCTTTTTCGCGAATGCGCCAGGCCAGATCCTGGTCTTCTCCGTACAAAAAGAAATCCTCATCAAATCCATGCAATTCATCCAGCAGGGATTTGCGGGCGATCATGAAGGCTCCCAGAACACAGGCAATATTTCCCGCCAGCCCGTCGGTCTCGCCCCGTGTGAATTTTTCTCCAGGGTATCGCCGGGAAACAGATTCCTGAAGCGACCCGTCGGGATTCAGTATTTTTGCTCCGGCCAATCCGATATTCGGATGCCTGTCCATGAAGGCAACCGCTTTCCCGATAGCATCCGGCTTCACGATCGTGTCGGGATTGAGATAGATGATGCAGCGGCCGCGGCACAAAGGCAGAGCCTGATTATTGGCGGCGGCAAAACCGCGATTTCTTTCATTCACCATCAATTGGATGTCGGGGAAAAGTTGACGGATATTGTGCGCGCTTTGATCGGTTGAAGCGTTATCGACTACAACGATTTTTTTTGAGCCCTTTGCCGCCTCGACGGATTTCAGGCATTCAACAGTCGCCGCGGCCGTGTTGTAAGAAACGATAATGACGGAAACATCCATGTCTTTATATTATTTCATCCTTATGGTTTTTTCATGGCCTCGCTGATCACCGATTTCACCGACTCTGCGGATAATGCCTCCAGGCAAAGACTTCGCCCGCTGTGGTTGCAGCCCTTCTTTTTGCAGGGGACGCAATCCATGTCGGGCAAAACAACCCGGTGCTGCTCTCCGACAGGCGCCCAGTCCTGCCAGGATGACGGGCCGTAGATGGTGACGGTCGGCGTGCCGGTTGCCGCGGCAATGTGGGGCCCCGCGCTGTCCACGCCGATATGCAGACGGCTTAGATTCAGAAGACCCGCCAGCTCGGCGAGTGTTGTTTTCCCCGCAAAATTAAATGCCGGGGTCGGGCATTGCCGAACTAACGCTTCTACTTTTTGTTTTTCGTCAGGCGAACCGACAACGATGGCGGGCATTGCAAATTCCTTCCACAGCCATTGGATGACATCGATCCACTTGGAGTCGCTCCACTCTTTGTAGGTCCACCGGGAATAAGGATTGACGGTTATCCAGCGATTGTACCGGTCCATCTTCTCTCCGGTCAGTATTTCCCGGACGCGTTTTTTGACCGTATCGGAAACCCATAATCCGGGGATGATATCTTTTGTGTCCACGCCGATTTTTCTTAAGATGCGCAAGGATTGGTCCGCCGCGCCCCGCGCATACACCGGAGGCCCGGGCACCACGCCATGCGTGAAAAAAAACCATCTCCAGCGCGGCAATCCCCAGGATTGATAAAAAGTTACGCGAATGGGCGCGCCGCTCGCAAAAGACATAAAGGCGCCCCGGTCGCCCAGGCGAAGATCCACGGCCAGATCGAAGTGCTCCGCGCGGAGATCCCGTAAGAAAGAGAGCTGGCCTGCCGCCTGCTGAAATAAATTTCCCGGGTAATGCTTTGCCTCAAATACCCGGTCCACTGAAGGGTCCGCCTCCAGAATGCCGCCGAAACCGTCTTTGACCATCACGGAAACTTTTGAGCCCGGAAGTGAGTTTTTTACAGCGCGGATGCTGGGCGTCGTCCAGACCACGTCGCCGATGTCCCCCAGTTGAATCAGAAGAACCTTGCGGACGGAGCCGGGAAGCTTGAACGTTGATGATGGATCGATAATCCGCATGTCCTCAATCCTTTTTCTTTTTGGCGGCAAGAATTTCCGCGTAGAGCAATCGATATTTTTCGGCCGCCGCGTCCCAGGAGTTTTGAAAAGCCGTCGCAAGCGCCGAGTCGGACATGCGGCGGCGGTTGTTTTCATCCATGAGTGCCTGCAGCCGGGAGACTACATTGTCATGATCGGACGGATCATCGACCACGAAGCCGTTTTCATTTTGAACGACCAGATCCTTCGCGCCGACATGGCTGCTGACCATCACCGGAAGCCCTGCCGCCATTGCCTCCAGGACGACCATGCCGAACGTGTCAAATCTGGAAAGCATCACATACAGGTCGCCCGCCAGATACAGATCCGTCAGCTTTTCCCGGTTGAGTACGCCGGTAAAAACAATATTTTCGGCAACGCCAGCTTCCCTTGCCATTTTTTGGTATTTTTTGATGTTGCCCTTTCCCGCGACCACCAGCTTCAAACGGGGAGACTGTTTCTGAATCTTTCCGAGAGAGGCAATGATATCGTCGAGCCCCTTGATCTCGAAGTTCATCGACGCGAAGACAATGACAAGTTCATTCCTGCCGATGCCCAGGGAGCTTCTCACGGCAGAGCGCACGTCGTCTTTGTTTACCCGCCGGTAATCGGAAAGCTCCACGCCGGGGTGGATGACGGCCACCTTTTCGGGATCGATTGCGTATTCCTGCAAAAAAATGTCCCGAGTCAGATGAGAGACGGCGACAAATTTCCGGCAGCCGCCCTCAAGCACCAGCTTTCTTTCCACCCACGCCGTCGCCCGGTCGTAGAGACTCATGGATTTGCGGCGGACCTGATCAACCCAGTAGCGGTGCGGCACGCCGTGCAGCGTGAACAAATCGGCCGCAAAAATCCGTTCGTGGCTGTGCACCAGGTCAAAATTGCCGCGCCGGATTTGGCGTTGCGCAAACCACGCGAAGCTGATCGTCGTCAGCCATTTGGGGAACGAAACGATGGGGATCTTCTCAAACCGGACCACGCCGGAATCCGAGGCCCAGCGGTTGGCCAGCACATGAAAGGCGTCCTTAGTTTTGTCGCGAAGCCTGCCGGTCAGCTCGGAAGCGAACTGTTCCGCGCCGCCCGCCAGTCCGTATTTGGGGATCACCACCGCGATTTTGCTCATAAAAATATTTCTTTTGGCTGTTTTTTCTGACGCCAGCACTAACCTTCATACCCGAGTCGGGCACAACGGATAATAATCACCCCCACCCTTCCCTCCCCCATCGAGGGGGAGGGATACAGAGAGGGAGGCTTTTCATATAAACACAGTTGAAGAAAAAAATCATGGCCTAATATAGGATTTGCGTCGCCGCCGGAATTGTGCTTTAAAGAGACGGGCAAACAAAAATCTTCGAAATATTCAGGTATTGGATGGAAAAAATTCCGCTTTCCGTGGCGATTATCACGAAAAACGAAGAAGAGAACCTTCGCGATTGCCTGCAAAGCGTTGCCTTTGCCGCCCAGATCGTTGTGGTCGATTCCGCAAGCAGCGACGCGACGCCTGCGATTGCCGCGGAATTCGGATGCGACTTTTACACCGAATCCTGGCACGGTTTCGGCCCGCAAAAGCAGATCGCCATCGATCGGTGCAGCCGGCCCTGGATTCTTGTGCTGGACGCGGACGAGCGGATTCCGCCGGAAACGGCGGAAGTGATTCGAAAGATTACGGCGGGTGAACTTGCTGCGGCCGCGGGTGCGGTAAAAACTTCCGGTTCCCCGGCGGATGCATCAGCAAGTGTCAACGGCTTCAGTTTTCCGCGCAAAAATTTTTTCGCGGGCCGCTGGATCCGGCATGCCGGCTGGTGGCCCGACCGCGTCGTCCGCCTGTTCCGCAGGCAGGCAGGCAGAATGACCCAAGCCGCCGTACATGAAGCCGTCGAAGTGGACGGCCGGATCATCGAGCTGGACGTCCCCATCGAGCATTACACAGAAAGCAGCCTTGGCAGGATTTTGCAGAAAATCGACAAGTACTCGACGCTGGGCGCCCAGGAAGCCTTTGCCGCCGGAAAGCGCTCATCGCCCGCCGCCGCTCTTTTTCGCGCTTTTCTAACCTTCGTGCAGGGGTACATTTTGCGCCTCGGATTCATGGATGGGCGGCAGGGCCTCACGCTGGCCGTCACCGATGCGGTCAATAAATTTTTCAAGTATGCCAAACTGAGCGAGCTGGAAGAGGCGGGCCGCGGCGAGACGCGCCGGTCATCGTCCTCCCGCCCGAATGCGTGAAATTCAGCAATGGAAATTTCTTTTATCATCGTCAACTGGAACACCAAAGACCTTCTGCGCGGCTGCCTGGATTCCATCGCCAAAACCGCCGGTTCCCTTTTGCATGAAATCATCGTCGTGGACAACGCCTCTTCGGACGGCTCGGCGGACATGCTGACGCGGGAATATCCTTCCGTCCGGCTGATCGCCAATTCGGAAAACCGCGGATTCGGCGCCGCCAACAATCAGGGCTTTGCCGTCATGAAGGGCAAATACGCCCTGCTCATCAACACGGACGCAGTTCTTACCGAAGGCGCGGCGGGCAAGCTTTGGAGTTTTGCCGAAGCCAATCCCCGTGCGGCCATTGTCTGCGGCCAGCTCCTCAATGCCGACGGCAGCAAACAGAATTCCGTCGCCGCATTTCCCACGCTGCTCACGCTTTGCCTGAACACATCATTGCTTGAATATCTTTTTCCCGGCCGCTATCCCAGCAAGCGCTATGACCACAGAGAGCCGCTGGAAGTCGAATCCGCCATCGGCGCGTGCATGATGGTGCGCGGCCAGGCGTTGAAAGAAGTATCTTTTTTCGACGAGCGCTACTTTTTCTTTTTTGAGGAAACGGACCTGGCCTTTGCGATGAAGCGCGCCGGGTGGAGCGTCTGCCAGGTTCCGGATGCGCTCATCTATCACTTTCAGGGCAAAAGCATCGGACACAACGCAAAATCGCGGATTGAATTTTACCGGTCGCGCTACCAGTTCCTGCGCAAGTGGCACGGAAGCGCTTATTACCGGGCCGCCGCCGCGGTTATTTTTCTCAGGCTGCTCGCGGATGCCCTGCTCAACGCCGCGGGCGTCGTGTTCACATTGGGCTTGTCTAAAAACCTCCGGCGGAAACTGGCCGTTTACACCCAGCTCATCCGCTGGCACTTCGAGGGGAAGCGATGAGTGAAAAATGGTGGATAGTGAATGGTGAATGGTGGAAGTTAAAAAAGGCGATAGGCCATAGGAAACAGCTCATCGAAAAAAGATGTAGGGCGGGTCTTCAGACCCGCTTCAATGAATTTAGCAATGATTGGGCAGTGAAATGCGGGGAACGCTCGCGAGCGTTCCTTGCGCGACAGATGCAGCAACTTTAATAAAACGTGCCAGACGCTATTGCAGGTTTCTGGCCGTGGCCAAACCTCGTAAGTTATTGACAGTGCAAAATATTTTAGGTATGCATCGTTTCCCGTCGGCGATGGTTCTGTAACCGACTGGGCGGAGCTGTATCCGCGGACAAATATAGTGAATGGTGGATGGTGAATAGTGAATGGGTGGAGAAATGCAGAAAACGGCCTTGCCACCCGCAAGGGTGGTCGCAACCGTTTCCTACTGGGGCTTGCAGCAAGACATTTTGTCGTTCATTGCTATACACCATCCACTATGCACCACAGAAGGGGTAGATAACCTATGAATCAGATCTACGACGTGTTCAAAGCCTTCGTTGATCCCGTTTTTATCGTTTTTATTCTTCTCATCATTGCCTTTGTCGTCGTTCTACGGTCCGCCAAGAAAAAAAGCGGCGCCTTGGTTCTGCTCCTGGCCATTGTCCTGCTCTACGGCTTCAGCATCGAACCCGTGTCCAATTACCTGAGCTGGAATCTGGAAAAGGACTGCATTCAGGAGCGGACGAACCCGGAGAAGACCCCTGTTGATGTTGTCGTTGTCTTGGGTGGCGGTGTATATGATATCCGCGCACTGGGCGAAACATTTCCCCGTCGGGAAACCACTGCCAGAGTAGTCCATGGCGTCCAGATGTTCAGGACATGCAAAGCCAGACAGCTTGTCTGCGCCGGGAAAGGCATCGGGCAAGTGACCGAGGCGGCAGTAATGGCGCGAATGGCCGAAGACCTGGGTGTTCCGAAGGAGAAAATCCGACTCGATGAAAAATCGGAAAACACATACCAGCACGCCGTAGAGCTCGATAAAATGTTTGCGGATAAAAACATCCGGATCGGACTTGTGACCTCCGCCTATCACATGAAGCGCAGTGAAATTGAATTCGGGAAATATTTCAAAAACGTGACGCCCCTGCCGGCAGGCTATCTTTACTCGTCTCTCTCGGATCCGGCCCTGATCCGCTGCATTCCGCAGTCAGAAAGGCTTGCCGACAACACGCTGATCCTGAGGGAGTTTATCGGCCGCCTGTGGTACAGCATAAAGCAGTGACGAGGGACGAGCAATGAGTGGCGAGCAAAAAGTGATGAGTAAAAATTGATGTAGGGCGGGTCTTCAGACCCGCTTCAATGAATTTAGCAATGAGTGGATGGTGAAAAGTAGGGAACGCTCGCAACTGTTCTCTACAAACGCGATGCACGCAAGGAAAGCAAGAAGACCTTTGTAGAACCTATTTTTTCGACATGCCGGCGCAGGCCGGCATCCAGAAAGCAATAAAACAACTGGATTCCCGCCTTCGCGGGAATAACAAAATTGTTGGTTTTAAGTGGTTTTGCAAATGTCTTGGCGCACCTAAAGGTACGCCCTAAATTTTTTTCTTTTGCTATGAGCTACGAGTTAAAAAGCCATGGGCTAAACATAAGGAGGTTTAATTTGAAACATGTACTGATCACCGGCGGATGCGGATTTATCGGGTCCAACTTTGTCCGCCACACGCTGAAAAACTTTCCCGATTATAAAATCGTCAATCTGGATAAGCTCACCTACGCCGGCAATCCTGGCAATTTGACCGATATTGAAAAAAATTCCAACTACCGCTTCGTCAAAGGCGACATCGTCGATGCCGCTTTAGTTGGCCGGATTTTTGCCGAAGAGAATATCGACACCGTCGTCCACTTTGCCGCCGAATCCCACGTGGACCGCAGCATCACCGGGCCGGCGGAATTCGTCCAGACCAACATTGTCGGGACCTTCAACCTGCTGGAGGCGGCGCGCGAAGCCTGGCTCAATGACAAAGCAGGCGAATCGAAAAACGCCTGCCGCTTTCTGCACGTCAGTACGGACGAAGTGTACGGCTCGCTGGGAGAAACCGGCGCGTTTCAGGAAACCACCCCGTACGATCCGCGCTCTCCCTATTCCGCCAGCAAAGCGTCCTCCGACCACCTGGTCAGCGCCTACTTCCACACTTACGGCCTGCCCACGCTGATCACCAACTGCTCCAACAATTACGGCCCCTATCAGTTTCCGGAAAAGCTCATTCCGCTCGTCATCAACAACGCCTTGCAGGGAAAGGCGCTACCCGTTTACGGCGACGGCAAAAACGTCCGCGACTGGCTCTACGTGATCGACCACTGCCAGGCCATCCTCACCGTTTTGCAGAAAGGCAGAATCGGCGAAACCTACAACATCGGGGGCAACAGCGAAAAGCAGAACATCGAAATCGTCAACCTCATCTGCGATATTCTGGATGAAAAAGTCGGCCTGCTGCCGGGCGGCGAGAAGAGGCGATCGCTCATTACCTACGTCAAGGACCGCGCCGGCCACGATCGCCGCTACGCCATCGACGCCACGAAAATCCGTACTGAACTGGGCTGGTTGCCCAAAGTAAATTTCAAAGACGGCATGCGCAAAACCGTCGAATGGTATCTGGATCATAAGCCCTGGATCGCCTCCGTCACCGACGGCAGCTACAGGGAATACTATGAGAAAATGTATAATAATAGGCGATAGGCGATGGGCTACAGGCGATAGTAAAAAGAAGAAAAGGTAAAACAGGTTACAGGCGATGGGCTATAGGCGATAGTAAAAAGAAGAAAAGGTAAAACAGGCAATAGGCAATAAGTTATGGGGAAAGGTTATAAAGATCTATTGGTGTGGCAAAAGGCAAGGGATTTAGCTGTGCTTATTTATAGCATTACCAACCAAGCTAAATTTAAAAAAGATTATGCGCTTTGTGATCAAGTCAGAAGATCAGTTGTAAGCGTGCCAAGCAATATAGCAGAAGGTGATGAGAGGGATACAGATAAAGAATCTGTTCATTTATTCTTTATAGCCAAAGGTTCACTTGCCGAGCTTCGAACTCAGATGGATATAGCGTATCAAGTTGGTTACATAGACGAAAATGTATTCTTGGACATTGAAGATAAGGCCATTCAAATTGGCAAAATGCTTGGCGCTTTGATTAAGGTACGGACTCTCGGTCGATAATTACCTATCGCCTATAGCCCATCGCCTATAGCCCCATAAAAATTTTTTTCGAGGTAAAATTATGAGCGGAATCCAAAAAGGCATCATTCTGGCCGGTGGCGCGGGGAGCAGGCTTTATCCCCTCACGCTGGTCGCCAGCAAGCAGCTTCAGCCCGTTTACGACAAGCCCATGATTTACTACCCGCTGGGCACCCTCATGATGGCCGGCATGCGCGACATCCTGATCATCTCGACGCCGCAGGACACGCCCCGCTTCGAGGCCCTGCTGGGCGACGGCAGCCGCTGGGGAATCAAGCTATCCTATAAAGTTCAGCCCGAACCCAAAGGCATCGCCCAGGCCTTTCTGGTCGGTGAAGAGTTTATCGCCGGCGAGGCCGTATGCCTTATTCTGGGCGACAACATCTTCTACGGCAAAATGGATTTGAATAAAATCGTCGCGGAATTTCAGGACGGCGCCATCGTCTTCGGCTACTACGTCAACGATCCGGAGCGCTACGGCGTCGTCGAATTCGACGCGGACGGCAAAGCCATCAGCATCGAAGAAAAGCCCGCCAAACCCAAGACCAACTACGCCGTGCCCGGATTGTACCTGTACGACAGCAACATCACGCAAATCGCCAAAAGCATGAAACCGTCGGCCCGAGGCGAGCTGGAAATCACCGACGTCAACATGGAATACCTGCGCCGCGGAAAGCTGCACGTCGTTCCGCTGGGGCGCGGCATCGCCTGGCTGGACACCGGCACGCACACCAGCCTTCTGGAGGCCAGCCATTTCATCGGCACGCTCGAAGCCAGACAGGGCCTGAAGATCGCCTGCCTGGAGGAAATCGCATTTCGCTTGGACTTCATCGACAAAAAGAAAATGAAGCAGGTCGTCGAGGACACGCCCAAGTCCTCCTACCGCGACTACCTGGAACGAATTCTGAAAGAAAAATCCTTCATCCAAAAAGGGGACGGTTCTATTTATTGAAAAAAGATTTAAGTTTTAAGTAGTTAAGGGTTAAGAAAAACCAACAAGCGACGAGGCTGTAGGGCGCGGTCCCCGAACGCGCCGATAGATAGGGACAGCGCCTCTTTGGTATTTAGATGTTTAGAAGATTAGAAGTTTGGAAGTTTAGAGAAAATAAATAGGGACAGCGCCTCTTTGGTATTTAGATGTTTAGAAGATTAGAAGTTTGGAAGTTTAGAGAAAATAAATAGGGACAGCGCCTCTTTATTTAAAAAGTGAAAAGCAACGAGCAACGAGTGATGAGTGAAAAGCAACGAGTAGCGCGGGGCTTCAGACCCGCCGCCGGCGCACCTGAAGGTACGCCCTACGCTCATCTTGTCATGGTGAGCCGGTCGCCCTTCGACAGGCTCAGGGTGACAGTGGTGGCGTCATGGTGAGCCAGTCGAACCAGGGCAGGCCATCCTTCGACAATCTTAGTATGCCGCATTTCACCCATTATCCATTACCTATCGCCCCTGGCCTCTAGCCAATCACCTATTTTGCCTATGAACATCATCAAATCCGCAATTCCCGACGTCCTGATCATCGAGCCGAAAGTTTTCGGCGATGCGCGGGGATTTTTTTACGAAAGCTTCAACCAGAAAGTCTGGCGCGAAAAGACCGGCCTCGACGCGGTCTTTGTCCAGGACAACCATTCCCGATCCGCCAAAAATGTTTTGCGCGGCCTGCACTACCAGATTCAGCAGCCGCAGGGAAAACTCGTGCGGGTTGTGCGGGGCGCCGTATTTGACGTTGCCGTGGACCTTCGCCGCAAATCCCCGACCTTCGGCCAATGGACAGGCGCGGAGCTTTCCGAAGAAAACTGCCGTCAGCTCTGGATTCCCGTCGGCTTCGCGCACGGCTTTCTGGTGGTTTCCGACTTTGCCGAATTTCTTTACAAGACCACCGACTACTGGGCGCCGGAGCACGAGCGCACCATCAACTGGAACGACCCCGACCTGG
>JAQUVQ010000085.1 GCA_028693285.1 Smithellaceae bacterium
ACCAAGACAATTTTAATGATAAATCTGCGTGTGTGATACGGCAGAAAGCCGGGCCTGTAAATACTCCTTTAGGATGATTTTTTTCCGTTCTGCCGGCAAAAGGGGGAAATTACGACTTTTGGAGTATGTTCCCTGAATAACATGGCGTTGATTTTGGTGAGCATATATGTCATTCAGGCTTGCATCATTTTTATGCGATGCTGTAAAGGAATGGGGATGAAATTCGGGGACGATACCGTATGACTTCAGAAAATGCAGATTTTGCCTCTTACCGGAAGGCGCGGAAGAATCACTGGGATGCCATCGCCCGCAGAATGGATTCGTGGACCGGCTGGAGCGCGGCGTATCACGAACGATTGACGGAGGTTTACCGATTCTGGGTGGCGCCCGGTCAACGCGTCCTGGAGCTGGGATGCGGTCGCGGGGATTTGCTGGCCGCCGTTAGTCCTTCAAAAGGGGTAGGCGTCGATTTTTCTTCGGAGATGATTCAGCGTGCCCGAATGAAGCATCCGGGCATCACGTTTATCGAGGCGGACTGCCACCAGCTTCACACGATCGAAGGCCCCTTTGACGCGATTCTTCTTTCGGATCTTGTGGATGACATCTGGGACGTGCAGGAGGTTTTTGCACAGCTTTCGCGCCTTTGCCATGACAGGACGCGCATTCTCATCAACTCCTACAGCCGCGTCTGGGAGCTTCCCCTGTTCGTTGCGGGGAAATTAGGCCTGGCAAAACCCAAGATGCCCCAAAACTGGCTGACGGTAGAAGACCTCTCCGACATCATGAATTTAGAAAACATCGAAGTTGTCCGCTCCTGGCATGAAGTCCTGTGGCCTCTCCATTTTCCTTTCATTGCCAAGTTGTGCAACAAGTTTCTTGCCCGGCTGTGGCCGTTCAAGCTTTTCAATTTGTCCAACTTCATTCTGGCCCGCCCAAAACCGGGGAGGATTTCTGCCGGTCCACTGGTGTCCGTCATCATCGCGGCGCGAAACGAAGCGGGAAACATCGCCGAAATTTTCCGGCGGACGCCGGAAATGGGCGCGGGGACTGAAATTGTCTTTGTGGAAGGCCATTCCCGGGATGACACTTATGCCGTCATTGAAAAGGAGATTGCCAAACACCCGGAAAGGATGAGCCAGCTGCACCGCCAGACGGGCAATGGAAAGGGCGACGCCGTGAGGCTGGGCTTTGCCAAGGCGAAAGGCGACGTCCTGATGATTCTGGACGCCGACATGACCGTACCGCCCGAGGATCTTCCCCGCTTTTATGAAGCCCTGGCGGGCGGAAAAGGCGAGTTCATCAACGGTGTCCGTCTGGTCTATCCAATGGAAGCCGAGGCGATGCGTTTTTTCAATTTCCTGGGCAACAAGTTCTTCAGCCTGGCCTTTTCCTGGCTTTTGGGTCAGACGATCAAGGACACGCTTTGCGGCACCAAGGTTCTTCGGAAAAACGATTATGAACGGATTGCCGCCAACCGGACCTACTTTGGGGAATTCGATCCGTTCGGCGACTACGACCTGATCTTCGGCGCGGCCAAGCTGGGATTGAAGCTTGTTGATCTTCCCGTTCGTTATCGCGCGAGGACTTACGGAGCCACGAACATTCAGCGATGGCGCCACGGCCTGCTTCTTCTGCAAATGGTCGTCTTTGCAGCGAAAAAGATTAAATTTGTCTGATCGGCGAAAATAGATGAACATGATTAATGTCTTTATATTGTTCAATCGATTGTATAAATCGTGCTTCCCCATCTATCGGCCGATCTATTTTGCATACAAATACTGGTCCGACCGGGATAAGATCAGGCTTATAAAAACGCACGTAAAACCGGGAATGAAGGTGCTGGATATTGGCGCCAATATTGGTTTTTATACGATCTTCCTGTCTAAACTGGTTGGCAGGGAAGGGACCGTTTACGCCTTTGAGCCTGATGAAGATAATTTTAAATTTCTTAAGCGATTGACAAAGAATCTGACCAACGTAAAACCGGCAAATGTTGCCTGCGGAGAGAAAAGCGGCGTTGCATGCCTTTATAAATCGTCAGAAATGAACATCGATCATCAGGTTTACGACAATGGAGAGTCAAGGGAAAAAATTGCCGTCAAAATTGTGTCGCTGGATGATTATCTCCAGGGTGAGAAGGACGGTGTCGGTTTTGTTAAAATGGATGTGCAGGGCTATGAGTGCCATGTATTCAGAGGGATGAAGAAAGTCATCGCCCGTTCCAGGGAAATGTTCATGATCAGCGAATTATCGCCTTACTGTTTAAAGAAAGCAGGCGCATCCGCGGAAATCTATTTATCGGAAGTGAAACGCGCGGGGTTCGATGTTGAGGTCCTCTCGAAAGTTGAAATCAAAGATTATTCATCATACGCTGAGGATAAATGGTTTTATATAGACTTTGCGGCAAAAAAGACCGATTTGATTTGAATAGCAATACTGATGCTCATGAAACCATTAAAGGAATCAATCTTGGCTGATGACAAACGAATATTGAATGAAATTCGCCACGGTGAATATATTAAGGAACATGGCGAAGAGATATGGAACTGGTCGTCGCCCGCCGGGAAGTTGCGGTGGGCCAGAAGATGCAGGCTTTTCAGCGATTTCATCGGCAACAACAGAGGTCTTGTTCTGGAGATCGGCTGCGGCACAGGTTTGTTCACAAAGGAACTGGCCGCTACAGACAACGCCATAGTTGCAATTGACATTTCAGATATCTTGATTAAGAAAGCGAAGGAGCGTGTCCATGCCGCAAATGTCGAATTTGTTGTGGGCAATGCCTATGAAACCAAGTTCGAGCCGGACACTTTTGACTTCATTGTCGGCAGTTCTTCACTTCATCATCTGGAAGTGGATTTGGCCTTGAAAGAATTTTCACGGATATTGAAGCCCGGGGGCGGGATCATGTTTACGGAACCGAATATGATGAATCCGCAAGTGGCCCTGATCAAGAATGTGCCGGCCATCAAACGCAGGGCGGGAGATTCCCCCGATGAGACGGCTTTTTTCCGGTGGGGAATCGCCGGGAAACTTCGCGATTGCGGTTTTAAGGATATTGTTGTTGTCCCCTTCGACTTCATGCACCCTGCGATTCCGAAATCGTTTTTGGGCATTGCCGGACAATTGACATCCGTCATTGAAAAAGTGCCCATCCTCAAAGAAATAGCCGGCTCATTGATCATTCAATGCCGAAACAAATGATAATTTTTTGGATTGAAGAAAGAACAAATAACAATGTCAACATCAAAAGAAACTTTCAGCCCGGACGCAGCCCAACATAAAAACTGGATTCCTGCGTTGATTTGCCTTGCCCTGGCAATCCTGACGGCTGCAGCCTTCTTGCAGCTCAAGAACTGCGGCTTTATTAATTATGACGACAATAATTACGTGTATGAAAATGCTACTGTGCAAACCGGCCTGAATGCGAACAGTATCGTACAGGCCTTTTCTTCCGAATTGGCGAAGGTAGGCCATTGGCACCCCTTAACCTGGCTGTCCCTGATGCTTGACTATGAACTCTTTGGCCTCAACCCCACAGGTTATCACCTGATCAACCTTCTTTTCCATGTGGTGAACACGCTTCTTCTTTTTCTGGTTCTGCGCCGGATGACCAAGAGACTCTGGCCCAGTGCCTTTGTAGCTTGTCTGTTTGCCATCCATCCCCTTCATGTGGAGTCTGTCGCCTGGGTCACAGAGCGCAAGGATGTTCTTTCCACTTTTTTCTGGATGCTCACCCTGGGAGCATACAGCTATTATGTGGAATCTCCGGGATGGAAGCGATATGTTTTTGTCCTGCTGTTTTTTGTTGTGGGTCTGTTGTCGAAACCCATGCTGATCACCCTTCCTTTTGTCCTGCTGCTTCTGGATTTCTGGCCCCTGCAGCGTTTTTCGGAAATTAAATCAAATCCCAAAGTTCAGACTGAAGGATTGAAGTCTGCTACTTCGGACAAACAAAAAAAGAAATCTAAAACAAAGCAAGTTGCAGAAGTCAAGCAACAATTGGAAATAAAGAAATCGTCCGCTTCCGAATATTCATGGTCAAGGATCTATCCTCTGCTGTGGGAAAAAGTTCCACTTTTCATTCTGGCAATCCTTTCGATTATTGTAACATACCTTGCCGCGCAAAGTGCAGAAGCTGTCCACTCGAATGTCATTATTCTGGGTGTTCGTATCGGGAATGCCTTTGTTTCCTACATTACATATATTGGAAAGATGATCTGGCCGATTAATCTGGCCATCTTTTATCCTCATCCATTGGGAGTGATTCTTTGGCAGGTTTTGGGATCGGTATTGCTGCTTGTTGCCATAACCCTGGCCGTTATCTGGCGGGCAAAGAAATCGCCTTATCTCGCGACGGGCTGGCTGTGGTATCTGGGCACACTGGTGCCTGTTGTCGGCATCGTACAGGCCGGCCCTCAGGCCATGGCGGACCGATACACGTATATCCCTCTGACAGGGTTATTTCTCATGGTGGCATGGGGTGTGCCGGATCTCTTGAAGCAATGGCCATATCGAAAAGAAACCCTTTTGGCATTAGCTGCCTTG
>JAQUVQ010000046.1 GCA_028693285.1 Smithellaceae bacterium
CACTGGAAGGGACTTTCCTGGGAGCGTCCATCCTGACCGGCCGCGTCGCGGGACGCGCGGCAGCGGCGGAATTGGCAAAGCGGAAGGAAACGCCGCATTGAATTGATAATTATTATTGAATTGAATTATTGATAAGAATTTCCTTTTTGTGCGGTGAAGTATAAAAAATGCCGTCTTGTGTGTGCAAGAAAATTTTGGCCACAAGATGCGGGGTGCGCCGCTAATGACCGCGTTGAAGTCACATTGCGACATCCATCCTTCTGAGAAATCCGTTCACCGTTTGGTTGGTTCACCCGCAAAACTGGCATTCGCCGGAATTCAGACAAACTTCACCGTCACGCATTTTTATGTGATGCGTTATGACGTCATGACTGAATGTAATCATCCCAGGAATATTCGGGATCCCATGGAAGTGATCGTCATTCATTTCGGATTGAAAGGTTGGACGCCCATGAAAATTGCTGGGTGCTTGACTTCGGCTATACGCAAGAACCGGATGAACCTAAAATAATTTCTGCATAACAAAACCTGAAGAACCCTTTTAAATAAGGTTCTAGTACTCGTTGCTCATAGCTCGTCGCTACTCTATTTTCAGGACCTTCGCGCCGCGGATTTGGCCGGCTTTTAGTTCCGCAAGCGCCCGGTTGGCGTCGAAAAAAGCATATTCCTCCACGTCGGGGAGGATCGGTATTTTCGCGGCAAGATCGAGGAATTCCGCGATATCCCGGCGAGCCACGTTGGCCACGCTTTTGATTTCCTTCTCCTGCCAGAGATGCAGCGGGTAGTCAAGTTTGAGCAACTGGTCCTTGTCCGCCTCCTCCTTCCGAATGGCATTGATCAGCAGCCTTCCACCCGGCGCAAGATTTTCCAGCGCGCAGGCCACCGGCTTCCAGGCGGGCGTGGTGTCGATGACGGCGGCAAGCTTCTCCGGACTTTTTTCAGAGGTGTCCCCCACCCAGCCCGCGCCCAGCGCCAGGGCAAAACGACGTTCGTGTTCGGAGCGGGCAAAGACACTGATTTTGGAATGGGGATAGAGAAAGCGGGCAAGCTGCAGGACCAGGTGGGCCGAAGCGCCGAATCCCGTGAGCCCCAGGGGCTCGCCGTCGGAAAGGCCGGCCAGACGAAGCGACCGCCATCCGATGGCGCCCGCGCACAAAAGCGGCGCGGCCTGCGCGTCGGAAAAAGTATCCGGAACAGGGAAGGCAAAATCCTCCAGGACCGCCACGTATTGCGCGTAGCCGCCCGGAAGGTCGCGGCCGGTCGCCTTAAAATCCGGGCAGAGGTTTTCCATGCCGCCGCGGCAATATTGGCATGTCCCGCAGGCCGAACCGATCCAGCCGATGCCGACCCTCCGGCCTTCGGAAAATTTCGTCGCCCGCGCGCCGCGTTTTTCAACGATGCCGACGATCTGGTGGCCCAGAATGAAGGGAAAGGAAGACGGAGGCGTCCGGCCTTCTATTTCATCGAGTTCGGTGTGGCAGACACCGCAGACGGAAACTTTCACCAGAATCTGCCCTTCGCCCGGTTCTGGTTCGGGAATCTCCATAAAAGAAAGCGGCCGCGGATGATCCCGAATATTCGTGATTCTCTCCAGTACGGCCGCTTTCATGGCTTTACTCCATCCGGCATACCCTGTTTCACTGCCGGACACGTCCGATTTCCGCCGCGCAACACAGCAGGGAACGATCGCGCGACCTTCAGGTTGTGGAAACCGTTCCCTGCCATCGATACCGCGGGCAAAAAGCAGATATTGCTTCTTCTAGCATTTGAGTGACACGGGCATTTTCAGCGGCACATCAACCGCCTGGATACACCGGTCCAGAATGTCGCGCGTGCCGTTGACTTTGAGCTTGTCAAACAAAAACGCGAACTGGCGCTCCAACTCGGCGCAGATGGCCCCGCGAATATCCGCCGGCAGGTGCCACAGCTCCAGTTTGAACGGCCCGAAGCCCTTTTTGCGGGTTTTGTAGATGAACTGCTCTTCCGTGTCCTTTTCCTTCCACTCGCCTTTCATATTGGCCTTCAGGTGATCGTAAATCTTCGCCCGAAGGTCCGCCGGAAACTTGTTGCTGTCAAAAATCATGTTCTGAAAGCCCGTGGCGAGGTGGATCTCCGCCGTGCCGGTGGCGGGGAAGCGGTCGAACGCCTCGTCGGGCAGCGTGGAAGCCCCGTGCTGGACCGCTCCGGAAAGGCCGTACTTCGCGCGGGCGACTTCCGACAGTTTTTCCAGGACATCGAAGTCGATTTTGACTTTCGCGACCGTGCCGTCGGCCAGCGGAACGCCGCCGTGCGTCGTGCCGGTCTGCACGCTGATCTTGCTGATGCCCTTGAAGGCGTCGCCGCGCTTCTTGAGCTCCTCGAGATATCCCTCCATGTAAACCTGCAGCTCTTCCACCGTGCTGTTTTTGCCGCCCACTTCGCCGATCTCCCCGCCCACGGAAATCGTGATGCCTTCCGGCTCCAGATCACGGATCATGGTGGTCAGTTCCGCCGCCAGCGAGAAATTGGTCCGCTGCTGATCCTTGATCGTGGGCTGCGACAGATCCACCAGCGTGGAGGTGTCGATGTCAATGTTGTAAAACCCGCCTTCGATGGCTTCCCAGATCAGGTTCTTGACCGCCTGCGTCTCCTTTTCCGGATCCGCGGCAAATTTCTTGGCGTTCACCTGAAAGTGGTCGCCCTGAAGGAAGATCGGCCCGCGCCAGCCGGTCTTCACCGCGGCCGCCGTCACGGCGCAGGTATATTCAAAAGGCCTCTGCTTTGTGTAGTCGATTTCCGAACGGGCAATTTCAAAAAGGACCGGTCCGACGCTTCCCGCCATCGCGGCGCGGAAAACCGCCTGCGCCACGTCGTAGCTGATGCCGCGGATGTTGATGGCCGGAACCGTGAACCCGCCGATTTCCCTGCGTCCCATCGCATCGTAGAGGGCTTGTATCGACGAGGACACGATCCCCAGCGCGGCCGCTCCCCGGCGGATCAGAAAGCCCGCGGCTTCCCTCGTATCCTGATCGGGGCTGAACACCACGGTGTGGATCAAATCATCAATCAATTTTCCCTGAAATCTTCCTTCATCCAAAACACGGACGTCTCCGCCTTCACAGGAAAGAACGGCTTCGCATCCCTTTTTCAACTGATCTTTGTTTTCGTAAATCATGGCTGCTCCTTCTACTTCTAAAGTGATTGCGACAGAAATTCCCCCGCCATCGCCACTTCCGCAACGGAGCCGATATAAATCGGCGCGCGCTGATTGACCGAGGCGACCTTCAGGGAAAGAATGTCTTCCTTCCCGTCGGTGGCCCTGCCGCCGGCCTGTTCCACGATGAAGGCCATCGGCTGCAGTTCGAACAGCAGCCGCAGCTTTCCCTGAGGGGATTTCTTCAGGGCCGGATACGTGAACAGGCCGCCGCGCTTGATGATCACCTGGTTGATGTCCGGCACAAAGCCGCCGCTGTATCGCAGCTTGTAGCCGTCGCTCTCCAGCTTGTCGATGAACTTCAGGTGCGCGTCGGTCCAGTCCCTGCGCAGGCCGCCGGGCGAAAAGATCGATCCCTTTTCTTTCAGGCGGATATTCTCCTCCGACAGAACATATTCCCCTTCGCGATCCAGCACAAACTCGTGCGCGCCCTTTCCGGCCGAATAAATCATCGTGATCAGCGGGCCGTAGGTAATATACAGCGCGGCGACCATGGAATTCCGTCCGCAGTCGAAAATGGAGTTCTTGTGAATGCCGATGATCGTGCCGATGGCCAGATTGGTGTCCACAAGGGACGATCCGTCCAGCGGATCGGCGGTCACGATGTATTTTTCCTTGCCGTTGCCGATGGCCACGATGTCGTCCAGCTCTTCGGACGCGTAGTGGCTGACAAAACCGGAATGATGCAGTTTGCTTTTAAGAATATCGTCGCTCACGCGGTCCAGCGCGAGCTGCTCCTCTCCGTAAATGTTTTTAAAACCGGCCAGTTTGCGGTTGGATTCATGAATTTTAGCGGAAATGTACTTTCCGACAACGGCGATCTGCCAGATCAGCCTTCTCAGCTCCACTTCGACGCCGGCCATCCACATGTGGCGCCTCAGGTCAACAATGTTTTGTGAATAATCACTGATGTTCTCGCCCATAGCTTCTCCTTGATATCTTTCGTTTTTTGGTTTACCGAACCAGCAAGCGCGGTATTGTCCGGGTCCACAGGCATGCAGCAAGGTTTATTAACCAAATATCCCCGGCCATTACAAGCAAATATTTCATTCTTTCCCGTTTATTGGGCTGACAGGAAAAAACATTTTTACATGCTTTCGCCGCAAAACAAACATCGTGAAGCATTTGCTTTCGGATTCCCAATCCGGTCGGCCTGCACGGAAAAGCCGGTTGTGCACCATCTTCTTTTTCATTCCCTGCTCGGCGCAGGGCAATTGTTTTATGGATTTCATGGATCGCACAACAGGTCTGTATCCAATAAAAGGAGGGGAAAGCGGCAGCATTCCATGCAGCCGGAAAAACCGGACGACCGGACCGACCCTACGGCCGCCGTCAACAACGTCCGGCGCTTTTTCCATGAAGCGGCCGGGCGGCTTTCATTGATATCAAGGCTGTGATCCGACTCAGGCTATTTGGACTGTCCCAATTTGTTAATGGTGCCCTGGGCGATCGCGCAGAGACTTTCTTCGCCGCCCTTGACGGCAAAAACATCGCAGCGGCAGACCGCCTGATTTTTCCCGACGTAAACCGCCGCGGCCCGCGCGACAATATAGTCACCCTTGGCCGGCCGCACGTAATTGATTTTGAATTCCGACGTCACGACGGCGGGGCCCAAAACACTGCCGCCCACATAGGTCAGCGCATTGTCCGCCGCGTAGCTGACCACGCCGCCGTGCAGAAATCCGTGCTGCTGCTTGAGCCGCGGTTGAATGGGAACTTTGATTTCGGCGCTGCCTTCGGCAAAACCAGTCAATTCCGCTCCGATCAGCACACTGAACGGCTGGGCCGCCAGAACCTGCCGGCCCATTTCCAGCAATTCATCCATGGGGAACGCACCTCCGTTCAATCCCGGTCCAGGTCCGGGAAAAGTATTTTTTCGCCTTCCAGTCGATAGCTGAAGACTTCGATCGCTATCCGCCGCAGGGGCTCCGCGTAGCGGGCGGCCTCGTCTTCCGGAAGAACCAGGATCGCCCGGGGATGACCGTCCCGGACGGATTTTTGCAGGAGCAATTTCGCGGCCGCGGCCAGCACGCTTTTTTCGCGCCGGTCGGCACATACGGCAAAGAGGGCAAACAGGCTGTCCGAGCCGGGCTGCATCATAAACAATTCCGTGTTTTCATCATTGCCGATTTTTCCCCTCCGGCGAGCAAGGAGGGAAGCCAGATGGCCGACGATCAGGTCATGGTCAACGTCATGGAATTCTTCACACAGAGCGGGGAAAGGCGGGCTTCCGACCCGTTCGCCCGCAAAAGAAACATCCGGGAAATCCAGCGACGTCTGGGAAGAACGCGAAGCCTCCAATTTGAGTTTTTCGATCTTTTCGACAAACCCGGCGGCTTGCAGGGCAAAACGGCTGCTGCCCAGACATCCGACCACCGCGACCTGAGAAAGGGAGCCGCCGTCCTCCATCCAGGCCCAGACGCCCCGGTAGTTTTCCTCAAACAGGGTTTTGCCGACGCCTTTTTTGCCGCCGCCGATTGTTCCCCGGTGAATCACATAAATTCGGTTTTGCCGGTCCCGGGCAAAGGCGGCGCCGGTTTTACGGTTGATGTTTTTCCATGGAAAATTAATTTCCGCCGTGATCGTCAGTTTGCCCGACGCCGCCGGTTTGCCTCTGCCGAACGCATTCCAGTAGCGGACGCCCTGAATCGTTTGAGCGTAAAACCAGAGGTTCAGCTTTTTCGACCAGGTGACTCTGGCGTCGAAGTTCGCCCCCTGATGCCCCAGCTTCACCCGGATCTTTTCATCGGCAAACGGCCGGAAGCTTTTCGTAAAGAGACGCGCATACCGGGCAATCAGTTTTTCATCTTCGACAACGTTCAGCATATGCCCTCCTTACACTAATCCAGGCGTTTTTTAAAGCGGGCAATCGCTCCGGCAAACACCGCGCCTCCCAGAACCGCCAGAAAAACAAACTGGGGCCAGAGAATATCCATCCCGACCCCCTTGAGAAACACGCCCCTCAGGATCACCAGGAAATACCGCAGCGGATTCAGATACGTCAGCCACTGGACCACCGCGGGCATGTTGTCGATCGGGAAAACAAAGCCGCTCAGCATGAAGAACGGAAGGATGAAAAAGAAGGTCGTCATCATGGCCTGCTGCTGCGTCGCGGAAATGGTCGAAATGAACAAACCGATGCCCAGCGTGGAAAGAAGAAACAGGCAGGCGGCAAAGAACAGGAGCAAAACGCTCCCCGCCAGCGGAATCTCAAACCAGAAAACCGCGGCCGCAATAACCGCCGCGAGCTGAACCAGCGAAATAATGATATAGGGAATCGTTTTTCCGCAAATCAGCTCGTAGGATTTCAGAGGCGTCACGATGAGCTGCTCCATCGTGCCGGCCTCCTTTTCCCGAATGATGGCGATCGACGTCAACAAGAGGGAAATCAGCATGATCACAAACGCCACGATGCCGGGCACAAAGAAATACCGGCTCTCGATGTTGGGGTTGTACCAGGTGCGGACGCGCGCATCGATCCGGCCGTAGCGCAGCGTCTGCGGATAGAGTTCCCGAAGGGTCTGGCTGTTGAACCGCTCCAGAACGGTCGAGGTGTAGGCCATGCGCAGGGCCGCCATGTTGCTCATCGAACCGTCGGCGATGATCTGCACGGGAGCAGTCTGCCCTTTCCGGATCTGGGCTGCGAAATCGGGCGCCACTTTGATCCCCATGTCCACGCGGCCCCGAAGCAGCAGATCCTCCAGCGCCCTTTCGTCGGGCAGCCGGTGGGTGATCGTGAAAATCCGGCTGCCTGCAAAGGCGTCCGCGAGCTTCCGGCTCTCCGCCGTGCGGGAATGATCCACCACCGCGACGCGGATGTTTTTGATGTCGTAATTGACCACATAGCCGAAAACCAGCATCTGCAAAAGCGGCGCGACAAATAGAATCATCCGGTAGCGCCGGTCTCTGAGCAGTTGGATGAACTCCTTGCGCACCAGCTCGCGGATTCTCCCCCAGTTCATAAGCCCTCCTTTTTCAAGAGGAGGTAATTGAGCGCCGCCAAAAGAAGGCACATGAAGCCCAGCACAGCCATATCCATTCCCAGGTAGGCAAGGCCGGTGTCGCGCAGATAGACGCCCACCAGAATGTCGATGTAATATCTGGCCGGGACCAGGTAGGTCGCCCACTGCAGGACGACCGGCATATTGATAATCGGGAAAACGAAATTGGACAACAGCAGCGACGGCAGATAGGTGAGCATGACCGCGGCCTGGTTGGCCACCAGCTGCGACTGGGTCGCGGACGAAATCAAAAGCCCCAAAAGCAGCGCGCACACCAGATACAGGGATGTGCCCAGGACCATCAGTCCGAAGCTCCCCTTCATCACGACGCCGAACAAAACCTGCCCCAGCAGCATGGCGATGAACACATCGGCCATTCCGATGAAGAAATAGGGAATCGCCTTGCCCAGCAGAAACTCGCCGGCGGTGACCGGCAGAGACTTGATCGTCTCCATCGTCCCGCTTTCATATTCCCGGGCGATGACGAGCGACGTCAGCATGGCGCCCGCGATCATGATGATAATGGCAATGATGCCCGGAAGAATAAAATTGCGGCTTTCCAGGTCTTCATTGAACCAGATGCGAATGCGCCCCTCCACGGGCGGCTTGAGCGTCTTTTGCCCCTGACGGTTGAGAAACGACAGCAGAAGCTTCGAATTATATCCTTCGGTAAAAGCCGTCAGATAGCCCCGCACCGCGCCGGCAAAAACCGGATCGCTGCCGTCGATGATGATCTGCATCTGTGCTTCCCGGTCGGACTGAATATCCCGGGCAAAGTCCGGCGGGATGACAATGCCCACGGACGCTTCATCCCGGTCAAGATACCGGTGAACCTGCCGCGAGGAGGCGGGGGCGGCGACAATATCGAAATAGCGCGATGCATTCAACCGGCTCGTAAGATCGCGGCTGAGCTCGCTGCGGTCGTAATCCACAACAACCGTTTTGATGTGCTCCACGTCGAGGCTCAGCGCGTAGCCGAACAGAACGATCAGCAAAAGCGGAATGGCAAAGGCCAGGTACAGGCTGCGGTAATCCCGGATCAGATGGTAAAATTCCTTGCGGACAATGGCTTGCAGTCGGAAGGGATTCACGCCGGTGTCCTCTTCATCAGCCGGATAAATGCATCGTTCAAATCTGCGTCCGCCTGATCCGGACAGGCCGCCGTGATGATTTCCGCGGGCGAGCCTTCCGCCACAATGCGGCCGGCGTTGAGCATCACGATCCGTTCGCAGAAGCGCGCTTCATCCATGTAATGAGTGGTCACAAAAACCGTCACGCCCCGGGCGGCAAGCTGCCGGATGAAATTCCAGAAATGCCCGCGGGTGATCGGATCGACGCCCGACGTCGGTTCGTCGAGAAACAGAATCTGCGGGCGGTGCAGAAGCGCGCATCCCAGGGCCAGCCGCTGGCGCCACCCCGGCGGCAGTTCGCGCGTCAGTCGATCGCGAACGTCCCTGAGGCGCGTCATATTCAAAATCCAGTCCATGCGTTCGGGCCACTGCCCGCGGGGAACGCTGTACACCCCGAGATAAAACCGAACGTTTTCGTAAGGCGTCAGGTCTTCGTACAGGGAAAATTTCTGGGACATGTAGCCGATGGACTGCTTGACGCTTTCCGGCTCGCGCAGCAGATCGAAGCCGGCCACGGTGCCTTCGCCCGCGGTAGGCGTGATAATGCCGCACAGCATGCGGATGGTGGTGGATTTGCCGGAGCCGTTGGCGCCGAGAAACCCGAAGATCTCGCCTTTTTTCACATGGAAGGTGATGCGATCGACGGCGACAAAATCGCCGAATCTTTTTTCCAGCCGGGAAACCGCGATGGCCTCAGAGGGCAAAGGTGTCATGGGCAATCTCCTCGTCCGCTTCCCGAAGACGCGCGACGATGGCCGCCTCCAGCGAAGGGTGGTCTCCCCGCAGGACGCCTGGCGCATTCTGCTCCAGAATGACGCCCGCGTGCATCAGGGCCAGCCGGTCGCACTTCTCGCCTTCGTCGAGGTAGGCGGTGGAAACCAGAAGCGTCATCCCCGCCTCTTTCATGTTTTGCAGAATGTCCCAGAATTCGCGTCGGGAAACCGGATCCACGCCGTTGGTCGGCTCATCCAGAATCAACAGCCCCGGCTCATGAACAAGCACGCAGGCCAGCCCCAGTTTCTGCTTCATTCCGCCGGAAAGGTTCCCGGCCAGCCGGTCCACAAAAGGCAGCAGGTTGGAAAATCCCAGATACTTTTCCCTGCGTTTTTTCCTTTCCGCGCGCGGGATGCCGAACACGTCCATGAAGAAATTGATGTTTTCTTCGACGGTCAGATCCGGATACAAACCGAAGCGCTGGGGCATGTAGCCGATGAAATGCTTGAGTTCGCGCCGCCTTCCCGCCGCGTCGAGCCCGTTGAGATAAACGGCGCCGGAGGAGGGCCGGATCATGCCGGCGATCATCCGCAGCACGCTGGATTTGCCGGCGCCGTCGGAGCCGACCAGTCCGAAAATGCTTTGCTTTTGCGCGCAAAAGGATACATTCCGCACCGCCCTGACCTGCTCGAAATCGAGGGAAATATTTCTCACCTCCAGCACCGGGGGACGGTTCAAGGGCAGATCGGCCATCGCGATTCTCCCGTCACGGGCGCAGGCGGGCGTCCGCCGGCATCCCTGCCTTGAGTTCATGGCTGGGATTGGGAATGGATACTTTCACCAGATAGACCAGTTTGACTCTTTCTTTCTGCGTCTGGATTATTTTAGGGGTGAATTCGCCTTCCGGCGAAACAAACGACACGGCGCCCGGATAGGTTTTTCCCGGAAACGTGTCGATCACGACCTCCGCTTGCTGTCCGGGCCGGACGCGGCCGATCGTTGTTTCATCGACAAATATTTTTAAATCCACGCGATCCAGATCGGCCACCGTAATCACTTCGCGTCCGATGTTGACCGTTTCGCCCGGCTCGATATTCCGGCTGGTGACCACGCCGTCCAGCGGCGAGCGCAGCCGCGTGTACTCGAGCTGAATGGCCGCCTGGGACAGAGCCGCCCGGGCGACATCCACCTGTGCCGCGGCGGTGGCGATGTCGTCTCTGGCCGCGTCGATGCGGGAAAGATTGCCGCGGGCCAGAGCCAGAACGGATTCGCTTTCCGCAAGCCGCGCCCGGGCGACGTCATAGTGGAGTTTCAGCGTGTCGTACTCCTTTTCCGTGACTACGCTTTTGCTGAACAGCTCCTCATAGCGGCGGTAATTTTTCTCGGCATCCGTCAGGGAGACCCCGGCGCTTTTTACGGCGGCCTGGGCGCGGGCGACTTCGGCCGGCAGTGTTTTTTTGCTGATTTCGAGGGCGGTTTGAAGCTGCTGCCTGGCTCTTTGCGCGCGTTCGAGGTTGGCCCGGGCCTGTTCATGACGCGATTCATACTCCGCCCGGTCCAGTTCCGCGATCACCTGGCCTTTCCTGACGGCCTGCCCTTCCTGAACATAGACCTGCCCGACCCTGCCCGGCACCTGAAAGGAGAGCTTGGCCTGCGTGGTTTCGATGATGCCGGAATAAAACAATTCCCCGGACGTCCGGCGATGCTGCCCGACATACACCAAAAGCCCCGCGCCGATAAAAAGCAGCGCGAACACCAGAATGATGATTTTCTTTTTCACGCCTTGCTCTCCTTTTCCCTCTTGGTCAAAGTGGTTTTTCGTTTAGCACATTTCCGAACAGTTGAATACCCTTTCGTCACGAGGCCGGCTGCTTTTTTCGACTTCGGCATTTGCTTGATTTTGATTTCCAGGCGCAGGGCTTCCCCTCTGCTCATGCCGGCGCTGATCGCCCGCAAGGTCACCGGCCTTCTCGACCGGGTGTATCGGGAGGCCTTTCCGCGATTGTGCTCCCCGAGGCGTCTTTCGATGGAATTCGTCGCGCCGGTATAAAGGGTTCCGTCCGCACAGGACAGAAGATACACCCGCCATGGCTTTTGTTGGTTTTCAGGCTGCATACGGCTTCATGCATACAACACCGCTGAAAATTTTTCCATACGCAGTTAGGCTTTGACCAATCCATGGACCCGTGTTAAGGATGAACCATCGCAAAGGGAAGGGAGTTATCCGTGTTGAATTTTCTGCCGAAATGGCTGGTGGGCGCCATCGCCATGTTTTTGTTGTCCTTGAATATCCTGTTTTGGGTGTTCATTCTTTTTTTGTTTTCTTTTCTGAAGTTCATTTTGCCGTTTGGGCCGCTGACCGAACGGTTCGACAAAATTCTGCTGTGGATCGCGGAAAACTGGATTTCCGGAAATGTCCTGTGGATGAAGCTGACCCAGAAAACCGTATGGGACGTGCAGGGGCTGGATAACCTGAATTACCGGGGCTGGTATCTGGTGGTCAGCAATCATCAATCCTGGTCGGATATTTTTGTTCTGCAAAAAATGCTGAACCGGCGCATCCCGCTCATGAAATTTTTCCTCAAGCGCGAATTGATCTGGGTGCCCTTTATGGGTCTGGCCTGGTGGGCGCTGGATTTCCCCTTTTTGCGCCGCCACAGTGCGGAGTATCTGAAAAAACACCCCGAACAAAAAGGAAAGGACTTTGAGACCACCAAAAAGGCGTGTGAAAAGTTTTCGCGCATTCCGACCAGCGTGATGAACTTTCTGGAAGGAACCCGGTTCACCGCGCAAAAGCACGAGCATCAGAAAAGACCTTACCGCTACCTGCTGAGGCCCAAAGCGGGCGGCATCGCGCTGGCGCTCTCCGTGCTGGGGGATAAATTCAATTCTCTGCTGGATATTACGATTGTTTATCCGGACGGCATTCCCACTTTCTGGGAATTTTTGTCCGGCGGCGTGAGGAGGGTTGTCGTTCGAATATCCTCCATTGAAATCCCTTCGCATTTTCTGAACATGGATTACGAAGGCGACAGGGAATTCCAGGCCGTCTTTCAGCAGTGGGTGCAGGATTTGTGGAAGGACAAGGATGCGCAAATCGACGCATTGCTTGCGGAGGTCAAAGCATAAATGGAGACCTTTGATTACCAGGGGGCCGCCGTCAAATACAAGCGGCGCGGATCGGGCGAACCGGTGGTCTTTCTGCACAACGGCGGAACATCGCACGCAATCTGGAAGGACGTGATCGCCAGGCTGGCCGACGATTATGCGACCTTTGCCCTGGACCTTCCGGGCTTCGGCGCATCGGCCAAGCCGGGCGGCGGCTATGCGCTGGAGAACTACGTCGCCGTTCTTGAGGCATTTCTGGCGCATCACGGTCTTTCGCCGGTGACCCTGGTCGGCAATTGCATGGGCAGCGCCATTTCGGTTGCCTACGCCATGCGGCACCCCGAGAAGGTGCGCGCCCTGGTGCTCGTCAACCCGCTCACCGCCGCGACCTATACGGCCGGAAGGCTCGGCATGACACTGCGTTTGCGACGACGAGCACCGGCCTTTTCACGCTTTCTGTACGGCCTGCTGGGCCGGGTGAAGCCCAACCGCTGGATCGCGGTCCAATCTTTGCGCATGCAATTCGGGCCGGTCGGCCGGTCGCAAAACCTGCATTGCAGCAACGACCTGTGCGCCTGTTTCACCGGCCGCGGGCAAATGACGTCGCTTTTGGGCGTACTCGACGATCTGGTAAATTACGAATTCCTGGACAACTTCGTTCCGCCGGACGATTTTCCGCCCCGCTGCACGATCTGGGGCCTTGAAAACGAGATCCTGTCGGCCAAAGCCGGACGGCGGCTCAATGCCACCCTGCAACCCCAGCGAGCGGATTGGCTTAAGGGTGTCGGACATCTGCTCATGCTTGAAAATCCCGATGAGGTGGCCCGGATCATTCGTGAGCTTCTGGCAAAGACTCCGCGGCGGAAGGTGCACTCGTGATGCCCTCGATTCTCCCGGACAACATCTTCAACCTGGCGGCCGTCGTGCGCGAGGTGGCTTTGCAGGATCCTGAGCGCACTGCCGTCATCGAACCGGACGGCTTCGATGCGCAAGGCAGGCGGCGCTACAAGCGCCGCACCTACACCGAGCTTTCCAATGATGCCGAGGCCGTTGCGCTCGGGCTGCGCGAAGCCGGCATTGCCGAAAAAACGCGCATCGTCTGCATGACCCCGCCCGGCTACGAAGCTTGCGCCCTGGGCCTGGCGCTGCAGCGGGTGGGAGCGACGACACTGTGGATTGATCCGTCCGTCGGCTTTTGCAATGTCGGCGAACGCCTGCGCCGGATTCGGCCCGAGGGCTTCGCCGGTGTGCCCATCAGCCACCTGGCGCGCATATTGTTCGGCTGGGGACCGCGTTTTCCCCGCCACGCGATCGTCATCGACGGCTGGTGGCCCGGCGCGCATACCCTGGCATCCCTCAAGCGAACTCCGCCGGCCCGGCCCGCTCCGCCCGCCGTCAAACCCGACGATCCTGCGGCCGTGCTTTTCACCACCGGCAGCACCGGACCCGCAAAGCCGGCTCTCTACCTGCATCGAAATTTCGCGCACCTGTACCGCATCGTGAACGAAAGTTGGCGATTTGAAACGGCGCGCGGCATTCCCGTCGACATGGCCGTCTTCCCCGCTTTCTTCTTCATCGCCCTCAGCGCCGGCGGCACGATGGTTGTTCCACCCATCAACTTCATTTTTGAAACGCCTGCCAAAGCCGACCCCAGGGCCCTCGTCGACGTCATCAACGATTGCGGCGTGCGTTCGTGTTTCGGCTCGCCGGTCCTGCTGGAAAACATGGCCCGGTATGCCGCGGCCCACGATATCAAAACGCCAACCTTCACCCGTGTCATCGGCGGGGGAGCGCCAATCTTCGGCCCGGTCATGCAGGCGCTGTTGGATATGATGGGTCCCCGGGCCGAGGTCTTTTCAAATTACGGAGCGACGGAGGCTTTGCCCACCAGTGAAATGAGCGCACAGGAAGTGCTCGCCGAAACATGGCCGTTGACCCTGCAGGGGGCGGGAATCTGCGTCGGCCGGCCCTTTACGGGCGTCGAGCTCCGCATTATCGAAATGAGTGACGGCGTCATCGAACACATCGAGCAGGCGCGGCTGCTCGAAGCGGGGGAAATCGGCGAGATCCTGGTCAGGAGCAAGCATGTAAGCCCCGCCTATCTGGACGATCCCGAAAACACTCGAAAGAACAAGATCTATGGGCCGGATGGCGAAATATGGCACCGCATCGGTGATGCGGGCTACCTGGATTTCAAAGGCCGGCTTTGGTATTGCGGCCGCGTCAGCCAGCGTGTGAAAGCCGGGGAAGGACCGCTGTTCTCCCTCAACTGCGAACCGATCTTCGACGCTCATCCTGCCGTGCGCCGGTCCGGGCTGGTTGGAATTCCGAAGGACGGCGCGGAAGAGCCGGTCATCTGCGTGGAACTCCGCAAAGAGCACCGTGGAAACGAGGAGACGATCCAAAACGAGCTGCTCACTCTGGCGGCCGGACACGAGGCGACGAAGCAAATCAAGCACGTTCTCTTTCCGGCAACGCTGCCGACGGACCCCCGGCACAATTCCAAGATTGAGCGACCCAAGCTGGCAAAATGGGCCGCCGCCAAAATCCGCTTTCGGACGAATGGATGACGCGGAAAGAAGTCCGTGATTCCCGCGAAAACCTGCGCTTCGCCGACCGCGTGAACTTCTTCCACATCAATGGATAAATGATATTTTTTAGACTGCCGCCTGCCGGGCGCGGGATGCCCAGTTCATCCGGCCGGCGTCTTTAAACGAACGTTGAGCGGGCCGGCGGGCCTGCGGCGTCCGGGCCGAAAACGGTTTCCTGCCGCTGTGGTTGCCGGGTCTCGTCAGCTGATGAGCGCGAGCGCTCGTTGCTTCACAAACCGACGGGCTGACGGTTAATCCATCAACATTCTGATATTGCAGTTTTTCCCCCAGCAGTTTCTTGAGGGACCTGAGCAGGTCGCCATCCTGCCCGGTGATAAAGGTAAACGCATCCCCGGTCATTGCGGCGCGTCCGGTTCTGCCGATGCGGTGCGTATAGGCATCCGCGGTGGACGGCATATCATAGTTGATCACATGGGAGATGCCCGTCACGTCGATGCCGCGCGCGGCAATGTCCGTGGCGATCATGACATCAAAGCGGCCATCCCGGAATCCATCCAGGGACTGCTTGCGTTTCTGCTGCGTAAGATTGCCGTGCAGGGAGGTCACTTTATTGTGTCCGGCTCTGTTGAGCTGCTCGGCCAGGCTTTTGGCGCGCGATTTTGTCCGGGTGAACACCAGGACCGACCGGGTGTCGATTTTCTCGAGAATGTCCTTGAGCAAGGCTGTTTTCTGCTCGGTTTGCACCGGATAAAACGTGTGGGCAACCGTCATCACCGGAGCGGAATTTCCAATCTGAATGTGAACGGGATCACAAAGCAGATCATCGGCCAGGCTGCGGATTTCGCCGGGCATGGTGGCGGAGAAAAGCAGCGTCTGGCGCTTTGCCGGCAAATGCCCGACAATCTTGCGAACATCCGGCAGAAAACCCATATCAAACATGTGGTCTGCCTCATCCAGCACCAGAACTTCCACATGCGACAAATCCAGCGTGCCGCGGCCGATATGGTCCAGCAGGCGGCCGGGACAGGCCGAAACGATATCGACACGGGAACGCAGTCGATTGACCTGATTATAGATGCTGACGCCGCCGTAAATCGCCGTGCTGCAAATCCCCGTTTTCCTTCCCAGTTCCATGATGGATGCATGGGTTTGTTCGCTCAATTCCCGCGTCGGCGCAACGATCAGGGCGCGAATCGGGCCGCGCTTTTTCTGCATCAGGCGGTGCAGAATCGGCAGCACAAAAGCGGCGGTTTTCCCTGTGCCTGTTTGAGCCAACCCCATCACATCCCTGCCTTCCATGATGGGAGGGATGGACTCCGCCTGAATGGGCGTAGGCTTGCGGTAACCGGCGGCGGCAACGCCGGCCAGTATTTTTTCATTGAACTTAAATTTCTCAAAACTCATTTTTTATCCTTTTTTTGTAAGTTACCAGCATCTATTTAAAGTTAAACCCGATGCGAACCGTGACAAGGCTGGTAAAAACAGGCCTTTTCATCCGCACGTCCTGCGTCTGAAAGACAGGTCTCAAAGACGGCATGGCATCAGGGTTTCTATTTCGATTAGCGGGATTATCCTTAGCAAATTTCCGATGAAGAAAGGTGGGAAGGTCAATTTTTTCGCTATTCCTGAGGGGTTCCTACAGGCAAAGCCGGCAAATAGCAAGCATTATCTTTGGAATGCGGGCGCAAATGAAAAGCGCCGGGATTGCCCCGGGCCTTTTTTTCCGGGGAGGGGCCTGGGCCGGTTTGTCAACCCATCAGCAAGGATTGAATCCTGTCGATGACCTGAGCGCCCCGCTCCGGATACACCCAGAAATATCCGGCCAGAACGGCCAGGGTCATGGTGATGAAAAAGGCGGCGGCCATTTTGATCCAGTACAGAATTCCGCCGTCTTCCTTTCGGGGCGCAGATGCAGGCGTGAAGGCTTTGCGCTTTTCCGGCGGCGGCACGGGCTCCATCGCATCATCAAATTTGGCCATCGTTTCGATGCTGCCAAGCGGCACCGATATTTCCTCCTCTGCGGCGGGTGCGGCCGGTTCTTCCGGTTCGCGGGGGGCGGCATCCGCGGAAAGCGGCGGATTCATTGCGCCAGTCAATTCTTCAGGCGGCGAAGCTCCGTCCGCGTCGGGAAGCGAGCCGCCATCCTCCGCCGTCTGAGTCTCTTTTTCGGCTTTGGTCTCCCCGGAAACTGCGTCCGGTTTGTCTTGCGCGAGAACATCGCCGGAGGTGAACACATTTTCCTCGGGAAGAACCGCTTCATCGCCGGCAATGGCGGACAAAAATTCGTCCAGCTCCCGTTTCTCCCGCTTTAAATCGATCCACTCCGTTTTACCGGGCATTGCGGCTCCCCTTCCATCCCTGAATTCGCCGTTTTGTCTAAATGCTTTTATGGCCTTTGGCCTTCAAAAGGCGAATTTCCTCTTTGAGGACGGCGATCTCGTCCTGGAATGTTTTTTTCATCTCCGCAAGCGCCAGGGCATACGCTTCATGGGGCGGCAGATCTTTCATCGCCCCGGCCAGCCGCTCAGCGTCCCAGCTCCCTGACGGCGGCGACTTGTCCTCCACCACCCGAATGCGGGCAACGGGCATTTCATCCATTGGAACATTCCTGCGCTCCGCATCCCGGGCCCTTTCGCCGTCCGTCATGCCCCTCGGGGCTTCGGGTTCGATTCGTTTCTCCAGGTCGGCGTTTTCCACCCACGCTTGATACTGTTCAATGCTTTCCTGCAGCAAGCGGCGTTTCGCTTCCTGCGCCATTTCCTCCCCGCCCGTCGCCTGTTCCATGCGTCTGTAAACCGAAAAGAGCAGCGCCGCGGCATCACCGCCAAAACGGTCGTCCTTGACCCGAATGTATCTTCCCGCAAAACGCAAAATGCGCAATAATCCCTGAAGGACGGGATCGCTTTCCAAGAGCCGGTCCAGCCTGCAAACTTCATCGTCCAGCCGCTCCAGGCCGGATTCGTTCATTCGGTCTTCCAGGGAGAGAACAATGGTTTGCAGATTCTTTAAAGGAAAGTCCGCGGACAATGACGGAAACAGCGTGAGACCCTCCGAAAGACGCTCTTCTTTTGCGCTTTCCTCCGCTTCCGCGCGGGCCGTCAGTTCTTTCAAATCATCCGGCTCCGACGCGCGTTGGGCCTCCCGGGCCGGCGGTGTCTCGTCGCCGAAGATCGCCTCAAAGCGCTTGTCGATTTCCGAAAGAAAGGCGGATCTGTCTTCTTTCGGGCCCAAAACGGAGGAGGCCTTTCCGGTTCCAGGAGAAAGGGAATCCTCCCGAAGGCCGTCGGCGGCGCCGTCACCGATTTCTTCCGGGATGCCGGAATCCGTTTTCCGGGCCGGTTTGGAGTCCGCCCCGAAAATGCTGTCCAAACGGCTTTCTACCGCCTCAAGAAAAGACGACTCTTCATGACTGGCCATGGGTGTGATCACTCCTGTATTTCCGAAAAAACCGGCGACCCTCTGCTTCAAAAACGTCAAGGCATTACCGATCCGCTTCCTACCAGATCAGGCGTTCATTCGCAAGACCGCAAAGAAAGCGGAAGGGGGCCGCCCGGGCGGAGTGATCTTTGGGACGGGTGAGCGCTGACCCCCTACTCTTTGAGATAAAACTGCAGTTTCAAATTCGCGACTTCCACCAGATCGCCGTCTTTGAGATCGCAGCGGCGGTCAATGGTTTTCCCGTTGACCTTGAGCTCCTTGCCGCCGGCCGGCGTAATAAAATAGCCTTCTTTCCGGCGGTTGACCAGGGCGGCCAGCTTGGGAGCGAACAGCCCCTTCAATTTGACGGCCGATCCGTCTTCCTTTCCAATCGAGGACACTCTTTCCTTCAGTTCGTATTCTTTCTTCTCCGTCGATCCTTCCACGACCATAAAGCCGCCCAGCGGTTCCGGAAGGTTCTTGTCCGCTGCCGCGACGATTTTCTTCTGGTCATCCGGCGCGATCACCATCGTTTCATCCATGGAGCGGCCGCGCACCGCGAAACCCTTGGTTTCCTGCGACCTGTTTTTTTCGGAGGTGACATTCAGGGTATGCACGCCGATGAGCACCACGTCGCCGTTGAACAGCTCCGTTTTGGAGATTTTCTGGCCGTTTACGAAGGTTCCGTTCAGGCTGCCCAGATCCTCCAGCATGAGCTTGTCGCCTTCCACCGTGATGGAGGCGTGGTGACCGGATACGGCCTGATTGTCGATGACAATGTCGTTATCCGGCTTGCGGCCGATCGTGGTGGATTCCTTGTCCAGCGGGATTTCCTTAACGGCGGCCTCTTTGTACTTCAGTAATATTTTTGCCATAGATCACCTCCGGAAAAATTCCATGAATTTCATCAAAGCCGAATACCACTTTTCCTTCCAGGCATAACCGATCACAACGGTAATATTATCTTTCCCGCCGTTTTTATTGGCGGCTTCAATCAGGGATTCACAGGCGGCGGAAGCGTCGGCGGCGGAAGAGATCATGTCCAGCGCGTCGTCGTCCGTCACCATATTACTAAGTCCGTCCGTACACAAGAGCAAAATATCGCCTTCCAGCAGGGTCAGTTCATCGAGATCGGCGTCCAGCTCCGGCTGAATCCCCAGGGCTTTCGTGAGAATATTCTTCATCTCCGAGAGGTCGGCTTCTTCCCGGGAGATCAGATTGCGCTTGACCTGCTCGTTCACCATGGAATGATCGTCCGTCAGCTGTTCCATGGTGCCGGCGCGGACCAGGTACGCCCGGCTGTCGCCGATGTGGGCGATGCTCAGTTTCCGGCCTGTCAGCAGCACCGCCACAATGGTGGTTCCCATCCCCTTGAGTTGCGGTGAACTTTGTGAAGCCTCGTAAACGGCCTGATTGGCCAGACGGATGGCGCAGGCGAGCTTGTTGGTGGCCTCGGAAAACGAGGGATCACGATCGCCGATCATGATTTGCTGCCCCTGAAAATAATCCCGAATGACGCTGACCGCCAGACTGCTGGCCTTCTCTCCGGATGCGTGGCCGCCCATGCCGTCGGCCACGACCAGAAGCCCCATCTTCTCATCCGAATAAAAATTGTCTTCGTTGTTGGTTCTGACCAACCCCTGATCGGTTTTTCCGCAGGCCGTAAGATTCAAGGGAGCCTCCTTATTTTAAACAGGCAAGCAAATCATCCGCCAGGGCTTTCCCGGTCTGGTATCGGGCCTCCACATCCCTGGCCAGCAGCTTTTCCACAATCCCCGCCATGGCGTCCGGAAGGTCGGGAGACAGCTCTTTGATGGCCCGGGGATCCGTGGTCGTGATGTTGTACATCAGCGTGGCAATGCTGTCGCCGTTGAAGGGTTTTTCTCCTGAAATCAGCTCATAGAGAACCACGCCAAGCGAAAACAGATCGGATCGCCCGTCCACCTTCTTGCCGGCAATCTGCTCCGGCGACATGTAGCTGGGCGTTCCGAGGACCACTCCGGTCTGCGTTTTCGACGTGGCCATCACGCGGGCGATGCCGAAATCCGCAACCTTGACCTCGCCGTTCGTCAGAATCATGATATTGGCCGGCTTGATGTCGCGATGCACGATGCCGTTGGCGTGGGCGTAGTCCAGGGCTGAAGCGACCGAGGAAACGATCCGCACGATTTCCGGGGGCGGCAGGAGATTTTCCTTTCGAGTGTACTTGGCCAGGTCCGATCCGTCCAGCAGTTCCATGGCCATATACGCAATGTCGTAATCCTCGCCGACATCGAAAATGGTCACGATATTCGGATGGGACAGCTTGCCGGCCGCTTCCGCCTCCCGGAAAAATCTTTTCTTCACCTCGTCGATCTGTTCGGAGTCAATCTCCTCGTAGCGCAGCGTCTTGATGGCCACTTCCCGGTTGATGCGCGGGTCTTTGCCCAGGAAAACCGTTCCCATGGCGCCGCGCCCCAGCTCCTTGACAATTTCGTAGCGCCCGAGCGTCGGCTTGATTTCGGTGTTCTCCATAATGACCGTGGCTTCTTTTTTGGCCCCGGAAAGCCCGAAAATCATGGTTTCCCCGGCGGCCGTCAGCTTCTTGATGCGGTCGTTGATGTCCTTGAAATCTCCGTCCTGGGCGATATGCTGGTAAACCGCCGCCGCCTTGTTGAACATCCGCTTCCGTTCGAAGTCCAGGCCGAGATTGTAGAGCAGCTCCTTCACGGATTCGTCCTCCACGGGACACTTGCGGAATTTGTCAAACGCCATGTCCAGCAGACCCTGGCCCTGGAAGGACAGTCCGAGCATTTTGTTGGTTTCGACGCCGTCCGCTTCCATGCGATCCTTCGCTTTTTCCGTCAGCAGATACCGCTTGGAGACGATCACGATGTAGCCGACGAGCAGGAGAAGCGCCGGATACAGCGCCTTGATCCAGTACCCGTAGGCGGCAAAAAGATAAATCGTCGCGATCATCCAGACCAGAAGCAGAGCCAGGGAGACCACCGCGCTGATGCCGGCCTTGATATGCGGAATGACCAGCGCAACGTAAAGGCCGAAGATCAGGATCATGATGAGTTCCAGCGTGAGCGCCCAATCCGGACGGATAACGTGATCGCCGTTGATGATGTTGTCGATCACGTTGGCGATGACGGTCCCGGGCGGCACATTGACGGCGACCGGCGTGACCTGCATGGTGCCCAGCCCCGCCGCGGAGAGCGCGATAATCACGATCTTGTCCTTGAACACCTCCGGAGCGATCTTCTTGTTGACGACGTCGAAGTATGAATAATAGGGAATCCCCTCGTTGAAACTGATCAGCATTCTGTTGTTTTCATACACGGGAATGCTTTTGCGGCCGAAGGTGACGGTTTTGCCCGGACGCACCTGCTTCACATCGTAATTGAGGTATTTCAGCGTCAGTTGAAGAGCGAACGACGGGAAAAGCTTCTCTTCAAAATTGATCAACAGCGCTTCGCTGCGCACCGTGCCGTCCCGGTCCGGAAAAATATTGATGTGACCCAGCCCAAGCGCGCCTGCGGAGAATTCTGGAATGGGCGGAACCATCGCCCGCGCGGTAATGCTGTCGTCCGCGCCGGCCGGGGAAAGGGAATTCCTCAGCAGGTCGGGCGGCAGATTCGAGGCGGTTCGTCCCGTCGGCGGACCGGGCACAAAAAACAGCGGCAGGACGACATTTTTGCCCGCGGCAATCGCATTGGCCAGAATCGT
>JAQUVQ010000086.1 GCA_028693285.1 Smithellaceae bacterium
GATATTTATAGTGAGTACGGTATGCCCAACGATATGCTGGTTAAATTGAACATCGCCTTTTGCACGATCAAGGAAATCAAAATCAAGCCGGTTTATGACATCGGTGAAACCTCCAAAATGAAAGTTTATAAAGTCATTCCCCGGATATCCTGGTTGCTTTTCAAAAGCTTCTTTAAAAGGCTCTGGTTAAAATATCTCTTCCGCGATTTTCACCCGCTTTTCCTGCTTTATCACTTTGCCATCGCGGTAGGCATCATGGCTTTGCCTTATGGCCTCAAGGTTTTGACGCATACCCTTTCCGGTGAAACAGTTTCACCCACAACCATGCTGGCTTTCTTCTTTTTGTTTACGAGCAGTTTTCAATCGCTTCTGTTCGCCATGTGGATGGATATTCAGGACAATGAAAGGCTTTACAAATCGTGATGGCAAATAAATCTCCTGTAAAAAATAAAAACATCGCCGTTATCGGAGCCGGCAACTGGGGCAAAAATCTCATCCGCAACTTTTCCGAGCTGCACGCGCTTTCTGCCCTCAGCGATAAGAGCGCCTCCGTCTTGAAGGAAATGCGCAAGCTTTATCCTTCCTGTGATTGTTACCTCTCATTGAAAGATGTTCTTTCGCATCCAAAGGTAGAAGCCGTTGTCATCGCCACACCCGCGGAAACACATTTTTTGCTGGCAAGGGAGGCGCTGCTTTCGGGCAAACATGTCTTTGTGGAAAAACCGATGACGCTGACGGAAAAAGATGCTGAAGAACTGATCGCGCTGGCGACAAAACAGGATTTGATTTTAATGGTCGGCCACCTCCTCCAGCATCATCCTGTCTTTGTGAAGCTCAAGCAAATCGCCTCCACAGGCGAACTGGGCCGCATCCATTATATTTATTCGCACCGTCTGAACCTGGGTAAGATTCGCCGAGAAGAAAATATTCTGTGGTCTTTCGCGCCGCATGACATTTCGATGATCCTTTCTCTGGCGGGAGAAGAACCGGAAAGCGTTCTGGCGACAGGCGGCAACTACCTGCACAAGAAAATCGCCGACGTGACCACAACCCATCTGGAATTTTCTTCCGGCCTCAAAGCCCATGTTTTTGTCTCTTGGCTGCATCCTTTTAAAGATCAGAAGCTGGTCGTGGTGGGTGATCAGAAAATGGCTGTTTTTGACGACACGCTGCCTTGGGAGGAAAAGCTGCTGGTCTATCCGCATTCCGTCAAATGGGATCATAATATTCCCGTCCCGACCAGAGGCACTCCCGAGCGTGTTGCTGTCCCCTACTCCGAACCGCTGAAACTCGAATGTCAGCATTTCATAGATTGCGTTAGCGAAGGAAAACCGGCGCTGACCGATGGAGCGGAAGGTTTGCGGGTTCTCCGGGTCTTAAATGCGGCGGAACGTTCTCTTGATGCCAACGGTCTGAGAATTGATTTGCAGAGAAATACGGCGTCGGCCGGGAAAAATCCCGCATCCGTCTTTGTCCATCCAACCGCAGTCATTGATGAAGGGGTGGAAATCGGCGCAGATACAAAAATCTGGCATTCCTCCCATATCCTTTACAATTCCATGATCGGCAAAAACTGTTCGATTGGACAGAATGTCGTCATTGGACCTGATGTCACTATCGGCAACGGTTGTAAAATCCAAAACAATGTTTCCGTATATAAAGGCGTAACGCTGGAGGATGCCGTATTCTGCGGGCCGTCGGTTGTTTTCACCAATGTCATCAATCCGAGAGCGGAAATCCGGCGAATGTCGGAAATCAAAACCACACTGGTTAAAAAGGGTGCAACATTGGGCGCCAACGCCACGATTGTTTGCGGCCACACCATCGGCAGCTATGCCTTCGTCGCCGCCGGCGCGGTCATCACCCGGGATGTTCCCGCTCATGCCCTGATGGCCGGCAACCCCGCCCGCCAGAAAGACTGGATATGCCAGTGTGGATACAAACTGAATGCAAAACACCAATGCCCGCAGTGCGGAAATCGATACAAAATGAAAGCAAAACTGGGGTTGCAGAAAGTTTCGTAGACGAGCGCCGGTATCCGGAACATACCAAAATATCCAAACCCAAAAATACCTATTGGCAAGCAAATAGAAAAGTCCGAGACTTACAGATTGCTTTTCCATGGGCATTTCGATATAATTTTCAAAACCAAAAACAAAAGGGAATAAATCAGAAATATTTCCTTTTTCCCCCGAAGGAGCCATATTGATGGAAAAGATCATTAAAATTCATCTCGAAAAATTACCTGAAGGCCCCTACCTGGCAACATCCGATGATATTCAGGGATTGGTTGCGCAAGGAAGAACTGCTTCCGAAACCATTGAAATTGCAAGAGATGTGGCCAGAAAGCTCATCGAAGAACAAGGATTGACAGCCATAAAATAGTGAGTTTAAGCATGAATACCTTGAAGCAAGAAGCATTGACGGCAATTTCGCAACTTCCGGAGACCACCGACGTTGATACGATTATGTACAAACTATATGTGATAGATAAAGTCATGAAAGGAAGGAACGCCGTTGAAAAAGGCAAGACGACATCCGCGGAAGATTTGAAGCGGGAAATCGAATCATGGTGATCTGGGCCGACCCTGCAAAGTCCGATTTGAGATCGATTCACGATTTCATTGCATCCGATTCCAAATATTTTTATCAAATAAAAATAGATGGTTTGTGGTATTAGTAAGGCAAGACACGATTTAGGGGAAACCAACGGGAGGTGAACCGATGCAGATTGCTGATATTTTAGAAAAGACCGGGCAAACGGAAACAATGGTTCTCCGCGAACATGCCATATTGACCATCCTCACGAAATTGTCGCGTTTTGAGTCTGAATGCGCGCTTTTCGAAAGAAAATATGGTTCATCTTTGGAGTCCTTTCGCAACCGGCTTGAGCAGAAAATGAATTCTGAAAGTTTTGTGGAAGAAGATGATCTTCTGGATTGGGAGTATGCGGATTCTGCCAGGAATTGGTGGAACCTGAAAATGAAAGAGCTTTACCGTGATCATTAAGTTAATTGAGAAATATAGCACTCTGTTCACATCCTGGAAGATTATAGAATATGGTCAGGATGGGCCGAATTTAAGGCTTAAAGCTGAATTCGAACTTACAGATGGAAGCAGATTTTTCGTTCGACAGGTTATTTTGAATGAGTTCACGTTTAAATACGCCTATCATTGGCAGGACAAGGAAGGCCAGTTACGTTGCAGATGGGATAATGCGCCGCACTGGCCGGACATGTCAACACATCCCCACCATAAACACATCATGACTGGCAGGGAAATTTCTGTTGAAGCTTCGAAAGGGGGAGACTTGGAGGCTATATTTGAGGAGATCGCGCATTTTTTTTCAAATCTTCATTGTTAATTCTCTCAGCGTTGACTTTAAATCATTTCCTGCTTCTATATGTGCCACTTTAATACATCTAATGTTTTAATATCGTTGTTTAAACCCGGAAGTTCAGGCTGTTTAACATCCCTTTTTACCTCGTCAATCATTTAGAATCTTTGCTGACACAAAATAATCCTTGACAATCATTCTGTCTGTGTTATGAGTAGGATAACTACTCGTAACGGAACACATATGACCGACCTTTTTTCAGGACTAATATCTTCCAAGACGCGAATCAGCCTGCTTACGCGCTTTTTTTTCAATCCCGGCACAAAGTCCTATCTCCGCGAACTTTCTAAGGATCTCAACGTATCCACCAATGCCGTTCGTGAAGAACTGAACCAGCTTACCAAAACAAAACTGCTTACATCGGAAAAGGAAGGTCGCAATGTTTTATACACGGCAAACAGCGATCACCCTCTTTTCCCGGAACTAAAATCCATGGTCAGCAAAGTCATGGGCCTCGATCAGGTTATCGAAAGCATCCTGACCCGGCTAGGCGATCTGGAAAAGGCCTACATCATCGACGATTATGCCGAGGGGAAAGATACCGGAATCATCGACCTGCTGCTGGTTGGAAACATCGACCAGTATCACCTGAATGACTTGAGCAGGAAAACTGAACGCTACATCAAGCGCAAAATCCGCCCCCTGGTCTTAACCAGTGAGGAATTCACGGCCTTTATGCCAAAACTGGAAAACCGGCCGAATTTTTTGGTGTGGGAACGGCAGGAAAAGGTCTAATAATGTTTCTATATATTTGAATTTATTTATAATATTGTCATTCCCGCGGAGGCGGGAATCCAGTTTAAAAGTTGTAATACCGGCGTAGGCCGGTATCCAGAACTAATTGATTCTCCTGGATTCCGTGTCGCGCTTCGCTTGCACGGAATGATAACATGAAAAAGAGTGCACCTCCAAGAGGGCGATAGTGCTAGACTAACCCCTACGTTTCAAAGAACAATAAGGAGGTGCACGAAATGAAGTATATAGGAATTGATTATCATAAGCAATA
>JAQUVQ010000087.1 GCA_028693285.1 Smithellaceae bacterium
ATTGTCAGCGTGACGCTTTTCGAGAAAATACCGCTTTTACAAGCGCTTACGGATGTCGAGATAGCAGAAGAAAACACAGAAACCAACAACCAACTGAATTTATTCAACTAACGTTGGGACAGTAGTGATTGCAAATAAACAATTCAGGAGAATTTGACCATGTCTAATATACTGCTTGTCGGAAACGGCGCGCGCGAACATGCGATAGCCGAAGCCATTGCGCGATCCCCGCAAAACCCGCGTTTATTCTCCTTCATGAAAGCCAACAATCCGGGAATTGCTTCCCTGTCGGAAAAAATTCAACCCGGCAGCTATGCGGATCTTGCAGCGATCACAGGCTTCGCGACGGCAAACGAAATTGAATTTGCCGTGATCGGTCCGGAAGACCCGCTTAACAACGGCGTCGTGGATGCACTGGCGCAAATCGGAATCCCGGCCGTCGGCCCCAATCAAAGCCTGGCGCGGCTGGAAACTTCCAAATCGTTCACCCGCAATCTGGTGAGCAAATACAATATCCCCGGCAATCCGCAGTTTAAAGTCTTTACATCCATGGACGGCGTCGAAGCATTTTTAAATGCTTTGGAAGGCATCGTCTTGAAACCGGACGGATTGACCGGCGGCAAAGGCGTACTGGTACAGGGCGATCATTTTGCCACAAAAGAAGAAGCGCTCAAATTATGCACTCAGATTTTAAAAGACAGTTTCTCTGTTATTGTTGAAGAAAAATTTGACGGCGAAGAATTCTCGCTGCAGTGCCTCTGCGACGGAAAAACCGTTGTCGGCACACCGCTGGTGCAGGACCACAAAAGACGCTTTGACGGCGACCGCGGCCCCAATACCGGGGGCATGGGCTCCTATTCCCTTCCCGACCATTCCATGCCTTTTCTAAAACCGTCGGACATCGCAGAAGGGCTGGAAATCACCCGGCAGGTGGCGGCGGCGCTTTTAAAAGAAACCGGCAACCCTTACAAGGGGGTCATGTACGGCGGATTCATCGCCACGAAAAATGGTGCGAAGCTTCTGGAATACAACGCGCGCTTCGGCGATCCCGAGGCCATGAACATTTTGCCGCTTTTAAAAACGGACTTCCTGGAGGTCTGCCGTCACATCATTGACGGCACGCTCGACAAATTGAAAATTGAATTTGAGCCGAAAGCAACCGTCTGCAAATACATTGTCCCGAAAGGCTATGGCCTCCCCGCCGATCATCCGGATGCGTCATCGTCGAAAGCGAAGATAGCCGTGGGCGACGTGGGTGCGGCCAGACTTTACTATTCATCCGTGGATAAAAGAGAGGACGGCTTGTATCTGAGTTCGTCGCGCGCCATCGGCATTGTCGGCATTGCCGATACGCTGGACGCCGCGCGCCTTATCGCCGAAGAAGGCGTTAAAGCTGTGAAAGGCCCCGTGGCTTACCGCGAAGACATTGGAACGCAGGCACTCATTCAAAAACGGATCGACCACATGAAGAAAATCCGGAACGAATAAAAAGAAGGGGCGAAAAATATCGCCCCTTCTTTTTGATTCATTATCATCCGATCGCTGCCCTGCCAGCGAAGTTTGTCGGATGCCACTGCGCTTTTTCAGTGATGAAACAATCTGAGCCCGCAAAAAGCCATGACAATGCCGTATTTGTTGCAGGTGTCAATCACCTGCTGGTCGCGGATGGAACCGCCCGGCTCCACGATCGCCGTGACGCCGCTGCGGCGGGCGCGTTCAATATTGTCGCCAAAGGGGAAGAACGCGTCGCTTCCCAGACAGACGCCGGCAACTCCGGCCAGCCAGGCCTTTCGTTCCTCCGCTGAAAGCGGCTCGGGCCGGCGCGAAAAAGTTTCGGCCCACACGTCCTCGCCGATTGCGTCTTCGGGCGTGTCGCCCAGATAAACGTCGATGGCGTTGTCCCGATTGGGTTTGGCGACATCGTCCCGAAAAGGCAGATCCAGCACTTTGGGCATGTGGCGCAGCTGCCAGAGATCGGCCTTCTGTCCTGCCAGCCGCGTGCAGTGAATGCGGCTCTGCTGGCCCGCGCCCACGCCGATCACCTGTCCGTCCTGCACGAAGCAGACACTGTTGGACTGCGTGTATTTCAGCGTGATGAGCGCCAGTACGAGGTCGCGCTTCTGCGCATCGGAAAGCGTCTTGTTTTCGGTCACGATGTTTTCCAGCATGCGGCCGTCGATCTTCAGGTCATTGCGGCCCTGCTCAAAGGTGATGCCGAACACCTGCTTGTGCTCGATTGCGGCGGGAACGTAGCGGGGATCGATGGACACGACATTGTAGTTTCCGCCCTTCTTGGATTTCAGAATTTCCAGCGCCTGGGGCTCGTAGCCCGGCGCGATGATGCCGTCGGTGACTTCATTCTTGATGATTTTCGCCGTGGGAACGTCGCACACATCGGAAAGGGCGATCCAGTCGCCGAAGCTGCTCATGCGGTCGGCGCCGCGCGCGCGCGCGTAAGCGCAGGCGAGCGGTGAAAGCGCCATGTCGGGCGCGATGTGGTACATTCGGCGCAAAACGTCGTCCAGAGGAAAACCCAGTGCGGCGCCGGCGGGAGAGACATGTTTGAAAGATGCAGCGGCCACCATGCCGGTATTTTCTTTGAGCTCCGAGACGAGCTGCCAGCTGTTGAAAGCATCCAAAAAGTTGATGTAGCCGGGCTTGCCGTTTAAAACGACAACCGGCAGACTGCCGCCGTCCGCCATGAAGATTCGGGCCGGCTTCTGGTTGGGGTTGCAGCCGTACTTCAGTTGCATTTCATTCATGAATTATCCCTCCACCGCTTTATATTTGTTGATGATGACGTCTTCACAGGAGCCGGTTGAAAGATCGACGGCGCGGACAAACAGGCTCACCTTGTTGTCTTCGTTCAAGGCATCCCACAGTCTGCCCGCCCATTCATTGGGGTTTGCCTCGTCAACGGCAACGCGCAGGGGCTCTCCTTCGAAGCTGGGAATGGGATTGCCGTTGCATTTGTAGGTGCTGATAAAGTGTCCTTCGCCAGCCAGCGGCTCCGGATAATCGAATGTAAAGCGCACCACGCTGTTTTCATTTCCGCCGCAGCTCTTCAAAATGCTGATTTTATAGCCGCCCGAGCGCATATCCACCACGCCGGAAATGCGGGGCGTCCAGTTGGGCCTGTCATCTTCGAATGTGCGCGTTGCCAGCGCCGCTTCGAAGCTGCAGCCGGGGTTGCGGTTTGCGGCCAGAAAATCATAGATGGTGTTGGTCTGGTCGCCGTTGGTCACAATCGTCGTTTCGGAAAACGTGAGCACGGGATTGTAAATAATGAGATGGGCATCCGTCATTTTGGAAGGGTCGGCTGCCTTCGTGCGGATGCCGCCTTCGATGCAATCAAACACGCGGTTGCGGCTGTTGGCGCTTCGGCCCATGATGAAGTAGGCGATCATGGATTTTTTTCCGTCCGGGGTTTTTCCGATGCAGATGCCGCGGCCCGGGTACCCGTTTCCGGCCAGATACTCATATAAGCTTGTATTCATTTATTTTTCTCCCTGTTGAAGATCGCGTCTTGGGGTTTTGTCGCGGGAGTATATGAAGAGAAGTTAAGTCTGTCAACCGGATTTGATAAAATATTTACCACAACGAGCCTTCAGCCTTAAACCTTCGGCCTTCAACCTTCAGCCTTCAGCCTAATACCTCGTCACATGATGCTCAACCAGGCCGAAGAAATCCTTGATAGTGTAAATTAAGCCGTGATCGTCTTTTAAGCTGCCGTTGTAAAGGCCGAAGGGCTGATGAAAGTCCGAGCGGATAAGGCCGCCGGCGATGTTAATTTCATCCGTTCGCTCACCCAATGCCACGAACGTCAAATCCATCCTGCCATCCATCGTTTTCACGCTCCAGGGCTCCATCACTTCGCCGAATTCAAAACGCGCGGCCTTCAGGCAGGAAATCTTCCCGTCCATCCAGTAGCAGTTTTCGTTGTGGTCTTCATCGTCGGCAATCATATTCTGGCACAGGTTGAAAGCGACTATTTTCCCGTCTTCGCGATGGCCGGCCGCCGTGGACCACTTCCAGAAACTGAAATACGGATAATAGGTTTTCTGCTCGTCGATCAGGGCAATGGCCGAACGGCGATCCAGAACAATTTCCTGCGAACCCAGCACAATGCTGCCCGATGCCGGCACGGCCGTTTTATGCGTATAAAACGGGCGGGTGTTGGTGATCGGGGAAATCTGAACGAGCGGCTCGGTTGCGTCCAAATCCTCATGAATGATAATTTCGCCTTTGACGGCGGGACATTCCGAGTCGCTTTTGATATCGACTAAAATACGGTGATAATCATGATCCAGCTTGTTTTCAAAGCGCAGGCGGTAGCCTTCTGCATCGAA
>JAQUVQ010000047.1:0-6571 GCA_028693285.1 Smithellaceae bacterium
CCTTTACGCGCGCAGGCCGCTCAAAAAATGATCCAGGGCCTCCATGTACAGGGATTGATATTCGCCCTTGCCGAGAATGGTTTTTTCCAGCTTCTTGAGCTGGATCACGCCGTTGAAAGTGCTCCAGAGGATGATGGCCTGCCTTCGGGGATCCCCTTTTTTGAATAGTTTTTTGTCGATGCCTTCCTGGATCGCGGCCGTGAGCGTCGATATGCTGGCATTGCCGCGCTCGTCGATTTCTTTCTTCAGTTCGGGGGAAAAGATAGTGTTCGGCGATGTTAAAAAGTAGTTGATGATGTCGAAATAATTTTTGTGTTCTTCGCTGAAGCGCAAATAGGCCTGGGCAACGGATCGGATTTTCTTCTCCGGCGTCGATTTTTTATCGATGGCCTGGTTGATGGTTCGGTACAGCAGTTCCAGCCCCTCCACCTGCAGGGCGGCAAAGATTTCCTCCTTGTCCTTATAATAGAAATAGATGGCGCCGATGCTCAGCTCGGCCCTTTTGGCAATCTGATTGATGGATGTCGCCTTCAATCCCTTTTCCAGCAGAAGCTCTCTGGCCGCATCCAGAATATAGTTTTTTCTCTGTTCTCTTTCTCTTTCCCGTCTTTCCTTGGAGCCCATAGATTAATCCTTATCGTTATTTTTGATGACCGGTAATGGCACTTCCGTTTGCTTCGTGGATCTCATGTCAAACCACGGCTTCTGCTTTTTAAAAGGGCACCAGGCCGCCCGGCAGTATCGAATCGGATCATCAGGCGGTATGGTGATCTTCGGCAGCAGACCTTCCCGCTGATTTTTCACCCAGGCTTCAGCCTCCTCTTTTGAATTTGCGCATCCGGCGCTGTAGGTGGTTCTGCCCCGGCAATGAACAAAACCGTACAGCAGTTCATAGGATTCGGACATGCGTCCCCCAGCCGCTAAAATTCCTCGCCGATTTTCAACAGCACTTTGACGGCCAGGCCGGTGTCGATTCTTTCCCGGTATAGCTCGGGAAGGCGCTCCAGCGGCTCGTAGTCGGAGATCAGCGGCCGGGCGTCAAGTTTGCCTTGGGCCATCCATCTCAGGCACTGAATATTTTCCTCGTGCGTGTTGGAGTTGGAAGCCGTAAGACGAATTTCCTTTAAATTAACCAGAAAAGGCGCTTCCAGGATGATCGGCGAAAAGATCATGCTGATAATGCACACTTCGCCGCCGTCCGCAGCAAGGAGCACGGCGCGGTTGATATTGGCTTTCACGCCGGAGCACTCCAGGATTTTTTGAAAGCCCCCCGGCACCGCGGCAAGCGCCTGCGCGTCCGCATCCTTCTCCAGCGGGTCCAGTGCGTGATCGGCGCCGTAGCGAACGGCGATGTCTCTTTTGGCCTGCACCGGTTCATAAAGAACGATCGGGCCGTAGCCGAGAATTTTGAGAAGCCGCACGGCGCAAAGCCCGATGGGGCCGCCTCCCATCACCAGGACGGAGCCTTTCCGTTCACTGGTGCAATGAATGCCGTGCAGTGCGGCGGCAAAGGTTTCCGCCAGCGCGGCGTTTTGTGAATCGACGCCGTCCGGAATGGGAATCAGCATCTGCGGAAAGACTTTGACGTACTGGGCGAAGCCGCCCGGCAAATCGCCGATTCCGGCGGTCCGCCGGTGCACCCGGCACAGGTGCGGCTTGTCGGAAAGGCAGTTGGCGCATTTTCCGCAGAAAGTAGGTCGAATGCAGACTCTCGTTCCCAGGGGCGGGCCGTCGGCCTCCGCCCCTTTTTCCACGACGACGGCGCTGATTTCATGCCCCAGGATATAGCCGTCGGCCAGATGACCGCCTGCGACCAGAGAATGATCGGAGCCGCAAAACCCCGTATTGGCCACTTTGACCAGCACCTCGCCTCGCGCCACCGAATAATCGGGCACGTCTTCATAGACGAGGCCTTTGTCTTTGCGAAATACAACGGCTTTCATAGATTTTCTTTCTTTTATAACAAGGGATTTCAATCCCTTGCTCTTTCTTGCGATTCCTTGTTTTAATCCTCACATTCCAAAGCAATCTTTTCCACTTTGTCCAGATCCCTCTTGTAAAAAAAGGAGCCGGTAAAAAACAGCAGAGCCGAAATCACGAGAAAAACGGGGATGATCGACATGGCCACCTTGATGCCATGGAGATCGGATATCTTCCCGATCACAATGGGCGCCAGAGATGCCCCCAAAAGATTCTGAACAATCACGCAAACGGAATAGGAAATCGCCCGCAGGCCGGGGTGGATAACTTCCTGCGTGGCGATAATCGCAGCCGGGGCAAACGCGGAGGCCAGAACGCCCATGCCCAGAAGAGTGAGATACTGCGTTTTCCCCTCCATGAAGGAAAAGGCAGTAAAGATGAAGAGGGCATTCAGGATCGTGGTAATCGCCGGAAACAAAAGTCGCGCGCTCGGCCGTTTCCTAAACCACATGTCGGCCAGCCATCCTCCCAGAGGCAGTCCGATAATCGCAAGAATCATGAGCATGCTCACCTTCATTCCCGCTTCGCTCACGGGAATACCCGTCGTCCGGTGAAAATAGGTGGGAAGCCAGACCATGATGGCATTGTTGGCGAAGACACACCCGATAAAGCCGAGATTGGTAAAAATCAGCGAAGGGGTGCTTAAAAATTCCCGCACGATATCCATTTTGCTCATTTTACTGGGACCGGTCTTGCAGGTAGCATCGGTCTTAACCAGCTCTACCGTCTTGTAATCCTTGACGAAGAAAAAAAGGATGGCCACAATCGCCCCGGGGATAGCCACCACGCCGAAGGCGTGACGCCAGCCCCAATGCGCGGCAATGAATCCCCCCAGCCCAATCCCGACGGCTGTTCCGAGAGGAATGGACATATTCCAGAGACCCATCATGCGGGACCGTTTTCCCTCAGGGAACAACCCTGAGAGCATGGCCGTGCCGGCCGGAGCATAACCGGCCTCGCCAATTCCGATGGCGGCCCGGGTCGCGAGCAGTTGGGGAAACGTCTTGGTAAAGGCACAGGCCAACGTGGCCATGCTCCATATAAAGGCCATGATGCCGATGGTCCTTTTCCGGCTCCAGCGGTCCACAAGGATCGAAACCGGAAGCACAAAGGCGACAATGGACCAGTAAACCATCGACACCAGCAATCCTGACTGGGTATCGGTCAGCCCCCACTCCTTTTGAATAAAGGGGAAAAGGGACGTCACGATCATCCGGTCCACGTAATCGAAGAAATACAGCAGAAACAGCAACGCGAAAATATAATAGGTACTTCGCGTAGACAGTTTGTATTCTTTTGGAGAAGCGACGTTATTCATGGGACCTCCTTTGTATTGCACAACCGGTTTGACCCGTCATCACGATCAGAGTGATTAATTGCATTTGTATCCGCCGAGATTGGCCAGGGCTACGCTGCCGGGGCTGATCACGGAAGGATCCACCTTGACATTGATGCAGGCGGTTTTTCCGGAGGCAAAAGCCGCTTCCAGCGCGGGTTTGATGTCTTCGGGCTTTTCCACCATGGCGCCGAAGCCGCCCAGGACTTCCACCATCTTGTGGTAATCCACCCAGCCCAGCTCCGTGCCGTTGGGAATGTTGTGCCCCAGCCTGAGCGTCTGGCTGTGCGCGATCATCCCCCAGGACTGATCGTTGCCGATCACGACGACGATGGGCAGTTTCTTGCGGATCGCCGTGTGAAATTCCATGAAGTTGAAGCCGACTGATCCGTCGCCCATGATCAGCAGCACGCGCTTGTCCGGATTTTTGAGTTTGGCCGCGTTGGCGTAGGGAATGCCGACGGCCAGACAGCCGTAAAGGCCGTAGTCCAGATACGTGCCGCCCTTTTTGACGGTTCTCGTCATGCCCATCCAGGTGGACGTATCTCCTCCATCCGCGACGACGATGTCGTCTTCCCGGTTCATGAATTCGTTGACCTCTTTGGCCAGGCGCATGGGATGCATGGGCAGGGTCTCGCATTCCCACATGGCTTTGGCGTCTTTTTTGCCGGCATCATGCGCCGCCCGGACGGTATCCACCCAGGGTGAATACTGTTTTTTCAGCGTGTCGCCGATTTTTTGTTCATCCAGGACGGTGTTGAGCTCTTTCAAAAACGCCTTGATGTCGCTGACGATGCCGAGATCAATCGTGCGGTTGCGGCCGATCTCGTCGGCGGCGATATCGACCTGAACAAATTTGGCTGTCGATGGGAAAATTTCGCCGAAGATGTAGAAGAGACTCAACCGCCCGCCCAGGAAGAGCACCAGGTCGGTCGTCATCAGGGTGATCATGGCCGAACCCGGCCGGATGGCCAGGGAGCCTTCAAAACACAGGGGATGCGTATCCGGCACCACGCCGCGGCCCGCGCCCGCCGTGTAAATCGGAATGCCGATTTTTTCGACGAATTCGAGGATTTCCTTTTCCGCGTCCGAATACCACAGGCCGCTGCCTCCGATGACGATGGGATTTTTGGCCGCTTTGAGAAGATCGACAACCTTCCGGGTGTTTTCGCGGTCAACCGGCTTGGATGAAAGGGTTGTGCCGGGCTTCTTGACCGCGGCCATATCCACTTTGGCGTTCAGAATGTTGCAGGGAAACTCCAGATAAACCGGTCCCGGTCGTCCGCTCATGGCCGCGCGAAAGGCCATGTCGATATACTCGGGAATGCGTTCCGGCATGTAGCAGACCAGCGCTTTTTTCACCATCGGTTCGATGACGGGAAGCTGGGTCATGTCCTGCAGGTCCAGCTTTTCAACGCTGTCGAGTCCCACGCATCCGGAAATCAGAATCACCGGCGCGTTGGACAGCCTTGTGCTGGCGATGCCGGTGAGCGCGTTGGTGAATCCCGGGCCGGCCGTGACCATCGCCACCGCGGGTTTGCGGTTGATCCTGGCCCAGGCCTCGGCCATGAAGACCGCCGCCTGCTCATGGCGCACGTCAAAGATGGTGACGGGTGAGTTTTCCAGAAACTGGTAAATGGGCGTGATGTGCCCGCCGCTCAACGAAAAAACATAATCCACGCCCCGTTCGACCAGGGCGTCCGCAACGAGCTTGCCGCCGATAATGTTGTCCATAATATATCCTCCTAAAACAGGTTTATTGTTCATTGTGCGCAGGGAACGGTCGCGACGGTTCCCTACAGTTCCATGCACTGGCCTCCATCAAGGTTGACGGCCTGTCCGGTAATGTACCGGGAGGCGTCGGACGCCAGAAAAGCAACCAGGTCGCCCGCGTCGCGGGGCAGGCCGATATATCCCAGCGGGATGGTCTTGCACATTTCCTTTTCCCTCTCTTCGATCGTTGTGCCGAAAAAGGACGCCTCCAGGCCGAATCGCCATTTTTCCAGATCCGTGGCAATCTGTCCCGGACAGATCGCGTTGACCCGAATCCCGCCCCCGCCCAGTTCTTTGGCCATGACTTTGGTCAGCATGATGACGCCCGCCTTGGCCACGGCGTAGGCGCTGTTGAAGATGGGAGGCACCTTGCCGGCCCGCGAGGCCGTGTTGATGATCGAGGCAGGTTTGCCCGCCATCAGGGGCAGAACGGCCCGCGACATGCGAAAAACGGAAAACAGATTCACATCGATCGTTTTCATCCAGGCCGCTTCGTCGTAACCCAGCACCGTGTTGGGAACGCCGAAGGACGCTCCCGCGTTGTTGCAGAGAATGTCGATATGATCGAAGCTTTTTTTGATGGTCTCCACCATTGCGCCGATGGCCTGGTTGTCCGCCACATCGACGGCGACGGCCAGGGTGCGGACAGCATATGCTTTGGCCAGCTCCGAAGCGATGGCTTTCATGTCTTCGCTGACGACCGGCTGCAGGGGGCTTTCCGGCGCGGGCGGCGCGCCCAGATCGGCAATAATCACATTGCAGCCGCAGGAGGCCAGCTTCTCGGCGATGGCGTAGCCGATGCCGGTTTTTTTGCCGGCCCCGGTGACCAGGGCCGTCTTGCCTTTCAAATCATTATAAATCATCGCTTCCTCCTTCATCGACCCAGCGGCGATGGTCCAGATGGGCGTACTTGGACAGGAAGCGCGTGGGCAGGGCCAGCGCGTCCTTGCGGAAAGGCGGCGCAAGCTGCTTGCCGTCCACCAGAAATTCAAGCACGGTGGGCTTGCGGCTTTTCAGGCAGGTTTGGAAGGCTTCCCGAATATCCTGCGAACGGCTGACCTGCATCGCATGGGCGCCCATCGCTTTCGCTACCGGGACAAAGCTTTCCGGGTTGGGAATATCGACGCCGATAAAACGGTTATTGTAGAAGTCCACCTGATTTTTGGCCTCCGCGCCCCACCACATGTTGCGAAAGACGCAGGCGATCACGGGCAGGTTGTGCTCTACGGCGGTGCTGACTTCATGAAGGCTCATTCCCCACGCGCCGTCGCCGATGATGGCGATCACCGGCGCTTTGGGGCGGGCGATCTGCGCACCCAGCGCCGCGGGGTAGGCAAAGCCCGTGTTGCCGAAGGTCAGCGCCGCGATATGCCGGCGCGGATGGTTGAATTTCAGGTAGCTGTTGGCCGTCGAAGAGACATTTCCGATATCGGTGGTCACGATGGCGTCATCCGGCAACGCCCGCGACATTTCCAGAAGAAC
>JAQUVQ010000047.1:6671-20363 GCA_028693285.1 Smithellaceae bacterium
GGGTTTTTCGCTTTGGACAGAAGCTCGGCCGCCCGGTTCAGCTGTTCCATGGAGCCGCAGCCGCGCGCGTCCACACGGTACTGCGAAGGCTTTAGAATCTTTTCTTCCAGTTCGCCGTAGAAATAATCGCGGGGTATATCATACAGAACGGCGCCCCGGTCGGCGTAGGCAATGCGGAAAGCGGTGCGCAGACAGTCGGCCGCCCGTTTCGGATGGGGGACGCGAACGACGGCTTTGGTGACGGACTTGAAAACCGACATCTGATCGCATTCCTGGAACCCGTCCCAGCCGATGGTCGGCGTTCCCGCCGAAGGCGAAATGATCACCAGGGGTGTGTGGCCCATATTGGCCGCCGCCACCGATGTAACCATGTTGGTGATGCCGGGGCCGTTCTGGCCCGTGACGACCCCGCAGCGGCCCGATATACGGCAATAGGCGTCTTCCATGTGGGCCGCGCTTTGTTCGTGACGCACCGGAATGAATTTAATTCCCGCCGTCGGGAAAAGGTCCAGCATGTCCATAAAGGCCGAACCCACGATGCCGCAGACGTGGTCCACGCCTTCGGCCAGCAGGGTTTCGACAATTGCCTCGCTGGGTGTCATTTTAACTTTTTTCATCTTTTTACCTCCAAAGTATTCTATTTTGACTCCTGCCGAAAATTTCTTTTTTTAATGGATCATTTTGTCAACCGCCGGGCCGCAGGGGGAGCCATCCGTGCCGCCGCGCACATGGACAAAAATTTTGTAAAAGACCGTGAGAAGAAAAAATCCCGCCGCCCAGACGCCCAGAGTGATCGTGATCTCCGGCCCTGTCGGGTGGTATTCGGTGATCGCTCCCAGCGGAGACGGAATAAAGCCGGTAATGACCAGGCCCAGACCCTTCTCGATCCAGAGCGAAACAAAAACGGCGATGCAGGCCAGGGCCAGCCAGACCTCATTCCGGCGAACCCCGGGAAGGATCAGCATGACAAAAGCGGCAATCGATAGAACGGCAAAGATCCACATCCAGGCAACAAGGTTGTGATGCCCTTCCAGCCCCATGAAGAGGTACTGAAAATGATGCATATGCTCCGGAATCTGACTGTAAAACACCGTAAACATCTCCACGCCGACAAAGAAGATGCTTGCGGCCAGCGCGTAGGCGACGATCTTCGCCAGCGCCTGGATTGCTTTTTCTCCCGCGTCGAATCGCCCCCAGCGCCGAAGAATCAGGCAGACCAGGATGAGGAGCGCAGGCCCCGAGGCAAAAGCGGAGGCCAGAAAGCGGGGCGCCATGATCGCGGTGAGCCAGAAGCTCCGGCCGGGCAGACCGGCGTAAATGAAAGCGGTGACGGTATGAATGCTGATCGCCCAGGGAATCGACAGGTAAATGACCGGTTTGATCCAGCCGGGCGGCGGAATTTCTTTTTTTGTGCAGGCCAATATGACCCAGCCGGTCACGAGGTTGATGAGCAAATAGCCGGAAAGGACAATCATGTCCCAGAAGAGAATGGACGAGGGCTGCGGATGCAGAAGCACGTTCATCACGCGGGCGGGCCGGCCGAGATCGATGAAAACGAAAAGAATGCACATGACGACGGCGGCAACGGCCAGCAACTCGCCCAGGACGGTGATTTTGCCGAACGCCTTGTAGTCATGCAGATAGTAGGGCAGCACCAGCATGACCGCCGAGGCGGCCACGCCCACCAGAAAGGTAAACTGGGCGATATAGAGCCCCCAGGAAACGTCCCGGCTCATCCCCGTGATGCCCAGACCGTAATCGAGCTGGCGCAGGTAGAAGAAAAATCCGGCGCAGCCGACAAGGATCAGACAGGCGATCCAGATCCGGTACCTCAGGCTGCCGTGTAAAGCTTTTTCCAGCATAGCGTCCTCATAACAAATAGTAAATCTGCGGGCCGGTGCCCAGGTGCACACGCCTTTGCAGGCTGAAACGCGTCTTCAAAAGACGCCGGATTTCCGAGCGGGGATTCTCCGCGTCGCCGAAGGTAAGCGCTTTTTGCCGGCACGCCTCCACGCAGGCGGGCAGCGTTCCTTTGGCGAGCCGCTCCTCACAGAAATTGCATTTTTCCACGACGCCTTTGGAACGGGTCGGAAAGTCCGGATTGATTTTAGCGATACATGGTCTCGGGTCGCGGTAATTCATGCTCCGCGCGCCGTAGGGGCAGGCGGCCATGCACAGCCGGCATCCGATGCAGCGGTGGTAGTCCATCATGACAATGCCGTCGGGCCGCTGAAACGTAGCCCCGGTCGGGCACACGCGGACGCAGGGCGGATTTTCGCAGTTATTGCAGAAAACGGGAGGACGGAGCTTTTGCAGCTTCTCGCCGGAATAGGCGTTCTGTTCGCCGGGAAAGACCGAGGCAAAAGACTCTTTCCAGATCCATTTGATTTCGTCCTTGGGATTGCCGAAGTCCGGTACATTGTGAATCGCGTGACAGGCGGCGATGCAGTCGGTGCAGTCCGCCGTACACTTTGTCAGATCCACCGTCATGGCCCAGCGTCCGGCCGCAAGCGCCTTCTTGAGCGCAAGGCCCTGCCCCGGAGGAATCACGATGACGTCTTTGGCCCAGGCCGGGACAAAGATCGCGGGCGTCATCATCGTCAGTGCGGACGCTCCCGCGATTTTCAGAAAGTCTCTGCGGCTCGACGTCATTTTTTCACCTCCGCGGGAACGATGTGGCAGTCAAAGCAGGAGGGAGCCGCGCCCACGTAATGGTGGCAGCGGTCGCAGAAATGCTCCTTGTTGCTGTGGCACTGAAGGCAGCTTCCGGTGAGGCTCTTTTCGAACGTCCGTCCGTCATTTGCCGTGTACACTCGCTTTCCTTCGCGGACGGCTTCATCGCGCCAGGCCTGGAGCATTTTCATGTGGTTGGCGCGCATGAAGACGGCGTCCTCGACGCACTTCTTGTCCGCCAATCCGGCGATCTCAGGCGTCTCCAGGCTGAGAACGGGCGGGGCCGTCTTTCCCTTGCCGTACCAGAAGGGAAACGTGACCGCGATTGCAAAGATCGCCAGTCCCAGAAGTATCAAGCCCCATTTATGTTGTTTCATCTTCATACATTCCGTAATATGCTTACGTTCAGCGACGAGCTGCGAGCTGAACCCTATCCACCATTCACCATCCACTAACCACTATCGCCTAACCCCATCGCCGTATTTTCACCCTCCCCCTGCCCCTCCCATCAAGGGAGGGGAGTCTGTAGGACCTGTTGCTCCCCACTTTCCTGCCAAGGGAGGGTATTCTGTGCGACCTGCTCGTCCTGCCCCTCGCGTCAAGGGAGGGTGCCTAAACGATCTTTTCCTCCCTACTTTCCCGCAAAGGGAGGGGAGTCTGTACAACCTGTTCTTCCCTGCCCCGTTCGCCAAAAGAGGGGAGTCTAAACGACCTGTTCCTTCTGCTTGTACCCTTCAGGGTATCAAAAGAGGGGGCATCTGTAGTTTCCCCTCTCCCCTCGTGGGAGAGGGTCAGGGTGAGGGGGCTCATATCGAATCCCCTCTTAAATCGGTGGTTCTCTCCTTTTCGCCTTTCATCACCAGGGCGTTGGCCAGCAGTTCATGAACGCCCATGACCGTGACGCCAGGCACCCAGTAGTCCATCAGAGGGGGGAGCGTGACGCGGTCGATGGCACAGATGCAGCCCAGGCGGTTGACGCCGTGCTTTCGAACGACATCCCGAACGGCCATGGCACGGGGCATGCCGCCTCGCATTCGCATCTCCATATTCTCATCATTTCCGAGTCCGGCCCCGCCGCCGCAACAAAATGTTTTTTCCCGAATGGTATCCTCGGCCATTTCATAGAAATGGTTGCAGGACTTTTGAATGATGTAGCGCGGCTCTTCAAACAGCCCCATGGCCCGCGCCGGATTGCACGAATCATGAAATGTCAGCCGGATGTGATCGTTGCGGGACGGATCGAGCTTCAGTTTTCCGTTTTTGATCAGGTCCGCCGTGAACTCGACAATGTGCACCATTTTGGTCGAGCGCGCATTTTCAAAGCGCGTGCCCGTAATCGGGGAGACGGGCTCTTCGAGAAAGTCCGCCGGACCGTTCATGGTATCCATGTACTGGTGAATGACCCGCCACATGTGGCCGCACTCTCCTCCCAGAATCCATTTGACGCCCAGGCGTTTCGCCTCCGCGTAAATCTTGGCGTTGAGGCGTTTGACCATCTCGTGGGAGGTGAACAGGCCGAAGTTGCCTCCTTCAGAGGCATAGGTGCTGAACGTGTAGTTGAGGCCGATTTCATGGAAGAGCATCATGTAGCCCATGCAAGTGTAAGTTCCGGGATCGGCAAAATAATCACCGGACGGCGTGACAAAAAGAATGTCGGCGCCTTTTTGGTTGATTGGCACATCCACGCGGACGCCGGTGCGATCCTCGATGTCGTCCGCCAGAAACTCCAGCATGTCCTTGATGCCGCCCGGCTGAATGCCCAGGTGGTTCCCGGTCCGGAAGCAGTTGGCCGCGGGCTCCAGCACCCAGTTGATGCTGCAGCCGATCAGGTTGAGCAGTTCGCGGCCGATCATGGTAATTTCCGCCTGATCGATCCCGTAGGGGCAGAACACCGAGCAGCGGCGGCACTCCGTGCATTGGTAAAAGTAGTAAAACCATTCCTTGAGTACATCGACCGTCAGGTCGCGCGCGCCCGCGAGCGTCCCGAAGCACATCCCCGCCTTTGTGAAGTAGCGGCGGTAAACGGACCGGATCAGCTCGGCGCGCAGGACAGGCATGTTTTTCGGATCGCCGGAGCCGATGTAGAAATGGCACTTGTCCGCGCAGGCGCCGCAGCGCACGCAGATGTCCATAAACAGGCGGAAGGAGCGGTATTTTTCGAGCCGCTCTTTCATGCCGTCAAGAATGATCTGTCGCCAGTTTTCCGGAAGCTTCCAATCGGAGTCGGATGGCTGCCAGGCCCGCGGATTGGGCATGTCCAGGGCCGCCAGATTCTTTGCGGCGGCAGCGTAGCTCCACGTTCCCGGACGGAAATCGACCGGAGTTTTCATCCAGGCGGTGGCCGGCGGCTTGTATCCGATCTTCATCAGTTCTTCCGGTTTGGGAATTTTCGCGAGCGACATGGCTACTCCTTCTCCACCGGCAGGCCGGCCGCTTTCATTTTATCCCGGAACTCATCTTCATATTCTTTATAGGTGTGTACCTTCACAGGGGTGTTCCAGGGATTGATATGACGCAGGCTGCGATTGTTGTTGATCATGTTGCGCGTCGGGCTCATAAAAATGCCGCCAAGATGCATCAGTTTGCTGAAAGGCAGCCAGGCAATCAGGATAAAGACGAAACAAAGGTGCATGTAAAGGATGACGCTTCCGTCTTTGGGCGCAACCGGCGCAAACGTTGCCCAGCCCATCGCCATGGTCTTCACGGCGTTGAGATCAACCGGAAAGAAATGGCGCATCAAAAGGCCGGTTGCCGCAACGGCCGCAATCAAAAGCAGTGCGAAATAATCGGCAAACAGTGAAATGTAGCGCACCTGCGGCAGGACCGCCCGCCGCAGGAAGAGAAACGCCAGTCCCGCAAGCAGCGTTGCGTCGCTCAAATAAAGCGCCGGAACGCCGATTTCCAGAAAGCCGTCCAGCGCGGAAAGACCCGTCACGGCGGGAAGAACCGGTTCGGTGAAAAAGCGCAGATGCCGAAGGACGACGACCAGAAGCGAGCCGTGAAACATCAGCCCGAAAAACCACAGCCATTTGGCGCTGCCGTAAACCGGCCGGCCGTCCACGATTTCCGTTTGCGAATTTCTGAACAAAGAACGAAACAAAAAGATTTCTGCGGCCATCCGGCCGATCGCGCCCAGCGGCCCCGCGGGATTATCCAGTGGATTGCTTTTGATCCAGGGCAGGCTTTTCCCCTGGCCGCAAGTCGCGGGAATGCGAAAGGGAACGGGAGCTTTCGCCCACCGGATAACGCGGTAAACAAAACCAGCCAAAAACAGACCAAACGCCGCATAGGGAAGAATCCTGAACCATCCGGGCGCGTCCGCCCGCCCGGCCGCCGCGGCCGCAAGGGCGATTGCCAGAATCGCGATGAAGGACAGCAAAATGTTCACGCTTTGTTTCATTTCATTTGCCCGTTTTCATTTCCATGACGGCTCCTCGCCGAAATGGATGATCGGTTTTTTCATTCCTTCGAGCGCGTTGACCATCAGTTCAACCAGACCGCCGTAATAAAGATGGCTTCGTTCTTCCGCATGATAATAGGCGATCATATCGCGGATGGCGCCTTTGCAGTTGGAGCAGGGAGCGCAGACGTACTTGGGCGTTTCCGCCGGCTCGCTTTCAAAAGCTTGGAGGATCTGCAGAAACTTCTTTCTGGAACTGACGAGGTTGCGCCACTCGGCAAAATTGTATCCCGACATGATGGCAAAACCGGACCCGCCACCGCAGCAGTAGTTGTTCACGCCGTGCGGCGTCATTTCCCGGAAGCGCGGAGCGATTTTTCCAAGGATTCTTCTTTGCGGCGCCACGATGCCCATCGACCGGACGACATTGCAGGGATCATGCAGTGTGACGGGAAAATCATTCTTTTGCGGATTAAACGTCAGTTTTCCGCTCATCACGATATCCTCAAGCGTCACCAGCGCCGACTCCCGCGGAATGTTCAGGTCTCCGGTCAGCAAACGGTCGGCAACAACCGTCAGTGCCTTGTGCGCATGGCCGCATTCACCCAGGACGATCTTCTTGACTTTAAGCCGACGGGCAATGTCGGCATGTTTGACGGCCACACGAGCAAATTGAACGTCGTCGTACCAAAGGCCGTAGTTGACGGCGTCGTAGCCGGCCGCTTCGGACGACAGCGTCCAGGACAGCCCCGCCGCCTGGAAGAGGATTGCAAACGCTCCGACGTTTTCCGGCCAGGCCAGCATTTCGCCCGCGTTATGCAGAAGCAGAATATCCGCTCCTTGCACGTCCCAGGGGATTTCGACTTTGCAGCCGGTGATCTCTTCCATTTCTTCCTGAATGAATTCGACGCTGTCTTTTGCCGCCAGCGGATTCATGCCCGTCGAAGATCCGGCCCGCAGATGCAGAACGGTCCCCTTCTCGTGAAGTTCTTTGGGCGCGATGCCCATCTCCTGAGAAAAGAGCTTGCGGATCTCGTGCGCAATGAGACCGTTGTCCACGCCGATGGGGCAGACGGACGCGCAGCGCCGGCACAGAGAGCAGCGGTAGGAAAGTTCCGCGAGGCGTGCGATGGCCTTCCAGTTCAAGTCGATGTCGCCGGTCCATTTTGCCGTTATTCTTCCACCCGGCTTGAGATATTTTTTATAGATCCGGCGCAGCACTTCGGAGCGGAAAATCGGCCGGTAAATTTCCTGCCGTCCGCTCATTTCAAAAACGGGGCAGGCCTCCGAACAGGTCTGACACCGGGCGCAATGCTCCATGGACAAAAGCAGGGGCTGCAGGAAGGTCCAGTTATTTTCCTTCTCAAACAGTTTTTTCAGGCCGGCAAGAAATCGGCGTACCAGTTCCTCTTCTTCTTGCTTGTTTGCGGGCTCGGCAATGCCGATAGCCAGCGTGTCGTCGGGCGACGTTTCGAGGCCTTTGATCTTCTCCGCCGCCAGAGGCTTCAAAACGGCCTCGTTGAAGTCCTCGTAAGGCGGCGGCAGCGGTGCGAGATCGCCCGGTTCAATGCGGCACAGGCCGGCGGAGCCTCTTGAGATATCGGCGGGCGTTATGCGGTCTTTCATTTCATCTCCTTGGGCCCCGCCGAAGCGATATCCTGCCAGGTTTTCTTTCCGTCCGCGTCAACGTGCGCGGCTTTCCATGTCGGCCGGTACTGCAGATTCCTCCGTATGGCCGATGCGATGGGTGATCCGGGAGTGTTCGGCGAATCGTCCCATTTCACCTTGTGATACAAAAAAAACTTCATGAACATGTGCGATAGATGCGTCAGCGGAATATAGGCCGCAAGAAGCGAGCCCAGCAATATCGTAAGAGCTCCAAAGAGGCTTTGTCCGGGAACGTAGGCGGGAGCGGCCGCGCCGGCGGTCAGCAGGCCGAGCACATAAAGCCTGGCCGCGGGGAAGCAGGGATCGACCGCCAGCGCAGAGAGAAGGGCACAGACAAAAAACAGCAAAATAAAGACGAGATTGAAATAATCGGCCGGCGTTGCATAGGCCCGGAGATTCCGGTCGGCAAGGCGTTTGTACAGCATGCCCAGGGACCCGGCGGTGCCGGCCAGGATGCCGATCCACCCGGCGGCGGCGATCAGCACATTGATGATCGATGAAACAGCGCTGTCTTCGGCAAGCCCCAGCAAAAACAGGACGGCGGACAACAAAAGCAGCGCAAAAACCACCAGCATCAGGTACATTCCCGCGTGAAAGGGAAAGGAAAACAGCCACAGGTTCCGATTTTCCTTCCACAAGCCCCGCATGAGCCCGATTTCCGGCGCCATGTAAAGAAGTTCGTTCACCGGTGAGCGCTCCCGCTTTTTCTTCCACCAGTTCAGCTCTTCCATGTAAGAACCGCCGTAAGCCGCCTTATTTGCCGGTTCGTGCTGCACCGGGTAGATTTCCCAGCGCACATGCACGGGAAGCGTCAGCTGCCGGTATACGCGGCAGGCAACGGCAACCAGAAAAATGACCGTGCATAAGTATGAAAAAATATAAAATCCCATATCAATCCGTCAGTTTAATATTTCTTTTCCAAATCAAGATGATACCGCGGCGGCAAGGAGGAGGCGCCGGAGGCGTATTTTTAACACGTCGAGGACGCCGACAACGCAGCCAACAAAGGTAGCGTTTGATTTCGGAAAGAAATCAAACGCAGCCCGTCGGCTTGGACAACCCCGCCAGTTTGCACGCTCCCTTTGCCGGTCCGGTCGGGAAAAGTTCATAAAGCTTCTTCATATCGATCCCGTTGTCCTTGCAGACTTTGCGCACCATCGGGGCGATGCCGAACTTCGCAAAATAGTCGCGCAGGTAGTTGATGATCTTCCAGTGCTCTTCCGTCAGCGGTCCTTCAATGTCTTCGGTGTGCGCATAGGCCTGCGCGAATTCTTCGTTCCATTTATCGAGTTCCTGCAGAAACCCGTCTTCGTCCACTTCGTAAATTTTGCCTGCTAATTCGATCTGCGGCATGGTTAAAACCTCCTCATGATATTTATCGTGCATTCTTCGTTTCGTTTTTCTTCGCGGTACTGAAAGGCTTTGGCGATCATGGCCTTTGCCCATTCAGGCGTTCCCAGCGCATGCACGTGGGTAAAGCCGGCCAGAATATTTTTCCGGCACAGCCCTTCGCGTTGTCCGTCGAGCCCCGTCCCCTTGAGGACGCGAAAAGCGGTGTGCGTTTCCTCCTGGCGGCGAGACAGAATCCGGCCATAGCGGAATTCGTGTCCGTTAATCGTCGTCCCGACGGGAAAGAAAGGGTTTTCCGCGTCGGCGGCAAGGGTGGTGTAACCGTGCCCCTGCGGTTTCGCTTCCATGCCGAACGCCACCGGCAGAGCCCCGGTCATGGGATACCGCTTGCCGCCGACTGTCAGGGATTCTCCCAGGTAGAGAAATCCGCCGCACTCCGCGTAAATCGGCAGGCCGGCTTCGGCCGCCTGTTTGAGGCAGAGGCGGAACGGTTCGTTCGCGGCGAGCCTGCCGGCGTGCGTTTCCGGAAATCCTCCCCCGATGTAAAGGGCGTCAACGGGCGGCAGCTCCTCATCGTCAAGCGCGCTGATCCGGACGACCCGTGCGCCCCGGTCGGCGAGCGCTTCGATATTTTCCGCATAATAAAACTGAAACGCCGCGTCCGAAATCACGCCGATGGTGACGGGAGGGTCCATGTCCCTCACGGACGGAGCCGCTTTCGGAAACGCTCCGACCTTCCAGGGCGGCGCGCTTCGCGCGATCTTCACCAGGGACGGAATGTCCAGATAGTCGCGGGCGATGGCGCCGGCCGTGTCGAGCGCCTGCTGAACATCGGCGTGCTCCGCGGGGGGAATCAGGCCCAGGTGCCTTTGGACAAAGGGCAGATCCGGCAGACGCGGGACGGTCCCATAGACCGGAAGCCCGGTGGATTCTTCAACGGCCCTCCGGATCACGGACGCATGGCGTTTTCCGTTCACCCGGCTTAAAATCACGCCGCGGATGTCAACCGCGGGATCAAGATGCAAACAGCCCAGCACCATCGCCGCCGCCGTACGCGTGACTTTGTCGCAGTCTACAATCAGGATAACCGGCGCATAGAGCAGTTTGGCCAGTTCGGCGGTGCTGAATTCGCCGGCGGCGTTGACGCCGTCAAACAAACCTCGGTTGCCTTCGATCAGAGAAAAGGTTCCTTCCGCGGCATGGCGCGAAAAAGATCGGACCACCTGCCTGGCTCCCATGAGATACGTATCCAGATTGTAGCAGGGACCGGATGCCGCCCGGCCAAGCCAGGCGGCATCAATATAATCCGGTCCCTTTTTGAAAGGAGTGACCATCAGGCCCTGCCGGCGCAGAGCGACCGTCACAGCCAAAGAAAGGGTGGTCTTTCCCGCGCCGCCCCGCAGGGCGGCCATGATGAAGCGCGGGCGTTGTTGATTCATATCCGTTACCTCTTGTAAAACAGTCCCTATTCCTTTGGAAAGAATTCCGTCAGGATGAGGTACGTCGAGCTGCCGCTCGACCAGTACTTCAGCACTTCCTCGTCGAGGAGTTCCTTCACGGTGTTTTGAATGGCGTGGCGGTCCTCGCCGGGCAGCCATTTGGTGACGTCCCGAATGTAAAACATTTTTTTGTCGCCCTTCGATTTTTCGCGAAACAGCTCCGTAATTTTCGCCTTCAGATCATCACTCATGGCTACCTCCATTTAAACTGGGCGGACGTCCGGAAAGTTTCCGTCGCCAGATCAAAGTCATCGATATGCTGATCCGTAAACGGAATGCCCGTCAGGCTGAAGAAACGCTCCCAGCCGACGCGCTCGATCCATTCGCCGACGCGCTCGTGTTTCCGGGCGTGGCTCGCATAAACCTCGATGATGTTTTTTACCGCGTTCACCACTTCCGGCCAGCGCGGCGGGTTGTTGGGCAGGAAGGGAATCGCCAGCTTGGAAAACATCGGAGCGCTCCTCGCGTTGGAAACTTTGCCGCCGACCCAGATGGAGATGCCGTCATTGTCCGGATCGGCAATCGGCATGGCCGGGCAGACGGTGTAGCAGTTGCCGCAGTACATGCACTTCTCCTCGTTGACGGTCACGGTCTTGTTTTTCATGTCGCCCCGGATCGCGCCCGTCGGACAAGACGCCACCGTGGAGGGAATTTCGCAGACATTCGGCACGCGCGAGTTGTCGGTCTTGGGAACCGTCCGGTGAATGCCCAGAATGGCGATGTCCGAGCAGTGGACCGCACCGCACATGTTCAGGCAGCAGGCCAGGGCAATCCGGACATGCGCCGGCAGCTTGGCCTCCACAAAGTGATCGTAAATTTCATCCATCAGCGCTTTGACCGGACCGGAAGCATCCGTGGCCGGGGTATGGCAATGGACCCATCCCTGCGTATGAACGATGTTGGAGATCGAATGTCCCGTGCCGCCCACGGGATAGCCGCGATCCTTCAGTTCCGCGATCAGCGGTTCGACCCTGTCCTTGTCATCGAGAAGAAATTCAATGTTGTGACGGCTGGTGAAGCGCAGATAGCCGTCGCAGTATTTTTCCGCGATGTCGCAGATTTCACGGATGTGATCCGTTGAAATCAACCGGGGCGAACCGGCGCGCACGCTGTAGAGCGTTTCTCCCGACTTCGACACATGCATCAGGACGCCGGGCTTCAGGATTTCATGGTAGAGCCAGTCCCCGTAATTTCTTTCGATTACGGGAGGCAGCATCGTTTTATAGTTCGGGGGGCCGATATCAGTTCTTGCCGCCATTTTACTTCACCTCCTTTTTCAGATCTTCGGGCCAGAAGAACACGTAGGGATTGGTTCTCGGCGCTTTAACCATCTGGGGCACGGCGGGAAGGTCCACGGCTTTCAAAAAGACCCGCATGCCCAGGCGCTGGATCAGCTCACCCAGCCGTTCGCGCGATTTCGCGTTCTCGTCCCACCAGTCCTGGATCCGTTCGATCAGATTCTTCAATTCGTCATAAGGCGGTTCCAGCTTTATGAACGGGACGATCACCCAGGAGAGCAGGGCGCCCCGGACAATGGGCGCTTTGCCGCCGACCAGAATGGACGCGCCTCTTTCCTTCCCCGGCCGCAGGGCTTTCGGCATCAGATTGATGCAGTGCATGCAGCGGGTGCAGTCTTCATCGTATATCTTCAGCTCTTTGCCGTTCCATTCCATGCACCGGGTGGGGCACAGATCGCAGACTTCCTTTTGGATGTTGATGCTTGAGGCGTAGGCCAGGACTTCTTTCTGATCAACCTGAATGTCATCTTTCCAGGTTCCGATGACCGAAAGGTCGGAGCGAGCGATTGCGGCCACGCAGTCGTTGGCGCAGGCGGAAATCTTGATTTTGAATTTGTAGGGAAACATCGGCCGGTGCATCTGATCCTGATAGGTCATCGTGAGATTGTAGCACAGATCCAGGCTGTCGATGCAGGCCCACTCGCAACGCGCCGGACCCACGCAGGCGCTGGGGGTGCGAAGCGCCGAACCGGAGCCGCCCAGATCGAAACCGGCATTCGACAGATCGTCATAGCAGGATTGGAGATGATCCGTGGTGGTGCCGAGCAGTATGGCGTCCCCCGTGGAGCCGTGCATGTTGGTTAGCCCGCTGCCGTGCTTGTCCCAGATGTCGCAGAGTTTGCGCAGGGTGTCCGTTTTGTAAAACCAGCCCGTCGGATGATTGACGCGCATGGTATGAAACGCCTGCACGTTGGGAAATAGATCCGGGCGGTCCGAATAGCGCCCGATGACTCCCGAACCGTAGCCCTTGACGCCGACAATGCCTCCGTGTTTCCAATGCCCGATCCTGTCTTTATAGGAAAGCTCCAGTTGATGGATCAGGTCCCTGGCCATGGGATTTTTTCCGGCGGCCTGCTTCAAATCCTTCACAAAGCTTGGCCACTTTCCTTTTTCCAGCTCGTCCAGGAGCGGAGTTTCTGAATTTGCCATTTTTGCCTCCTTCATCAACGCATTTTATAACTTAGGAGCATAGACTTTCTGCTCAATAGCACTACTCACAATTCGAATAGTACTCTTTTTATGAGATGTGTCAAGTATTCTTGTTATGTTTTTCGGAAAATTGTTAAACACTATCCAAGCATCTGAAAAATATATAAAAAAATAATAGGCATGACTGGCTTTTACTCAAATTTGATGAGCAAAAACCAGTCATGCTCGATACTGATGAACCGTTACGTTTTAATCTCGCCGGGTCATATTCCCCGAAGCTTGCTTCGTTCCTTGCCGCTATAGATACCTCGTAGCTTGCTGCGAGGTAGTTTATTGGCCGGCAGGGAAAAATGTATAACTTACCCAAACCAGTCCGACAAGCAGAACCACTCCGAGAATGAGACTCCAGGTGATCAATTTCTTTTCAATTGGCAGGAGGGGCTCATATTCCATTTTTTCCATTTCACTCTTAATTTTAACATCATCCATGATAAGCTCCTTTCAGTGTGAATTATTGAACCAGCGGCGGCATCACACCCTGGAAGAATATCCATGATATGAACAGCCCTACCCAGATGATGAAACCGAACAGCGCGATCACATAAACCAGCATCAGTTTTCCGATGCCTTCTTCCCAGAGTTTCTTAAAGTTGGA
>JAQUVQ010000007.1:0-16206 GCA_028693285.1 Smithellaceae bacterium
ATTCCGGGCACAAAACACACCATTCCATGATATTTAACTAACCGTTGCTATTGCGTTTTCTCTCAGCCCTGTTAAGCGCTTTATTTCGCTTGCCAAATATTACAAAGTATATATAATTAACATCAAAGGTAATTATATATGCTTAGTAAAAGCATGAACAGATTGCAGGAATTAAGCCGGAAGCCCTATTTTACGCTTGGCGAAGTTGCGCAGACTTTCAGCCTGCAGACGGCCTCCGCTCGTGTACTGTGCAGCCGTTATGTCCGGCAGGGTTTGCTGGTCAGATTTAAAAATAATATTTATACAACCGTCTGGAAATGGGAAGGTCTGACACGCCAGGATTTGTTTACAATCGCCAATGTATTGCAGGTCCCCTCTTATATTTCCCTGATGACGGCCCTGGCGTATTATGATGTCACCACACAGGCGCAGAACAATTATCAGGAAAGCGTTTGCCTGAAACGTTCTGTTGCTTACAATGTCCGGGAGGCCGTTTTCAGTTATGTCAAATTACAAAACCGCTTCTATGGCGATTTCATTAAAAAGGACGGCGTATTTATCGCCACCAAAGAAAAAGCTTTTCTGGATGCGGCGTATCTTTTCTCGTTCGGCAAATATAAGTTTGACGTTGACTCGCTGGACATGAAGAAGCTGGAATTGAGAAAGCTGAAGAGTCTGTTGAGCGTTTATCCGAACAAAACAAAAGAAACGGTGAAAAGACTATGCGGGATTTAATTCAGCATGAGCAGTTTGAACTGGAAGTCCTGGACCGGCTGAACAGCGGACGATTTCTGACCAACTTGGTTTTCGGGGGCGGCACCATGCTGCGTTTATGCCATGGACTGGATCGTTTTTCGGTGGATTTGGATTTCTGGGTGACAAAGGATTTTGACGAGGCAACGTATTACCGGAAGATTGAAAAATATTTGCTGCAATTTTATACTCTTGCTGATTCCGCCCACAAGCATTTTACGATTTTGTTCGAATTGAAATCACCGCAATTTCCAAGAGCGCTGAAAATAGAAATCCGCAAAGAGGCAAAGATCATCAAAACGGAAACCTGCATCGCTTACGGCGCCAACTCCAATATTCAGGTTCTGATAAAAACCGTTGCGCTGGAAGAAATGATGAAGTCAAAGATTGAGGCTTTTCTCAGCCGCAAGGAAATCCGCGATGCATACGACATCGAGTTTTTGTTAAAAAAAGGCATCGCCCTTCCCGCTGAAAATGAAATCCTGGGCAAATTGCTTGCCGGATTGGCAAAACTCGGCAAGAAAGACTTTTCCGTAAAGCTTGGAACGTTGCTTGATGCATCGGTGCGACAATATTACATTGAAAATGGATTCCGCATTCTGGAAATGAGACTGCGGGATAAAATTATGCCATAAGCCATCGAATATTCGAGGTCTGAGGACAACACTGATCATCATGACGGGAGGGAGGAAAAACATCTTTATGGACAGGTGCCATTTATTAATGTGAGACGTACCGGAGCAACTGGAGGCAAACCCATGGACAAGCCCATGACGTATAAAGGCTATGCCGCAAAGATTGAATACAGCGAAAAAGATGAATGCCTGATCGGCCGCGTTTCCAATATTCGTGACATCATAACCTTTCATGGCGATTCGGTGAAGGAAATCAAACAAGCTTTCGAGGAAGCCGTTGACCATTATCTTGACGGCTGCGCCGAAAAAAACGAAGAGCCGGAAAAGCCTTTTGATGAAGGCCAGGTGATGCGGATGAGTTCCGCGCTTCATCGCATGATCGCTTTGGCCGCCAGGAATGAAAATAAAAGCGTCGGCGAGTGGATTGCCGAAGCCCGCAAAAAGCCCCGGGACAAATCATGAACCAGCTCTATGAGAAACTGATGATCAGAAAAACCGCCGGAGGGCCGGGCAGCGTCCGCATCATCTGGCTGGGCACTGCCGGCATGTTTGTAACCGACGGGAAGACAGGCATCCTGATTGATCCTTACGTAAGCCGGTTCGGCATGGGCAGGGTTGCGTTTCGTCTGCCGCTGGAACCGAACCGGCCCCTCATTCAAAAATGGGCCGGGAGGTTCGGCAGGGACAACATTGCCGCGGTCATCGCAAGCCACAGCCATTTCGACCATGCCGCCGACGCGCCGTATTTCGCAATCGAAGCCCATGCGCCGCTCGTCGGCACGTCAAGCACGCTGAACATCGGCAGAGGCGCCGGCATGGAAGAAAACAAATTGGTGGAAATGACAAGCGGCCGGACGCTGTGTTTCGGAAACTTTACGATAAAATTCATTGAAAGCGCTCATGGCCCCGCCGTCCTGGGCCGCATCCCCTACCCCGGAACCATCGACAAGCCCCTGATCCCGCCCGGCCGGGCCGCCGACTACCGTTTGGGCGGCGTCTTTGCCCTGCTGATCCAACACCCCGCCGGAGCCATTCTGCACCATGGAAGCGCAGGCTTCAAACCGCAAATGTATGACGGGACTCATGCCGACGTCATCCTTCTGGGCATCGCCGGAAGAGGGAACACCGATCAATACCTGGAAAATGTCGTATTGAAAACCCGCGCGCGGCTCGTGCTTCCGATTCATATGGACAATTTCTTCAAGCCGCTGGAAAACGGCATGTCATTGCTCCCCACGGTGCGATTCGGTGAGTTCTGCCGGAAAACGGAAAATCACCGGTTGTCCTTCACAATGAACACCCTGCCCTTCTGCAACGAAGTCGGGATTCTGCCTCTGGATGAAATTCCGAAAACGCAGCGCATGCTTCAATCGAAAAATCAAATATGATTCCGTGTGTTTCCCTTTTTTGAATACTGCGGGCAGATTTCGGACGAACCCGGCTCGAAAAGCCTGCACACCGCGGGTCTGGTTTCATGGATGGCGCAATAAAAAGTCTTTCCGTCAAATGCAAAAAAACGGCAGCCGCCCAGCGGGGTTCCCGACTCCCGCGACATCAGGCGGTCGCCCTCCCAGACGGCTCCCTCCCTCTCCAGGACGCCCAGTATGTCGTCTCTGCCTTCGGACTTCCACCGCCCGATGTCTTCCTCCGTCACGTAGGCTGTGAAATCGGCCAGGCAGCAGCGGCCGCAGCGCATGCACTCCATGGATTTTGTGTTTTTCATCTCGCCGCTTCTCCGGCGCGAAAAATACCACCGGCCCGGACGTTTGTAAATTCATTCTTGGAATTCCAAAAAAAATATGGTTAATGAGCTACCCTGAAAGGAAAAAGAAATGCCCAAAACTTCCGAGGCGTTGGACATAAAACCCGGCAAAATTCCCGTGGTTCTGCTGTACAATATCGAGCCGGACTGGACGGCCGCCGAAAAGGAAGAAGCGGCCGGCCACTCCACAAAGCTCGGCCTGGCGCTTCTCGAGGCCGGTTTCCCGACGGTTTTCGTGCCGGTGGCCGACGAGAATCTCGAGGGCCGTCTGGGCTTTTTTGATCCGGCCGGACACATCGTTTTCAACTGGTGCGAAAGTCTGCCCGGAATTTCCCACAGCGAGTGGATGGTGGCCGGACGTCTTGAGGCGATGGGCTTCACCTTTACCGGCGCGGGTTCGGAAACGCTTGCGCTCGCGCAGGACAAGGCCCGGGTCAAAGCCCTGCTGGACGCGGCCTGCATCCCCACGCCCGCCTGGCGCGTCTTTCACCTTGGCGAAGCCGTCCGGTGGGAAAGGTTTCCCGCGATCGTCAAGCCCATTCATGAGCACTGCTCCGCCGGGATCAGCCGCGATTCCGTTGCGCTGGACGAGGGCGAGCTGGCCCGGCGCGTTCCTTTTATACTGGAGGCCTACCGGCAGCCCGCTCTGGTGGAGGATTTCATCGATGGGCGCGAATTTCACGTGTCGGTCTGGGGAAATGAAGAACTCACCGTATTGCCCGCCGCGGAAATGGATTTTGCATTTTTTAAAGACGTCAAGGACCGCCTCTGCGGCCACGAGGCCAAGTTCATTCCGGGCTCCGAGGCGTACGAAAAAATCGAAACGAGGCTGCCCGCGCCGCTGGACCCCGAAGAACAAAAGGCGATGGAAATCGTGTGCCGCGCGGCTTACAGGGCCGTCGGCTGCCGGGATTACGCCCGCATGGATATTCGGCTGCAAGACGGTGTTTTTTACGTCCTGGACGTCAACCCCAACGCGGACATCAGCCACGATGCCAGCATGGCCTGCGCCGCGGAGGCGGCCGGCATCAGCTATGGCCGAATGGGCGCGGCCATCGTGGGCATGGCCGCCCGCCGCCATCCGGTTTTCAGCCAATGGGCTTTAAAGCCTTGATGTTCAAGAGAAATGAATGCCGGCATGGAAAAAATTCCCCCTGGAAGGGCAAAGATGATATAAGGGCTCAGCGAAAAACAGAGCCCGCAGGAGTTGACGTGACAAAAAATCAAAAAATCAAAAGTCTCCTTCAGAAACAGCTTGTCATTCTGGACGGAGCGACGGGCACCGAGCTGCAGAAAAGAGGAATGCCGGCCGGGGTCTGTCCGGAAATCTGGTGCCTGGAAAATCCGGCGGTGATTCAGGACATTCACGCCTCCTACGCAAAAGCCGGCGCCCGGGTGGTTTACACCTGCACGTTCGGCGCAAACCGCTTCAAGCTCAAGCAGTTCGGCGTGAAAAAAGACGCCGCTTCGGTCAACCGGGAACTGGCGCTCCAAACCCGGCAGGCCTGCGGCCGGAAAGCGCTGGTCGCCGGCGACATCGGGCCCACCGGCCTGTTCATCGAACCTTTCGGCCCGCTGGCCTTTGAGAAGGCCGTGGACGCGTTCAACGAACAGGCGCGCGGCCTGATCGACGGGGGCTGCGATCTGATCGTGATCGAAACCATGATCGACATTCAGGAGGCGCGTGCGGCCCTGCTGGCGGTAAAAGAGCTGGGCGACATCTTCACCATCGCTTCCATGACCTTTGAAAGCGACGGGCACACGCTGGGCGGAACGCCGCCGGAAGCGGCGCTCATTACGCTGCAGAGCCTGGGCGCGGATGCCGTGGGCTGCAACTGCTCCACGGGTCCCGAACAGATGGCGGAATATATCGCCGCCATGAAGCCTCTCGCCACGGTGCCGCTCCTGGCCAAGCCCAATGCCGGCCTGCCGAGGCTCGAAGGGCTGAAGACCGTCTTCGACATGGATCCCGCAAGCTTTGCCGCCGGCGCGAGGAAGCTGGCCGCGGCGGGCGCCAACCTGCTGGGAGGCTGCTGCGGCACGACGCCCGCTCACATCGCGGCGCTGGCCAAGGCGGTCGGGAAGAAAAAACCGGCAAGTCCCCGCAGAAAGTCGATCGCGGCGCTCAGCTCCGCGAGAAGCCTTCTATCCCTGCAGGACGATCAGCCCCTGCTGGTGGTCGGCGAAAGGATCAATCCCACGGGCAAGAAGGCCCTGCAGCAGGAGCTCCTGGAAGGCAAACTGTCCATCATTCGCCGAATGGCGCAGGAGCAGGAAGCGCAGGGAGCATCCCTTCTGGACGTCAACATCGGCTTGCCGGGCATTGACGAAGCCGCAACGATCAAAAACGTCATCGGGCTTCTCGCCACAACCACCCGGCTGCCGCTGGTCATCGATTCGTCCAGAGTGGAAACCATCGAAGCGGCGCTGCGCCTCTATCCGGGCCGAATGCTGATCAATTCCATTTCCGGCGAAAAGGAAAAGCTCGCCAGGCTTCTGCCGCTTGCCGCGAAATACGGCGCGATGTTCATTTTGCTGCCCCTCACCGACGGCAGCATTCCCAAAACGGCTGAAAAACGCCGGGAGGTCGTCCGGTCGATTTATGCAAAAGTCCGGAAAGCCGGAATGACCAAAGAGGATTTTATCGTGGACGGGCTGACGATGGCGGTTGCCTCCGACGCCGAAGCGGCGCGGGAAACGCTGGCCACGGTAGCCTGGTGCAACAACACGCTGAAATGCAAAACGGTCCTCGGCCTTTCCAATGTTTCTTTCGGCATGCCGGGGCGCCCCTGGCTCAACGCCGCGTTTCTGGCCATGGCGCAGTACTGCGGACTCACGATGGCCATCGCCAATCCGGCCGGCATCGAATTCATGAACGTGAAAAAGGCGGCAGACGCGCTTGTCGCCAGAGAAAAGGCGCCCCTGCTGTTCATCCGCCATTTCTCCGAGCAGGCGCCCGCGGCGCCGAAAACCGATTCGGCGGCGGCGGTGTCCCCGGAGGAACAGGTCACCGCGGCCATCCTGGACGGAGACCGGGACCGCATCGTCCCCGTCCTGGAGGGAATGCTGCACAACGGCTTCCCCGCCTCCCGAATCGTCGATGACCTGCTGATTCCGGCCATCGTGCGGGTGGGGGATTTGTACGAGAAGAAAATTTATTTTCTGCCGCAGCTCATGGCCGCGGCGGAAACGATGAAAAATGCCCTGGCCCTGCTGGACCCGCACCTGAAGCAAAAGGCGGCGGCGCAAAAGGGCAAAGTCCTGCTGGCAACAGTCCGGGGCGATATTCACGACATCGGCAAGAACATTGTCGCGCTGCTTTTGAGAAATTACGGATATTGTGTTATTGACCTCGGCAAAGATGTTCAGGACCGGGCGATCATCGAGGCGGCCAAAAAGGAAAAACCGGACGTGATCGGACTTTCCGCCCTGATGACGACAACGATGGTCCACATGAAAGAGATCATCTCGCTGGCCCGCGCGCAGGGAATCCGCACGGACTTTCTGGTCGGCGGAGCCGTGGTGACGCGGGCGTATGCGGAATCCATCGGCGCGTCGTTTGCCAAAGACGGCGTGGCCGCCGTCAAGGCGGTGGATGAGCTGATCAAAAAATAATGGCCATGACGACGGAAAAACAAAACAGATTTTTGAGCGTTTGCGCATCGGTCGGTCTTCACGCCCTGGCGGCGGCCGTCCTGATGTTCGGCCTGACCGGTCCCGCGACGGTTCCAAAGGCGCCGGGAAGTCTTGATTTTGTCTGGGCCTCCATCGCTGCCGGAAAGGACGATTCTTTGTCGCCTGTTCCGAAAGCCCTGCAGAAGAAGCCGCCGGCCGGGGAGGGCCGATCTTTAGCCGCAGAGGAAGCGCAAACCCCGCAAAATGCACCGGCGGAGATCCGGACCGCCGTGCCGGCCGGCGAAAATACCGCTGCCGGCGACGCGCCGGCGCCTTTCGGGTCCCCAACGGCGGTCTATGCGGAAGCGTCCGGACACGGGATTTTGTCGGATGCCGGAAGGGCGCAGGCGGTCCCCGCCATGCAGCCGGTTCTTTCCAGCGCCTATCCCCGGTACCGCGAGAATCCCGCGCCCGGCTATCCGGAAACAGCGCGGCAGCGCGGCTACGAGGGCGTCGTGCTGGTCGCGGTGGAAATTCTGGCGGACGGGCGCGTCGGCAAAGCCGTCGTCCGGCAGTCGTCCGGCTATGCCATTCTGGACCACACCGCGGTTTCCGCGGTCAGAGACTGGAAATTCGTGCCGGCCAAAAGGTCCGGTGTTCCGTATAAAACATGGGCGGAGCTGCCCATCAAGTTCGTAATCCACGAGAACTCGCACTCGTAAATTGATCCGTGCTGGAGGAAAAAAATTATGTCCATGGATTCCACAAAAGCCAGAGAGCGTCTGGGCCGTATCATTCTCGAGCGCTCTTTCAAATACAGTGAAAATCCGCCTTTTACGCTGGCTTCGGGCCGCCTGAGCAACTTTTACTTCAACTGCAAACCGACCACGCTGGACCCGGAAGGCATGAACCTGATCGGCCTGGTTGTTTTTGACATGCTCGAGGACGCGCCGGTCACGGCGGCGGGAGGCCTGACGCTGGGCGCCGACCCGATCGCCAACGCCCTGGCCGTGATTTCCTTTCAGAAAGGCAGGCCGATCAAATCGTTCATCGTGCGCAAGGAGGCCAAGGACCACGGCACGAAGAGCGCTGTCGAGGGAAACGTCGCCGCCGGCGAAAGAGTGGCCATCCTCGACGACGTCATCACCACGGGCGGCTCGACGATCACCGCCATCGAACAGGCCCGCCGGGCCGGCCTGGTGGTGGACCGCGTGATTACCCTGATTGACCGCGAAGAAGGCGGACGGGAAAACATCCTGCAGCACACGGACCAGGTTCAGTCGGTGTTCACGAGGACTCAAATCATGGCGCTGCGCGCGAAAGCCCTGTAAGGACGGCAGCGGACATGAAAAGAATCCTCGCTTTTTCCGGTTTTACGCTATGGGCTGCGCTGATGTTTTTCTGCGCCGGCGCGGGGGCGTCCATTATTCCCGTCACCAAAATCCGCTCCGCGGATCTGCCGGGCGGCGCGCCCGCCGGCTGGGCGCTGGAGAAAAAATTCGGCGCTCCGTCTTTGAAAATCGCCAGGGAAGGCGACAACTATTATCTGCATCTGCTCTCGCAGGGCAACTCGTCCTTCGGCGTGCGCACGTCGGCTCGCGTCAACGTGAAAGACTTTCCGATTCTTTCCTGGCGCTGGAAAGTCCAAAAAATGCCCGTCGGCGGCGATGTCCGCAAAAAATCGGCCGACGACCAGGCGCTCCAGGTCTATGTTGCCTTCAAGGAAACCGGATTTCCGGCCGTGCTGAACACGCCGGTCGTGGGCTATGTCTGGGACAACGAAGCGCCCAAGGGGTGGAGCGGACGCAGCACGCAGATCGGCGGCGACAAAATGCGCTACATCGTTTTGCGCAACAAAACGGACAAGACCGGCCAGTGGTACACGGAACGCCGCAATATTTATGAAGACTACAAAAAGCTTTTCGGCGACATCAACGGGGGCGAACCGCTCGGCGTCACCACCGGCCTGCAAATCCACATCAACACCCAGCGGACGAAAACGCCCGCTGAAGGCCTGATCGGCGAGATCTACTTCAGCAGCGAGACGAAGGACGTCGCGACAACGGAAGCCGCCAAGGAGAAAATGGTTGCCGCGAAGGCCGTGATCTCGGCCCCCAGAGGAAAAGCGCTGCCCGAGGCCGTCGTGATCGAGGATTTCAGCCGCCCCGGCTGCATCAACATCAGCGTTGCCTTCGACGCCAATTCCACGCAGGTGGACGCCATCCCGAAGAGCAGCGTGCAAACCATTATGGAATACCTGGTGAAGTATCCCAGGGACACGCTCGTCATCACCGGCCATGCGGACAGCGTCGGTTCCGTCGCCTTCAACCTGGAACTGTCGAAGCGGCGGGCCCAAAGCGTCAAACAATATCTGGTCGAACAATACGCCATCGACGAACATCGTCTGATCGTCCGGGGGGCGGGCGAATCACAGCCGATCGCCGACAACGACACGCCGGAAGGCCAGGCGCAAAACCGCCGCGTGACGATTCAGGATTGTCCGCGGCCATAATCCCCCAACGGCAAGGAGCGTCCGGAAATGACAACCATCGATGTATTGCAGCCAACGCTGAAGGCAGGCGATGTCGTCCACGGCTTTATCGTAAGGCGCGTCGAAGTCATCGAAACGATGCGGCTTGCCGCCTATGAGATGGAGCACCGGAAAACGGGCGCCAAAGTGCTGCACCTGCACGCCGCCGACCGGGAAAATCTTTACGTCATCGGCTTTCGGACGCCGCCTTCGGATTCCACGGGCCTGCCCCACATCCTGGAGCATTCCGTCCTGGCCGGCTCGGAGAAATATCCGCTCCGGGACGTCTTCAAGGAGCTGATGCGCTCCACCATGCAGACCTTCATCAACGCCTTCACCTACCCGGACAAAACCCTTTACCCGGCGGCCAGCCAGATCAAGACGGATTTCTACAATCTGGCGCGCGTTTACACGGACCTGGTCCTGCACCCCCGCCTGCTTCGCGAAACCTTTCTGCAGGAAGGGCATCACCTGGAATTCGCAAAGCCCGGCGATCCCGAAAGCGACCTTATCATCTCCGGCATCGTTTACAATGAGATGAAGGGCGCCTACTCGTCGCCCGAATCACTGATGTACAAGGACATTCAGCAGAATCTTTACCCGGACACCGTGTATGCGCGGGATTCCGGGGGAGACCCGAACGTGATTCCCACGCTCACGTATGAACAGTTTCGGGATTTCCACCGCAAATACTACTCCCCGACCAACGCGCGCTTCTTCCTCTACGGCGACATTCCCACCGCGGAGCATTTGGCGTTTCTGGCTCAGATGCTCGACGGGTTTGAACGGGTGGAGGTGGATTCGTCCATCGCGAGCCAGCCTTTCTTTGACGGCCCCCGGCGGGTGACCGGCGCCTATCCCATCGATCCGGACGAGCCGGGGGAAAACAAAACCCACGTCAACGTAGCCTGGCTGCTTGCGGAAAACAGGGACTTCGAAACGGCGCTCCTGCTCTCCATCCTCTCCGGCCTGCTCGTGGGCAGCGCCGCCTCGCCGCTGCGCCGGGCGCTCGTCGATTCGGGGCTGGGGGAAGACCTCTCGCCGGTGTCCGGCATCGAATCCGATCTCAAGCAACTGATGTTCTGCGCGGGTCTGCGCAACGCCGGAAGCGCAGACATTCCCGCCATCGAGAAGCTGATCCTCGACACCCTGAAAAAAATCGTCGACGAAGGGTTCGATCCGGAGCTCATCGAAGGCATCCTGCACCAGGTCGAGTTTCACGGCAAGGAAATTTCCCGCGGCTCCTACCCTTACGGGATCACGCTGATGGGCGGCGTTTTTCAGACCTGGCTCTACGACGGCGACCCCCTGATCGGCCTCGATTTTTCGCGCGTGATTGAAAACATCCGCCGCTTCCTGAAGGACGATCCGCAAATCTTCCAGAAAGTGGCTCAAAAGTGGCTGCTGGACAATCCTCACCGCCTGCTGGCGGTGATGGAGCCGGATCCCGATTTCAACCAAAAGAATGAAGCGCGGCTGCGAAAGAAAATGGCTGATCTCAAGGCCGGCCTGTCCAAAGAGCAACTCAGGGAAATCGACGAGCAGGCGGCGCTTCTCAAGGCCTTTCAGTCGGCGGATGATTCTTCCGCGGCGCAGGCGTGTCTGCCCAAGCTGAAAATGGAAGACCTTCCCCGGCGGGTGGAAACGATTCCGACCCGGCGCGCAACCGCGGTTCCGGTTCCGGCGCTCGCGCATGACCTGTTCACCAACGGCATCGCTTACGCCGACCTGGCCTTTGACACCGCCTCGGTTCCCGAGGACCTGCAGATGCTTCTGCCGCTTCTGGGCAAAATCATGAGCGGCATGGGCGCGGCTGGGCTGACGTACGATGAGATGGCCAAGCGCATCGCCCTGCAAATGGGCGGTTTCGGCTACGATTTATCCTGCGGCCGGTCCGCCGACGCGGGCTGCGTCTGGCAGAAAATGATTTTTTCCTTCAAAGCGCTTTACCGCAATGTTCCAAATGCCTGCCGGACCGTCCGCGACATTCTCTGCCTTGGAGACCTGAACGATGAGTCGAGAATGCGCGATTTGATCGCCGAGCGCAAAAACAACCTGCTCGCCTCCGTCGTTCCCTCCGGACATGTCTTCGCCAAACGGACGGCGGCGGCGGGGCTGACGCTGCCCGCGCACCGCGATGAACAGTGGCACGGCCGGACGCAGCTTCGCTTTGTCCAGCAGCAGGCGGAAAATTTCGACGCCTCCAAGAACCTCCTGCGGGAAAAACTGGACCGGCTCAGGAAAATTCTCTTCACCCGGAAGAATCTGACCGTCAACCTGACCGCCGACGCGGACGGCCTCAGGCTGCTGGAAGAGCAAATCGGCGTATTGCTGGAAAGTCTGCCCGCAGGACGCCTTGATGAAAAAGCCGCGCCGCCCGCGCTTTCGCCCGTCCGCTCCGGCATCGCCGTCCCCGCGCAGGTTTCCTACGTGGCCTCGGCGATGAAGGCGCCGGCCTACAATGATCCGGACTCCGCCCTTTTAATGCTGGCCTCGCGCGAGCTTTCCAACACGTATCTGTACCAGCGCATCCGCGTACAGGGCGGCGCCTACGGGGGGATGACTTCTTTCGACGCGATGCAGGGCGTGTTCGCGTTTCTGTCCTATCGAGACCCGCACATCGTGGAAACGATGGATGTCTTTGAGGCCGCCAAGCGGTTTTATTCCGAAAATGAAATGAATCATGACGATCTGGAAAAGGCCGTGATCAGCGCGCTCGGCGCGCTGGACAAGCCCCTCGATCCTTCGGGGCGCGGGTATGCCGCCCTGCTGAGGAATTTCAGCGGCGTGACCGACGACATGCGCCAGTTTTTCCGGGACCGGCTGTTTGCCGCGACGCCCGGGCAGGTGCGCCAGGCATTGTCCGCCTATTTTGAAGCCGCTTCGCCCTCCGGCTCCGTCGCGGTTTATTCCTCGCAGGAAAAACTGGAAGAGGCCAATCAGCTTCTCGAAAAAAAGCTGAAGCTGGAAAAATTGTCGGAAGGATAGAAAACAGGCTATGGGCCATTGGCGATAGGCTAGAGATCACAAATAATGCACACCTATCGTCTACAGCCTCTGGCCTTCAGCATTTCATCGGAACTTTTCAATGGCGGAAAACAAAAAAGAAGGAACCCTGATCAACTGCTTTTTCTGCCGGCATTTCTACCTGACCGGCCGGGTAAAGTCTCCCTACGGCTGCCGGGCGCACGGTTTCACAACCTTCCGCATGCCCTCCGTGGATGTGTTTGAAGCTTCGGACGAGGACTGCGCGCTTCTGGACCGCAGGGAACCGGATGAACACCCTCACGACGGATAACGCCTTCGGGAAAGGAAGAAGAATATGAACATTTCGGAGTGGCTGGATCAAAAAGAAGCTCAGGGATTCGACGTGTCACGCGCGGTCCTTCCCGAAGAGCTGGAGCGCGAGGAAGAACCGGATGAAACGGTTTACTTTAAGGAAATACGCCCCTGCAGCGTTTTGTGCACGGGCGATCATCCCTTTGCCGCGGTCGAACGATTCGGCCGCTGGTACCGCAGCCGGGGAAAGGAAAAGGAGAAAGGACCTCACACCGGGAAACCGCAGTGGTGGTTCTTCACCCGGGATAAAGATCTCGCCATTCAAACGGCCAGGTCCCGCATCGAAAAGTAAAGACCGCCCCCGGGCGAACCCGGACTGACGTCGGAATCTGCGGATCCCCGTTTACGAGAACAATTCCGCGATGCTTCCCGAAACGACCTTTGTCCCGGAAGGCGGCGGTTCGGTTTTGCAGACCGGCAAAAAGATTCTGAAGGCGACTTTGCCCGCCTCATTGGTTTGCGCCGCCGCATATCCCCCGTACACGGACAAGATGGAACCGGCCGCGGACACGGTTCTTTCCATGGCACTCCCGTCCCGCTCCGCCGAAGGACATCCCCTGCTTTCAATTTCAACGCACGCGTAAGCGGACCGCGAGCCGTGCGAAAACGGGGCATGCTTCGGAAGTTCTTCCGGTCCGGCCGTTCTCACGCGAAAATAAAAAACGCCGGGCGCTCCTTCAAAGAATTCCCCCGCCCTTCGAATCAGGTTGATCAAAACCTGGTTCAGCAAATCCCGGCTGACCCGGACCGACGGTCCGCCCGGTGGCAAATCGGCTTCAAGCCGCGTGTTGGGCAAAACCAGCGCCCGGAAAACGGGCAGAAACCGCAAACAGGCCCCGGACAAGTCCACCGGCGCCCGACCGGATGACCCGCAGCCCAGACAAAAGCCCAGACTGCCCATCAGCATTCGGCAGATCTCCGCCGCCTGGCAGGCGGATTTCATGGCGTCGGAAAGCAGCCGGAAAGTTTTTCCGTTCTTCGGCAGCTTGTTCATCGCCATCTCGATGTTGAGAAGCGCCGGAACAAGATGATGGTTGAAGAGATGGGACGTGCCCGCCGCGACGGCATGGGAAGGATCGGCTTTCCGAACCGGCCGCCCGGCATCCGCGGAGTCTGTGACCTCCATGTATCTTGGTTTGAAATCAATCGCCTGATGAAGTGCTTCCATAAGCTTCCGGGTTCCTTTTCGTGTTTGCGATCTTTTATAAAATGGTCTGCAGGTGGGTCCGAAGGTTGACTTTCGTGTTCCGCAGGTTCAATTTTTTCCGAATGTTGTTGCGATGGGTCGCAATCGTGTTCACCGACGTGTTGAGCGTATCGGCGATTTCTTTGGTGCCGTTGCCGCTGCGGACCAGATCGGCAATCTGGATTTCCTGAGGGGTGAGATTTGAATAAATGAGCAGCAGACTGTTCACAAACGGTGACAAAACATCATTCAGATGGTTCTCCAGGGCCTCCAGGTGCTTTCGTTGCGTGGCGTTCAGGTTCGTCGCCTTCAGTTTCTTCAAATGCGGAATGACCAGATCCTCCAGGTTGGCCTTCAGTTTATCCTCAGTGGCTTGCCGCCCTTCTTTTTCGGAGCGGAGGCTCACCTGCAGGGACAAACTGGTGTTTTGCGGCTGCCTGGAAAAATGCACATGCCCGCCTTTCCACCCGGAAACGTCGAAAGCCGCCGCCGCGAGGCAGGGGGCGTTGCCGTAGCAGACCTGTTTGAAATTGAAATAAAACGTCCGGACCGTCCCTTCCCTGAATGCGATGTCCGCTTCGGCGGCGTATTCGCCCAGACGAAAAACTCTGATCAATTCTTCGGCGATGAAGGCCTGCTGAGCCTCTTTATAAAATTCCAGAACCGACATTCCCCGAAGCTCTTCATTTGAACAGCCGGTCGCCTGCCGGAAGTTGTCGTTCCAGAAGACCAGGTTTAATTGCTGATCCATCAGGTAAAACCATCCGGGAAAACAATCGATGATCTTTTGGCTGATGTTGTCTTCTCCGGATAATGCATTTTCCGCCCGGCGGATATCCGGAACCGGAAAAAGAAACGGTCCTTTGATGTCGGAAATGAGCGCTTCCTCCCCACGGCTTCGGTTTTCCAAAGGTTGTGCGTTTTTCATCATGGTTCTGATCTCTCCTGAAAAAGTTCCTTTTTCCTGGATGCGTTCCGGCAACCCCTGACCGTACCGATGGCCCGCGCCGGAAAGCTCGACTGCCGGACGGTATTTTCAGGATGATTAGAACCGTTTATGGGAATACTTGTCAAAGGGGAAGTTCAATGAAAATTCATGGAATTATTATGGATAAGAAATACATGGCAAATGAGCTTTTCCCGGGCTGAAAAACGCCGGAAGCCGGGAGAACCTGAGCGCCGCCGCATTTGAAACAGAGGGCGCCTTCCCTGAAAGGGTTGATTCGTTTTATTATTGTTTATCAAATAAAATCAAAACCTTGCGTTTCCAGTCAAGCGGCTCGGAATCAGCATGATCTGGGCGTTGGGCATCTGCTTTTTCAGCTCCGCCTCCAGCCGGTCCTTCAGTCGGTAAACCTCTTCCACCTTCGCATCGCTCGCAAACTCCAGAAAGATCTCGATGAAGGTATGGCTTCCCGAACGGCGCGTGCGGACGCCGTGGATCTGGTCATAGGCGTCGAAGTTGGCGATCAGTTCGCGCAAAATGATCAGCATGTTGTATTCATCGAGGCTGCGGTCCAGCAAATCGCTGATCGATCCGGAGAAAACATCGTAAATCGACTTGACGATGCTGATCATCAGAATCGATGTGGCGCAGACATCCAGGTAGCGCGTCCATGTAGCGTCGGAAAAAACAAGGGAAATGCCCACCGCCAGAATAATCAGCAGATCCTCCAGCGCGCCCATTCTCGCCATGCGCCACATGGAGCTGAAAATAGGAGAGTGCTCTTTTTTGCTCAGCCTGTAGTTGCGTATCCAAAGCCAGGTGGACGCCGCAAAGGAAGCGAACGTCAGCAGCATGGCCGCCAGACCGCCGTGCTGCGAGGAGGGATGGAGGATTTTGGAGACGGTTTCATAGCCGACAAACAGAGCCGCCAGCAGCATGGTGGTTCCGACCACAATGCTGGAGATGGTTTCCATGCGCCCCAGGCCGTAGGTATTGAGCAGATCGGTCCCGCGCGACATGCGCCTCACGGTATAAAGTGAAAGGCCGGAGGCCAGAGCGCCCGTAAAAGCGATTACGAAATTGGCGATAAAGACAATGGAATTGGACGTCAGAATGCCGATGATGGAAACGCCGACGGTGTAAATTTCCATGGCCATCATCAGCGTCAGCAGGCGGATTTTTGTCGAATTGGAAACTGCGGCTGAAAGTTCGCTCATATCTCCTTAATTCTTCCTCCTTCTCATTCATGAAATTTCAACTCAAGCCCAAACGACCGGATCGTCGAAGTCTCTGCGACTTTCAGCCGGTCACAACAGACGTTTTTTCACGGTGGCGCGCCAGCGCAAGCTCCACCAGACGATCGAGCAGGCCGCCGTAGGAAAGACCCGTGGCCTCCCAAAGCTTGGGATACATGCTGATGCTGGTAAATCCGGGCAGCGT
>JAQUVQ010000007.1:16306-80198 GCA_028693285.1 Smithellaceae bacterium
CATATCGTAAAGGTGCAGCCTGCTTTGGTCTTCAAAATGATTGACCAGCCAGACGCCCTTTTTTTTCAAAGACAGGATTCTGCCGAAATCTTTATCGGCGATGATTTCCGGCCGGTCCTGAACATACCAGCGTCCGTCGCGGTCAATGCCGATCGCAACGACGTCGTATTTGGTTTTGTCCAGCGCCGAAACGACGGAGGCCGCCGAGCACAGCGACACGTCATGCTCGCCCGATCTTCCGCCGTATAAAACGCCGATGGTCCGCCTGGGCCGCCGTTGATGCTTTCCTGAAGGCTTCTTCATGTTTGCCTCTCTAGTAGGTGTAGGTAATGGCCGATCCGGCGGAGAAACGGTCCGCATACTGGCCTTCGATCAGGAGACCAAATCCCCTGCCCAGCCCGACGGCGGCGCCGAAAAACCCGCCGACCGCGGATGCATTCTTCAAAGACGTCTTTTCGGCGCCCGACTGAATCCCCGGGACGGCGGCGGGTACATAAGCATCCGCTTCCGTATAATAAACAAAAGGCCCGGCATACAGTTGAATTCCATAAGGAACCGTCGCCTGAAGGCCGATGCCGAAATTGACGTCCCAGAGATATTTTACCTTTATATCAGTCACAAAAGGAATTCCGCCGCTGGTTCCGCTAACCTCATCGGTGAAATTGCTGAAGTTGCAGCTTCCCTGCACAAAAGCGCCGACGCCGAATACGGAATGAACCGGATAATACGCCTTGGCGCCCAGCGTCCCGAAAAATTTCCAGTTTTCTTCAAAAGAGTCCCGGGAAACCGTGGTCAGGGCCGAAGAAGAGCGAAACGCGTCCGATATCTGCAAATCGGAAATGCCGATGCGCCCGTAAATCTCCCAGCGGCCGGAGGCACCGTACGCCGCCTGGGAATAGACCTGGTGCTGGCGAATCCCATAATCCATGTCGCCTTTCAATGTATCTTCCGCATACCGGCAGCCGACAGCGGTGTTCACGCCGCCGGTTTTTTTGGACATCGTCTGCAGCGGCCCGAACATTCCGCCCGCAAGCGCGGAAGAGCAAAGGGGAAGAATCATCAGGGCTATCGTGAAAAGAATGATTTTTCTCGTAGGGTTTCTCCTTTTATGCGTTCTCAGTTGGCCGGCGCCCGGGTCGCCTCACTTTTCCAATTGCGGAAAAAGAGCGATCTTGCCCTGCGCGTCTGGACTTCCTTCATGCGATACTGAATGTAGCCGTTGCGAATGGCAATGTAAGGGTCGATGGCCGCTTCGATCACCGCTTCGTAATCCCCGAGGCTCAACGAGGCGTTGTTGATCATTTTGAAGGGTCTTTTGCCCAGGCTGGTGTACCAGGGGGTAAAGTAGGAAAGCGGATCCAGAACATACTCGCCCGCGATATCCACGCTGTCCCGGGGGCTTGACGGACCGAGAAACGGCCAGACGATGTAAAAGCCGTGGCCCACGCCGTACAGACCCAGCGTCTGCCCGAAATCGGTGTTCTGTTTTTGCAGTTCGATGCCCCGATTGGAGGAGGGATCCAGAAGTCCCCCGATGCCCCACACCGTGTTGATCGCAAAACGGCCCGCTTCCGAACCGGCGCCGGTCAAATCGGCCTGCAGCAGGCAATTGACGAAGCGGATGGGAAACAGCAGATGGTAATAGAAATTTTTAACGCTGATCCGCGCCGGTTCCGGAACCACCGCTTTGTACCCCCGGGCAACCGGTTTGAGCAGCCAGAAATACAGCCGGTCGTTGAACCGGTGCATGGCGCGGTTGAAAGGTTCGATCGGATCGGCGATGGTAACGCGCTCTTCCGCAAAAGGCTCGTCGTCGTAGTCCTGATTCTCATCGTCTTTGTATTCATCCTGAAAAGCGTCGTCTGCACGGCCCGGCAGCGCCTCCTCCCCGCGGACAGTCGCATCCGCCCCGGCCGACGGAGCCTTCGCGAGGGCGTAATCCATGCTTTTCCCATTGCCCATTACCCATCGCCCATCGCCTACTACCCCTTGCCCATCACTCATCGCCGGCGCTTCCGCGCACGCAATATTCAGGGCCAGACAGCCCGGGAAGCTCCCGGCCGCGAAAAAAAGGACGGTCAGGAGAAAAACGGACAGATTATGCTTCATGATCCTAATATTAATGGGTTTTCACCTTTTTGCGCAGGGTTTCCAGGAGCTGCTCCGGCGTGCCGCCAGCCAGAATCTCATTGAACTGGGTTCGGTAGTTCTGCACCAGGCTCACATTTTCCACGACGACATCGTAAACTTTCCACTTGCCGTTTTTTAAAATCATCCGGTAGTAAATGGGAACTTCCTTGGAAGAGGTGATCACCCTGGACTGAATCTCCGCCTTGTCGTCCGCGATCATCGATTCCTTGTAAAAAACAATTTTCTCGTTGGAATATTCGAGAATTCTGTCCAGGTAGGTCTTTTCCAGCACCTGTTCAAAAAGATCAACAAACTCCCTGCGCTGCTCCGGGGTGAACTTGTTCCAGTTGCGGGTCAGTGTGCGCCGGGAAAATTCCATCTCGTCAAACATGTCTTTATAGATGACGCGGAGTTTTTCCGTCTTGAGGGATTTGGCCGCCGGGCCTTTCATTTTTGGATCGCGCAGAACGTCCAGGACGCGGTTGACCGTGCTTTCCACGGCGCTCATCGGCGCTCCGGCATACGCCGGAACGGACATCAGCAGCATCATGACCAGCATGCACCCCGCCAGCCGTTTTTTCAGGATTCTGTTTTCCATCTATTTCTTTTCCTTTTCGTTGTTTTGATTTTTCCCCTGGTCCTTTTTTATGTCGCCAAAGGCGTATTTGCTGATCAGCGATTCAATATCCAAAGCGGCCTGCGTGTCCGTGATGACGCCGTTGGGCTCAAGCAGGTCCCCTCCTCCGCCCGGATCGATGCTCAGATACTTGTCGCCGATGAGGCCCTCCGTTTTAATGGAAGCAATGGCGTCATCATAAATCTTGATGTCCTTCCGAATCCGGATTTCCACGACGGCCCTGAGGTCTTCCTGGTCCATCGAAATGCGCTCCACGCGCCCGACTTCAATGCCCAGGATGTTGACCGGATTGCCCGCCTTCAAACCCGTGACAGTCGTGAATTTGGCGATGAGCGGATACGTATCTCCGCTGAACCAGTTCAACTTTCCAAGTTTGACCGTCATGTATCCTACGCAGATCAATCCGCAAACGACAAAGATACCGACCATGGTTTCCATCTTGTACTTTTTCATCGGTTCATTCTCCCGGGGCGCATTGCAATCGCCCGATTTCTTTTTGTTTCGATCTCGCCTGCGCAAGCAGGGCGTCGATATCGGTCCTGGATTGTCCTTCGGCCGCGCCCGCCAGGATCGTCAATTCCACGGCGCCCCCCAGCGCAAACCTGCAGGCCCCCTCCTCCAGAGCGGGAACGGCCTGCCGGTTAAAATCCGCGATGAAATCTTCCATGATTCTTTCCGTTTCCGCAAGGCTGGAATAGGGAAGCACGGTCAAAATCTCGTTGGTGGCGCGCCTTGTGGAAATCCCCCCGATGGCGCCGAAATGCCGGTCGATAAACAGCCCCATATTCCGCAGAATCTCCTGCGCGGCGTCATGGCCGATCTGCGAAACGATCGCGTCGAGCTCCCGGAGGCTGAAAATCACCAGGCAGAAGGTTTCTCCGCCCTTGCTCCTTTTGAGCTGCAGATGGTTCAGCAGCTCAAACTGGCGCTTGGAGTAAAGACCGGTCAATTCCTTCTGCAGTCCTTCCAGAGAGTTGATGACTTCGTCCATGAACGGGTGGTTGAAATTTTCCAGCTCCTCCGGCGTGCCCTGAAAAACAATCCGGTGATCATACAGCGCCAGAATGCGGTTGGAAATAAAATACACGTCGGGAATTTCATGGCTGACCAGAACCGCGGTGAAATTCAGTTTTCTCTGGTTCTGGGCGATCATGCTCAAAATGGCGTTTTTCCGGACAGGGTCCTGGCCGGTAGTCGGCTCATCGAACAAAACGATCCCGGGATCCGTAATCAAAGCGCGCGCCAGCGCGGCCCTTTTCTGCATGCCTCCGGAAAGTTCCGACGGATATTTGGAAGCCGCTTCCGTGAGCTCCGTCTGTTTCATGCGGGTCAGCACCTTGCGATGGATCTCCGTTTTTTTCAAGTTGGTCGTCTCTATGAGCGGCAGCGCGATATTCTCATAAACCGTCATGGAATCAAACAGGGCGTTGCCCTGAAACATATAGCTGATCCGGCCGAAGGATCCCGCAAGATCCGACCGGCTCATTTCAGCAACCGGTTTTCCCCGAAACAGAATGACGCCATCATCCGGCTGGAGCAATCCGATGATATGTTTGAGCAGCACGCTTTTGCCGGAACCGGAAAGGCCGATGATCGTCGTGACCTCCCCTTCGTAGATCTGGAGATTGACGCGGTCCAGGACGATTTTGTCGCCGAAGCACTTGGTCACATCTTTAAATTCAATCAGAGGCGTCTTCATCTTATCTCTTTAAATCAGCAGGGACGTTACGATGTAATCCGAAATCAGAATCAGGACGCAGGAGGTCACGACCGCCGACGTGGTGGCCAGTCCCACCGCCTGGGCGCCGTGGCTGTCCCGGCGCATGTGCGCGAAATACCCCTGATAGCAGCAAACCGTCGCGACGATCACCGCAAAAACAATCGCTTTGATAAAACCGTTGGTGACGTCTTCCAGAGCCACATAAACCTTCGTGCTGTGCCAGTAAACGCCCGAATTCAGCCCCAGCAGCAGAACCGCGGAAAGATAGCCGCCCAGAATGCCGATCAGATCGAATACGGCCGTGAGCAGCGGAAAGCTGATGATGGAGGCGGAAATCTTTGGACTGACGATGTACCGCAGCGGATTGATCCGCATCGTCTGCAGGGCGTCAATCTGTTCGCTGATGCGCTCTATGCCGATTTCGGCGGCAATGGCCGAACCCGCCCGCGCCGTAATCATGATGGCGGTCAGCACGGGACCGAGCTCCATAATCAGCGAAAGGGCCACCAGGGAGCCGACCGCTCCTTCAGCGCCGAATTTCGACAGGGCGTGGTGGGCCTGCAGTCCCAGCACCATTCCGGTAAACAGGCTGACCAGCATGATGATCGTGATGGATCTGGCCCCGATATAATAAACCTGCCGGACCGTCTTGGCAAACTGCTTCCTGCGGAAAATCTGCCACAGCGCCATCCCCAGAAAAATGGCCGCCGCCCCGAGGTTGTCCACCCAGCTCAAAACGTTTCTTCCGATCAAAGCAAACGGGCGAAGAACAGCCATGCCCCAGACGGTGTTTTCGTCATTTTCATTTTTATTCCGGCAATTTCCCGTTTGCGCCATGAACAAGTTCCCCAGATCAAATCGCCTGTCGAAGACGGTTCGGGATACTAACAGAGGCAACTTTATTTGACAAGCATTTCCTGACGCCGGTTTCCCGTCCGGGTGTTCCCGTCCGTGTTGACAGAAACACGAAGAATGAATATACTACGGCCAAATCGGGCGGCGGCATTTAAGGTGTTTTTATGATTCGCTATTTTAACGCGGCGCATATACCGGTGGCGGCCAGGGCGTTTTCCGACGCTGAAAAGCTGGTGACGCGTCATTTCCGCCTGACGGAAGATGACCTGCGGAAAAACAAATACGATGTAAAAACCCTTGCATTTTTGGAAGAGCATGAAGTAAATGACGGCGCATTTGCACACCTGTGCAAATATTCCTACGAAAAGTCTTCCGACGGCAAGCCGCAGGAGAAGGAAGGTTTCGAGTTTTACCGGGTGTGCCTGCAGGACCATATCATCCTGGACGCACTGGAGCGCGCCAATACCTTCATCAAATTGAGTCCTTTGATGCTGTATATTGCCGTCCATGAATTGATCCACGTCCTGCGCTTCTCCTCGGGCGCCGCTGATTTCAGCGCCCCCGCGGACGAAAAGGAAAATGAGGAAAAAATCGTCCACAGCCTGACCCGAAGCGCGCTGCAGCCGGCCAGGCAAACGGATATGAACATGGTTTTGGACTGCTTCAGCAGCGAATATAAAATCAGCAATCTTTATAATTAATTTCAGGAGGTTGATGTATGCCGATCTATGAATATCAATGCAGGAAATGCGGCCGGCAGTTTGAAGCGTTTCAGGGCATTACCGAGCCGGATTTGAAAACCTGCCGGTTCTGCAGGGGGAAGGTTCAGAAAATGATGTCGCTTTCATCCTTCAGCCTGAAAGGCACCGGCTGGTACGCGACGGACTACAAGGGAAAAAAACCTCAGGCCGCCAAGCCGAAAAGCACTGAGACGACTGCGACGGAAAGTTCTTCGGCTTCATCCGATGCTTCGGCAACCGTCAAAGGCACAAGCGACGATTAAAAGCATTCACTTAAAAAAGGCCAACAAAAAGCGGCATGAAAATGCCGCTTTTTTGTTTTTTTTGCGAAGAACGGTTTGAAACCGTTCCCTCCTCTATGTCTGGAAATACCCCTGTAATTCTTTGCACAACTGCTCCGGCACAATCGGACAGATGATCTCATCGTGCAGTTTTTCAAAATAATTGATGTCGCTCGTCCCCAGCGGATTGATTTCAAAACGCGGAACGATTTTCCCCTGCACCCAGAAGTTTTTCTCCGGCATCAGGGGCGCATACAGCGAAAGATTGAAGCTCATGAAATGATTGACATACAGGTGGAGAAAGATCCGGGAAAGACCTTCGAGAAGCTCTTCAACGTTGGCCTGGGTCAGATCAAAAAACGAGGTTTTCTCCCGAAAGTAAAAATCAACTTCCCCCGCCATGCCCTTTGGCGAAAAAGCGGCAAGCCAAGACACGACGCCGGTCGAGGCAATAAAACGCTCGCCTGCTTCCTGCTCCCGATCCAGCAGGTCTTCCCACAGATTGCGGCCGCCGGAGGCGGAGGCGTAATTCCGCGCGCTGGCCAGAAGCCGCCGCATGAAACTGGTCGGCTCTTTGCCCATGATCGTCTGCAGGTGGGGATGAATCAGTCCGCCGCCCGCGGGCGGCATGTAGTTCCAGTTGATCGAACCGTAATGGTACCCTTGCTGCAGTTCGGCCATCCGGTAAAAATAATCCCGGCAGACGGCAAATCCGTCGTGCATGGCGTCGGGGGTCAATTCATCCAGCCCCATGAAGTGTCGGTGCGAAAAGATCGCAACCGTGTTTGTCGCGTCGTAGGGAAACGCGTTGGGAAACAGAAAAGCGCTTCCTCTCGTGAATTTGCCGCCTTCGATGATGTCCGGCGTGAACCGGGGCGTCATCTTGTCAAAGAGCTCCGGGCAAAACGGGCAGATCGATTCCGGCGATTTTTCCAGATAGACGCCTGTGTCCGGTTTCTGGGCGGGCCGCACACGGTAAGGAAGAATGCGGCTGGCCACGCCGGTGGTTTCGTCGTAGCGCTCCTCAATGGTCATTTCCCTGGGTTCAAACCCGTCAAAGGGATTGAGGTACCGTCCGGTGACCGTTTCCCTGTGAAATCCGATGTCTTTCATGTTTTTTCCCTCCCACTTCCGGCCGCAGGCGGATCTTCTTTCGGCAAATGGCTTTTCCTCAGGCATTGATGAAGAAAACGCTCCACGCTCTGTCGGGACAAATCCTCTTTCAGCTCCGTTTTGAGAACGTCCAGGGGGATTTCCAGGCGCGCGGCGCTGCGGTGTCCGCCTCCCTGTCCGATCTGGCCGCAGGCTTGCTGCGCCATCGCGCCGCAGTCCTGCCGGTAGCCGTCCCCCCGGAAAATAATGACCAGCCGGTCATCCACGATTCCCGCAACCACCACGTACGACGTGCCGATCACGTGCAGGTAGAAATCCGCCACCTGCACGCAGACATCCGGACTTTCCACGCGTCCCAGGAAACCGACGCGGCGGCCGCGGAAATGCGTCATGGAATGAAACGCGTAATCGAAATATTTCAAATAGCTGTGCGGCGTCTGATTGAGTTCGATCCGGCGGATCAGCCGCAGGTTGGCGTGCCGGGAATGATAGGTGTAGGCGCGAATGTCTTCGGCAATCGTTTCGCGGTCGAAATTGTCCGTGTCCGTCTTGATGCCGTAAAGCAGCGCGGTGTGAAGGTTGCGGGGAATGCGCACCCGCGCGGCCATCAGGTATTCCGTTAAAATCGTCGAGAGCGCGCCGTACGAAGGCCGAATGTCGGCAAGTTCGGCCTGCCAGTCTCCCTCGCGGGGATGGTGATCCATGACGATGTTCGGCGCGCGGGTCGGCGGGGAATCTCCAAAAAAAGAAGGCTGCGCGTCCACCAGCGCGACGAGCCGGTAGGCGCCGGCATCAACCTGGGCAAGCGGCCGGATATTGAGGCGCATCGCCTGGGCCAGTTCCCGGTTCTGCTGCCGCCGGATCGGCTCCGTCGAAGCGAAAACCCATCTGGAGAGGCCCTTGGTCCGCAGAAGGATTTCGCGAAGCGCCATGGCCGAAGCGATTGCGTCCGGATCCGGGCTGCCGTACATCAGCAACAGCAGCGAATCGTCCGAATGCGCAAGCTCAAGAAGCTTTTTGACATTCTGCTGCGTTTCCATTTTGAAGGGAAGACGATGCAAGAGGCATTACTCCAAGAGTATTTTCCCCGGATGATCAGCCACGACGTCGCCTGCGACGGCCGCATCCGTGATGCCCGCGCGGCGCATGGCCTCCGCGAGCGGCTCGGCCTTCTCGGAAGGCAGGCTGAACAGCAGGCCGCCCGCCGTCTGCGGATCGAAGCAGACGTCAAAAATCCAGTCCGGACAGGACGGCGCCTTTTCCACCTGATGAAGGCGGTAGTTCCGGTTGCGGTAAAGACCGCCGGGAAGATAGCCGGTTTCCGATAGATCCCGCACGCCCTCCAGAATCGGAATTCGGGCCGCCTCGATCCGCAGGCCGACGTCGCTTCCATCAATCGTTTCGCAGGCGTGCCCCAGGAAACCGAATCCGGTGATATCCGTGCAGGAATGAATGTCTCCCGCGGAGATCATCAGCTCGGCGGCTTTTTTGTTGAGCGTCGTCATGCAGGCCGTCGCCCGGGCAATCAGGTTCTCGCCGGCCGCCCCCGCCTTGATGGCCGTCGATACAATGCCCGTGCCCAGCGGCTTGGTCAGGATGAGCTTGTCGCCGGCACGCGCGCCGCGGTTGAACAGCACGCGGGCCGGATGAATCGTGCCGGTCACCGCCAGTCCGTATTTGATTTCGTTGTCTTCCACGCTGTGGCCGCCGACCAGGAGCACGCCGGCTTCGCGCATCTTGTCCAGCCCTCCGCGCAAAACGTCGCGCAGCACCGATTTGTCCATGGTCTTTACGGGAAAACAGACGATGTTCATGGCGGTGAGAGGAGTGCCGCCCATCGCGTAAATGTCGTTCATGGCATTGACCGCAGCGATCTGGCCGAAGGTGAAGGGGTCATCCACCGTCGGGGTGAAGAAATCCACGGTCTGCACCAGCGCCAGGTCGTCGGACATTTTATACACGCCCGCGTCTTCCGCATGTTCATACCCGGTCACCAGTTTCGGATCGGAAATGAGCGGCAAATCGCTGAGAATGTCGGACAGGTCCCCCGGACCGATCTTGCAGGCTCAACCCGCGCTTTGGACGGTTTCCGTCAGACGAACGGTCTTTTTTTCTTCCATGATGTTCCAATCCAAAAAGAATTTGCGCCTCACGGCGTTTGGTTTTTTAACATAGAAGCGCCGATTTTCCAAACGGAATTCAGACGCTTTTCACGTCCGCCCCGGCGGGGCATTGAAGGACGGCGGACAGAGAGGATTGTTTTTTTGTTGATTTATTGGCGTCATTCAGATTATAGGAGGCCAGTTCACAAAGGATACCGGGCATGCCCATTCGCTACTACAGCACCAATCGCCGCGTTCAACAGGCTTCCGGCATTACGCCCTTTGCCGAAAGCGTATCTTTCCGGGAAGCGTTGCTGGCCGGACAGGCGCCGGATGAGGGCCTGTTTGTTCCCGACGCCATTCCGCAGCTTTCCATGAAGGATATTATTGCGCTTCGCGACCGGCCCTATTGGGAGGCGGCGCTGCTGGTCGCCCGGGCGTTTCTCTCCGATGAGTTTTCACCCGAAGTCCTCGATGCAATCGTGAAGGATGCGTATAATTTCCCCGTCCCGCTGGAAGCGGTGTATCCCCGCGCCTTCATTCTTCGGCTGGACCAGGGCCCCACGGCGTCCTTCAAGGATTTCGCCGCCCGAATGATGGCCCGGCTCATGAGCCACTGCCGGCCTGAAGGGGAAAGGCTCAACATTCTGGTGGCGACGTCCGGCGACACGGGAAGCGCCGTCGGAGAAGCCTACAAGGGCGTTGACGGCATCGACGTAACCATCCTGTACCCGGCGGACGAAGTGAGCCTGATGCAGAAAAAACAGCTCGACACCATCGGCGGCAACGTGCGGGCCATGTGCGTGGACGGAAAGTTCGACGACTGCCAGAACCTGGTCAAAGAGGCGTTTGCCGACAAAGACCTGGCAAGGTTTAATCTGTCGTCGGCCAACTCGATCAACTTCGGGCGCATTCTGCCGCAGATCGTTTACTACGTCTACGCCTACGCCCAACTGGCCGGCGCCGGCGAGGAAGCGGTGGTCTCCGTCCCTTCAGGCAATTTCGGAAACGCCCTGGGCTGCGAATACGCCCGCCGCATGGGATTGCCGGTGGCAAAACTGATCATGCCCACCAATGAAAACGATGAATTTCCCGCTTTTCTGGAAACCGGAATCTACACGAAAGTGTCGCCGTCGCGCGCCTGCATTTCCAACGCCATGAACGTGGGGCATCCCAGCAACCTGGCGCGATTCTTTGAATTGTACGGCGGCACCGTGGACCGCACGGGAATGGTTCACCGCTATCCCGACCTGGAGGAAATGCGGCGGCGCATTTTTTCCGTGAGCATCAGCGACGGCCAGACCCGGCAAACCATCATGAGCGTTTATGAGCGCTACCGCGTGGTGCTGGAGCAGCATGGTGCGGTCGGCTGGGCGGGGCTTGCGGCCTACCAGAAACAAACCGGCGACACAAGGCTCGCCGTCTGTCTGGAAACCGCCCATCCGGCAAAGTTCCCCGACGAAATCAAAAACCTGCTGGGCATCGATCCCGAACCGCCGGAAAGCATGAAGGGCCTGGCGGGGAGGGAGGGAAGCGCCATCAACCTGTCCCGGGATTTTGCCTCCTTCAAAACGTACCTGCGGACGCATCTGAAAATCAAAAAATAAAAACCGGGCGGCCGACCGGCGGACCCCGGCAAACCGTGTGGCAACGGATGAAAACACAGGCAACACCTCCAAAATACCAACAGACGACGGGACAGGATTTTTCTTCCGGAGACCTGATTGTTGAAGCCGGCCTCTTATTTCTGGGCGCGCCTTACCGGGAAAACACGCTCGATGGGCCGGGCCGTGAAAGGCTCATCGTCGATCTTCGCGCGTTTGACTGCACGACCTTTGTGGAAACCGTGCTGGCGCTGGTCCGGTCCGCTTCGTCCGGAAAGTTTCGCGCGGCGGAATTCCGAAGAAACCTTCAGCGCATACGCTACCGCGGGGGAAAAATCGACGGCTACGCTTCCCGCCTTCACTACTTTACGGACTGGCTTGCCGACAATCAGAAAAAAAAGGTGCTTCGGGACGTTTCGCGCATTCTGGGCGGCGTACATGCGCGCAAAAAAATCGATTTCATGACCGCCCACCGCGAACGCTACGCCTCGCTGAAGCGCGAAAGCCAGGCGAAAAAAATGCGGCAGACGGAACGCAGGCTCTCGCGCAGGCCGTTTTACATGATCGGCAAAGAACGGGCATCCCAAATCCAGAACGGCATTCAGCCGGGAGACATCATCGCCTTCACGACAAGCCAGGAAGGGCTGGACGTGGCGCATGTCGGGTTTGCCATCCGTGAGCGGGGCCGCCTGCGCCTGCTGCACGCCTCCAGCCGGGAAGGCGCCGTGGCAATAACCGCCGGAACGCTTCCGGCTTATCTGAAGAGCCGAAGTAATTTCACCGGCATTCTGGTCGCCCGAATGATCTAGCAAGCGGGAAAATCATCACGCGCCGCCCTGTTTTATCGTGCATTTTCACCTTTATTTTTGAGCGCACATATATTAAGATGAAGACAAACCAAACAAGGAAAATCAGGAGGCGACTATGAACTATGTCAGGGATATTCTCAAGACGAAGGACGGCAGGATTCAGACGATTTCTCCCAAGGCAACCGTATATGAAGCCCTGGAAAAAATGAGCGAGAAGGAAATCGGCGCTCTGGTGGTCATGGAAAACAAGAAGGTGGTGGGCATCTTTTCGGAAAGAGATTATGCCAGAAAAATCATCCTTCAGGGAAAAACATCCAAGAAGACCCTGGTCAAGGAAGCCATGTCTTCCCATTTGTTCTCCGTCACCCCGGACACCACCGTGGAAGACGCGATGGTTCTGATGACGGGAAAGCATATCCGCCATTTGCCCGTTTTTGAAAAATCCAAATTTGTCGGCATCATTTCCATCGGCGACGTCCTGAAGCTGATCATCTCCAACAAGGATTTCCTCATCAATCAGCTCAGCGACTACATCGCCGGAAAATACTACTAAAGGCGAAGCCCTTTTCCCGAAGACGGCATTTGCCGACGACGCTTCGGGAAAAGGAGTTTCTCGCGGTTTGCCCCGCCCATTCGCCTCCCCTTTTCGGGGAGGCGTTTTTTTGCCTTGATCCTTGACATCCGTCATCAAATGCCGCTATACACAGCCAGTCATTTTTCTCGAACTGGAAACGTGCCGCCATGGATTTGATCAGCACCGCCGCGTCCGTCGTCAAAAACATACGGGTTCAGGACATTCTGGACATGGCGATCATCGCCGGGATGATTTTCGCCCTGCTGATGTGGTTCAAAACCAGGGCGTCGCGCTTTGTCCTGATCGGCGTTTTGCTGTTGGGCGGCGTTTACCTGGCCGCCCGGTTTTTTCAGCTTTATCTCACCGTGATTGTGCTTCAGGGATTTTTCGCCATTTTGCTGTTTGTGCTGGTGGTGATTTTCCAGGAAGACCTGCGCGGCTTTTTTGAGCGCATCGCCATGCTGGGCCAGCTTCGCAAACAGGCGCCGCCCCTGTCCAGGCTGGAAAAAACCGCGAACATCATCGCGGAGACGGCGGGGAATCTCGCCAAAAAGCGCGTCGGCGCCCTGATGGTCATCCAGGGAAACGATCCGCTGGACCGCCATTTGACCGGCGGCATTCCCTTAAACGGCGCCGCGAGCGAGCCGCTTCTGGAGAGCCTTTTCGATCCTCATTCTCCGGGCCACGACGGGGCGGTCATCCTCAAGGAAGACCGCGTAACCCTGTTCGGCTGTCATCTGCCCCTGTCCGTCAATACCGCGCGGCCCGGAAACATGGGGCTACGCCACACGGCCGCGCTGGGGCTCACGGAACGATCGGATGCCCTGTGTGTTGTCGTGTCCGAAGAGCGCGGCAGCATCTCCGTCTCCGAGGGGGAGTCGCTTTCCGTCATCCCCGGCGCCTCGACGCTCCACGAGGTTCTGGAAAAATACTACGCGAAGTACCGGCCCGCGCCGCAAAAAAGACCTCTTCGGGCCTGGCTCAGCGAAAACACAAAGGAAAAATTGATTGCCGTCGGCCTGGCCTTTGTCTTGTGGGCCACGTTCGGCTATCAGCGGGACACGGTGCGCCGTGACTTTTACGTTCCCCTCGAATACAAAAATATGCCGGCCAGATGGCATTTCAGCGAACCTCCGGTGAAGGAGGTCAAGGTAACGCTGCAGGGACCCGAACAGGCCTTCCGGCTGATGAATGCAGATTCGCTGAAGCTTTCGCTGGATCTGTCGGCGCTGGCTCAGAAAAAACTGGAATTTTCCCTGAACCGGGACATGGTGAACGCTCCGCCGGGTTTGTCGATTGCCGAGATCAGCCCCTCCAAAATCCGGATTTACGCGGCCCGGCAGGTGGCTGCGCATCTACCGGTCCACGTTGCGACCGTCAACGAGCCGCCGGATGACCTGGCCCTGCAGAAAATATCCGTGCGGCCGGCCGCGCTGAGCGTGATGCTGGACCCCAAGATCAATCCCGGCGGCCTTCGGCTGGAAACGGAGACCCTCGATCTGCAAAACATAACTTCCACCGGGACTTTCACGCTGAAAGTCAAGCCGTTGTCCGGCGCTTTTTTCCCGGACGGAAAATCCCCGCAGGTCCGGGTCACCGTCCGCGTCAGGAAAAAATAAGGAGCCAGCGCCATGACCATCGCCGTGAAAAAGAGATCGAAAAAAGCCGGGTTGAGCCCCGGAGCCCTGATCCATATCGGCCGCGACTATGAGGATTCATCCGGCATCCGGCTGATGCGCTACGACGAAGCCACGCTGGAGGAGAAGGAAATCTTCTCGCCTACGGAACTGGCCGCGGAAAAGAAAAAACCGGGCGTCCTCTGGGTCCACGTCGACGGCCTGAAGGATATACGGCGTCTGGAGAACATCGGCCGCGTGTTCGGCCTTCATCCCCTGATCCTGGAAGACATTCTCAGCACCGACCAGCGGCCGAAGGCGGAAGACTTCACGGATTATATTTTCATCGTTTTAAAAAACATCCAGCCTGACGCCGGCCCGGCCCTGCACGCGGAGCAGATCAGCATCCTGCTGGGCCAGAATTTCGTTTTGTCCTTTCAGGAAAAAGCGGGAACGCTGTTCGATCCCATCCGTGAAAGAATCCGCGCCGACAAGGGACGAATCCGCAAGGCAGGGGCGGATTACCTGGCGCATCACCTGATGGACGCAGTCGTCGATCAGTATTTTGCCGTGCTGGAGGACATCGACGACAAAATTGAACTCCTGGAAGATGACCTCGTCAGGAAAACCACGCCCGACAAACTGCAGTCGATCCACCTGCTGAAAAGAGAGCTGATTTTGCTGCGCAAGTCGCTCTGGCCGCTTCGGGAGGCCATCGGTCTCTTGCAGCGGGCTGATTCCCCGCTCATTGCCGATTCGGACCTGATTTATTTCAAGGACATTTCCGACCACATTATCGCCGTCATCGACACGGTGGACACCTTCCGGGACATGCTGGCCGGCATGCTGGACGTCTACCTGTCCTCCGCCAGCATGCGGATGAACCAGGTCATGAAGGTGCTGACCATTATCGCGACCATTTTCATGCCTTTGACTTTTCTGGCGGGCATCTACGGCATGAATTTCGCCAATATGCCGGAGCTTGGCTGGCGATGGGGCTACTTTGCCGTCCTGGGCGTCATGTTGACGATCGCCCTGGGAATGCTTATGTTGTTCCGCAGGAAAAAATGGATTTGAAACATCGCCAAAAAGGTTGCATTAGCCGTTAAAATATGTTCAGTTTTGCACGGTCATCATATTCTTTCAGGAGGAAGCCCTATGCAGGTATTCGCAGCAAGCGACATCGTCGAAGTGGCGATTAGAATTGAGGAAAATGGAATCAATTTTTACAAATTCGCCGAACAGATCGCCAAGCAGGAAGACGCCAAAAAGCTCTTTTCCCAGCTCGCGCAGGCGGAGGCCGCCCACAAACGCACGTTTGAAAAGTTTTTCGCCGCCATGGAAAAATTCAATCCCCCGGAGCAGTATGCCGGAGAGTACAGCGCCTATCTGCGCAACTATGTGGACAACAACCTGATCTTTACCAAAGAAATCATGGACCGGCAGCTTGCGAAAGTGACGGACACGGTGGGGGCCTTTGAATTTGCCATGCAGCGCGAACTGGATTCGGTCCTGTACTACCATGAAATCAAAAACCTGGTTCCGGCGGCCCAGCATGAAGCCATCGACAAAATCATTGAAGAGGAAAGACGGCACTACACCATGCTGTGCGACATGAAAAAACGCTACGAAAACCGATAGCGAAAACGCCCGTACGGGTTCGGACCCAGGCCCTATTCAGCCGTTCGATCAACTGATGCTCCGAATTTTGATTTGGAAAGAAAACGGTGAATAAAATACTGCGTATTTTGTATCAACCCTACAAATGGTTGATCTTTGCTCCGTATCTGGCTGTTTCCACACTGTTTTTCGGATCTCTGACGGTGGTGCTGGCCGTTGTCACGAATCCCCGGATCACCAGCTTCATCTGCGGAACGATCTGGGCCCGCCTCAACGGCTATCTCACGCCCATCCGGGTGAAGGTCACGGGAAGAGAGAACATCGACCAAACGCAGTCCTACGTCATCGTCGCGAACCACCAGAGCCAGTATGACATCTTTGTCCTGTACGGCTGGCTGGGAATTGATTTCAAATGGGTGATGAAGCAGGAGTTGAGAAAAGTGCCCGGCATCGGGATCGGCTGCGAAAAAGTCGGGCACATTTTCATCGACCGGTCCAATCATGAAAAGGCCCTTGCCTCGCTGCGGGCGGCGAAAGAAAAGATCGTCAACGGCACGTCGGTGATCTTTTTCCCGGAGGGCACCCGAAGCAGGGACGGCTCGCTGGGCGTCTTTAAAAAAGGGGCCTTCAAGATGGCCGTGGATCTCCGCCTGCCGATCCTGCCCATCACCATCGTCGGCACGCGCGATATTCTGCCCACGGACTCCGTCGATCTCTTTCCCGGGCGGGCGCGCATGATCATCCACAAGCCCATCGACACCGGCGGCTACAAGGATGACAACCTGGACGAACTGGTGGACCGGGCGCGCGGCATTATCGGATCGGGGCTTTGGAAAGGGACGCCCGAATAACACTCTGCATCCGTCGGCCGGCGCGGCCCGCGGGCCCTCTCAATTCTTCAAATCGTATTTCTTCAGCTTGTAGCGCAGCATTCTCCGCGTCATTCCAAGGCTTGCGGCGGCTCTCGTCTGGTTGTTGTCTTCCTTGGCCATTGCCTCAATAATCAGATTTTTTTCCAGTTCTTCCCGCATTTCCAAAAGAGATCCGGAGATGTTCCTGCCTGAAAAATTATTAAAGGATTCATTTTTGAAAGGCAGATCGCCTACGGTTATATAGTCTTCCCGTGCGATGACCACCGCGCGCTCCATAATATTGACCAGTTCCCGAATATTGCCCGGATAGTCGTATTTCAAGAGCAAATCTCTGGCCTCCGCGGTCAGCCCCTGAATGTTTTTGCCGTTTTCCCGCGTAAATTTCTCCAGATAATGATCGATCAGCGCCGTCAAATCTTCTTTTCTTTCGCGAAGCGGAGGCAGGGACACGGCAACGACATTCAGCCGGTAAAACAGATCTTCCCGAAAAGCTCCGTCACTGACACGGGCATCCAGATCCTGATTGGTGGCGCTGATGATTCGAACATCTACGGAAATGCTGGCATTGCTGCCGAGCCGTGAAATCTCCCGCTCCTGCAGAAATCTTAATAATTTGACCTGAATGGCGGGGCTCAGTTCGCCGATTTCATCCAGAAAAAGAGTGCCGCCGTCCGCTTCTTCAAAGCGGCCGATGCGCCTGGCGTCGGCGCCGGTGTAAGCGCCCTTTTCATGGCCGAACAGCTCGCTCTCCAGCAGATTTTCCTGCAGGGCGCCGCAATTCACCACGACAATGGGCCTGGAAGCGCGCGGGCTCAACTGATGAATCAGCCTGGCCAGCAGTTCCTTGCCGGTGCCGCTTTCCCCCTGGATCAGCACGGATGCGCGGCTGGCCGCGACGCGGCCGGCCAGGTTGATCAGTTCCACCATTCGGGAACTTTTATAAATTATTTTTTCCGCGGTGACGCCGGTTTTTCCCAGCTCCTGCTTCAGAAGGTCATTTTCACGGATCAGACCGCGCCGCTCCGCCACCCGGTCCACGAGAATCAGCAGTTCATCCAGTTCGATCGGCTTGGTGATGTAATCCACGGCCCCCGCCTTGATCGCCTCCACGGCGGTTTCAATGGTCCCGTAGGCGGTAATAATCACGACATCGATTTCATGATTGATTTTTTTGACTTCCTCGAGGACTTCCAGTCCGCTCATGCCCGGCATTTTATAGTCCAGCAGAAGCAAATCAAAATGACGGTTCGAAACCGCTGAAACGGCCGCTTCGCCATTTTCCGCTTCCGTGACCGCATGTCCTTCGGAAATGAGAAAATCCCGAAGCATTTCGCGCTGCGATTGTCCGTCTTCCACAATCAGAATATTCAATTTGCGCATTTTTTCCGTCCCCGGCGTCAGGTTTTTTCACACTTTTTTTTGATCGGCAGCACAATTTCAAACGTCGTCCCCTCACCTAGGCGGCTGACAACGCGAACATCGCCGCCGTGGCCGCGGACAATCTCCGTGGCCAGAGGAATGCCCAAACCCAGTCCTTTTTCCTTGGTGGTGTACTCCGGACTGAATATTTTTTCGATTTCTTCCGACGTCATCCCGCAGCCGGTGTCCGTGATGCTGACCAAGATATTATTTTTGCCTTCCCTGACGACGGTAATCGTGATGACGCCTTTCTTTGAAATCGACTCCATGGCGTTCTTGATGAAATTCAGGAATGCCTGCTGCAGTTTGTTGATATCCATGGGAATGACAGCCGGACTCAACTGCCATTTCGTTTCCAGCGCAATCCCCCGTGAGCCGGCCTCCTCCGCAAGCAAACTGACAATTTTTTGCAGAACCTCCGTTACGGAAAAATCCCTCAGCTCGAGGCGGCGGCTTTTGGAAAAGGAAAGAAATTCTTCGATAATGGCGTTGAGCCGCCGGATTTCATCGCGGATGACGGTGGAAAGATTATTGAATTCATGCGCCTTGAGCTTATCGGCCGGGACATAATCCCTTTTCAGGCGCTGCGTGGCCATGCTGATGGCGTTCAGCGGATTGCGGATTTCGTGGGCCACCCCCGCGGCGAGCTGCCCCAGGGAAGAAAGCCGCTCCGCCTTTTCCAGCCTTCGTTCCATTTCGATAATCCCGGCCAGATGCCGGTTCTGGTCGTGGTAGAGAAGCCACATGGACAAAAGAGCGATTCCGGCGACAAACAACATGAAAATAAAAATATTCTGGCGGTTTTCGGCAATGATTTTATCCATGGAACCGCGGTCCAGACCGATGCGGACGATCCCGGCGATCTTTTCTTTCGGCAGGTAGGGATTTCCCATGAGGAAGGGGGCGGCTACATCCAGAATCTTGATTCCCTGACGGTCCACTTTCCGGCTCAGGATTCTTTTTTTCCCTTTCATCATTTCCTGAACGTTGAGGTCCGAAACGGTCAGGCCGGCCGGCAGATCACCTATATTCCCCAGCAGGGTTTTCTGGTCATTGAAGACCTGCAGGTAGGCGATGCCGTGGCCCTCGCCCATTTTGCTCATGGCCCTTTCGACGGCGACTTTCAGGCTCCAGTACAGCCTGCTTTTCCGATCCAGACAGAAAATGGCGATTCCGCCGCTTCTCTTGAGTTTCACCCCGGCGTAGCCGATGTCCTGCCGGATGCGGATTTTTTCCAGCAATTCAATGGTCGTCGCCTTGCGCCCGTTGACGATCAAATCGCCTTTGGCCAGCATGTCGGTTTTGAGGGGCCCGCTTTGATAAATCATGTCGCCGCGCATATTGAGGACGGCCACATACCAGAAATGATTTTCCTCCGCGAACCTGCGAAGGTATGCGTTGTTCAGCAATTTCTTTTTCCACTGCTCGTCAATATTTTGCCCCAGCTTAGTGATGGCATCGTAAACCAATTGAATGGAATAGGCGGATTCCGCCTCTTTGGCCGTTTTGAGGTGGGAAGGCATTTTCCCCCCGGCGGCGGCGATGCTTTTCAGATTGTCTTCCGTCTGGCGCAAAAGAACGCTGATGGTGGTCAGCGCCTGATCTTCCATAAATCCGACCAGATTGGTCTCGTTTCGCCGAATATCCAGGTAGCCCATCACCAGAATCAGGGCTACCAGGACTGCCGACACGATGCCGACAGCCAGCGGCTGGAGAAAGCTCCCGTTATACGGACGGGTTCCACGCTGGACGATATTTTCATTTTTTTGAAAAATTCTCATATTGTCCTTGTTTTGCGTGTATTATGAAGGACGCTTTTGAAATCTAATTTGTATTTTTTTCGTCATCATTGTGCTTTTCAAGAAAAAAGTCAATACGGAATACTGCCCGGGTGGACATTTTTGTCCAAAGGTGGACAAAAATTGTCTCTCATCTATCTTCCTAATGTTATTTGATTAATTTTTTTACTGATCGTCCAGTGGACATTTGTTGTCAAAGGCCTGGCATTGGAAGGGAAGAAAATGAAACGGTTGTTTGACCAATATGCATTATATATCAATTACTTGCAAACATTAAAACAATTTTGGCACGGGAACTGCTTTATCCTTCATCAGAAAAAGAACAAGTGTCGACTAAAATATCACGGGCATGATTAGCCGACAGCAAAAATAACCCGGGAAGGTAACCAGGCCTTCACTCTTCTCTCCTGACGGGAGGCTTCCAACCAGCCTCCCGTTTTTTTATCCTTTTTTCTCCGATTCCTTTTTTGCTTTGTTTTTCCGGCGCCGCCACTCTTCGACTCTTTCCCTGATGATTTTTTCATACCCGGCGTCGGTCGGGGAGTAAAGCACTTTTCCCTGAAGCTTTTCCGGAAAATACTCCTGGGGAACGAAGGCATCCTGATAGTCGTGCGCGTATTTGTAGTCCTTGCCGTACTCCAGTTCCTTCATGAGTTTCGTCGGTGCGTTGCGGATATGCAGGGGAACGGGAAGATAGCCGGTTTTATGAATTAAATCCTTTGTTTTTCCGTAGCCGGTGTACAGGGAATTACTTTTGGGCGCCACGGCCAGATAGACGGCCGCCTGCGCGATGGCCAGTTCTCCTTCCGGCAGGCCGATGAAATGAAACGCCTGCTGGGCGGCCATCGTGAGCACCAGGGCATGGGGATCGGCGTTGCCGACATCTTCGGAGGCAAAGCGCACCATGCGCCGCAGAATGTAAAGCGGATCCTCTCCGGCGGCCAGCATGCGGCCCAGCCAGTAGAGCGTTGCGTCCGGATCGCTTCCGCGCATGCTTTTGTGAAGCGCGGAGATCAGATTGTAATGTTCCTCTCCGTCCTTGTCGTACAGGAGAGACTTCTTCAGCAGCGCTTCTTCGGCGGATTTCGCCGAGATCATCCTTTCTTCCTCAGGCAGCGACTGGACCATCGAGGCCGCCGCCTCCAGGTTGTTGAGCGCCGTCCGGGCATCGCCGTCGGAAATCCCGACGATAAACTTAATCGCTTCGTCGTCGATTTGAATGGCAAATTGGCCCAGACCCCTTTGCGGATCGGAAAGCGCGCGCTTCAGAATGCCCGTCAGGTCTTCTTCCGCAAACTGTTTGAGCAGCATCACGCGGGTTCTGGACAGAAGCGGCGCGATGACTTCGAAAGAAGGGTTCTCCGTGGTCGCGCCGATCAGCGTGACGAGCCCGCTTTCCACGTGCGGCAAAAAAGCGTCCTGCTGGGCCTTGTTGAAGCGGTGGATTTCATCGACAAACAAAATGGTTTTCTGCTTTTTGGCCTCCCAGAGCTCCCGGGCGTCGTCGATGACCTGCCGGATTTCCTTGACGCCGGAAAGGACGGCGGAAAAACTGACAAAGTTGGCTTTGGTTTCATTGGCCAGAATCCGCGCGAGCGTGGTTTTGCCGGAACCCGGCGGCCCCCAGAAAATCATCGAGAAAAGCTTGTCCTCCGCGATGGATCGCCGAAGCAAGGTTCCTTCGCCGACCAGGTGCGGCTGGCCGATGTAATCGGCGAGCGTAAGCGGCCTCATTCTTTCGGCCAGCGGCGCCGTCTCCAGCGCGTCCGCCGGAGTTCCCTGGCTGAATAAATCCAGGTTCTTCATGTTTGCCTCTTTGTTTTTTCGAGAATTTCAATCAAGCTGACAACCTTGTCTTTGGGCAGGATTTCCGCGAAGCGCTTTAGCTCCTCCTGCGTCAGGTTTTCCTGGAGCAGCGAAGCCGCGTCAAACGCGGCCTGCCAGCAGAAAAGAATCCGCGCGCAGGGCAGATTCCCCGCTTCCCGCAGGCAGTAGGCAAACGTCATTTCGTCGCCCAGTTTGGGGCACCTGGTGATTTTATGATCATGCGGTGTTTTCATTGCCTGCCACCTTGGCGAAAAAAAGAAAAGCCGTCAAGAAATTTTATTTCCCTGACGGCCTTCGCAGGGAACGGCCGCGACCGTTCACGCAAAATGAAGTCCTTATGGTTTCGGGAAATCTTTAATGGCCAGCAAGGCTCGCTGGATTTCCTCATCCGGCAGCTCATAGGCCTCCAGTTTTCCGGAAAGATAGGCGTCATAAGAGGCCATATCCACCAGGCCGTGGCCGCTCCAATTAAAGAGGATCACTTTTTCCTTGCCTTCTTCTTTGGCGCGCATTGCTTCATCGACAACGGCGGCCAATACGTGGTTGGTTTCCGGCGCGGGAATGAAGCCCTCCGAGCGCGCCCACTTGACGCCGGCGTCAAATGTTTTTAACTGGTCATAGGCGCGGGGTTCGATAAATTTTTCGCGAACCAGATGGCTGACGATCGGGGCCATGCCGTGGTAGCGCAAACCGCCTGCGTGAATCGGTGCGGGGACATAATCGTGCCCCAGCGTATACATGGGTAAAAGCGGCGTTTTCTGCGCCAGATCGCCGAAGTCATACGCGAACGGGCCTTTGGTCATGCTGGGACAGGAGGACGGCTCCGCTCCGACAATTTTCACCTGCTTGCCATGGATTTTATCGCAGACATACGGCGCTGCGATACCGGCAAAATTACTGCCGCCGCCGCAACAACCCATGACGACATCGGGATAGATGCCGAGCTTCTGCATTTGCTTTTGAGCTTCCAGACCGATAATCGACTGATAAATCAACACATGATTAAGTACGCTGCCCAGGGCATAGTGGGACTTTACTTTGCTGGTGACTGCATCCTCGATAGCTTCGCTGATGGCAACACCCAGCGAGCCGGGGGAATCGGGGTACTTGGCCAGGAAATCTCTGCCGGATTGCGTCAAAGTGCTGGGGCTGGGAATGCATTCGGCCCCCCAGGTGTTCATCATCAGGCGCCGATAGGGTTTTTGTCCATAGCTGATTTTTACCATATAGACACGGCACTCCAGGCCAAACATCTGGCAGGCCATGGCCAACGCGCTGCCCCATTGGCCGGCGCCGGTTTCCGTGGTGATTCGCTTGGTTCCGGCCACCTTGTTGTAATAGGCCATCGGAAGAGCGGAATTGGGTTTATGCGAACCGGCGGGGCTGACACCTTCATTTTTATAATAAATCTTTACCGGACAGCCCAGCAGTTTTTCGAAATTGCGCGCACGGCAGAGAGGAGATGGACGCCACAGCAGGTACTTTTGCAGCACCTCATCGGGAATATCAATCCAGCGCTGCGTGGAGACTTCATGTTCAATAATATTCATGGGGAAAATGGCGGCCAGATCGTCGGGTGTGACCGGCTGGCCGGTGCCGGGATGCAGCGGCGGTTTCATGGGTGTGGGCAAATCCGCCATGATGTTGTACCATTGTCTTGGTATTTCTTGATCTTCCAATAATGTTTTGACCTGTTCCATATTTTTTCTCTCCTTTGCCAGAATGACCCTTGCTTTTTTCAGCAGACTCTTTTTGCGCCCGGCCGCACCGGGGCCAAAAAAAATGCCATGGGGCTTTTCTTCCCATGGCATTCTTCATATATCGACGAGTCACGGGAAGGAGCCTCCCTGCCCATGCTCGGTGATTTTCAGGAGCTTACGGGCAGACATTCATCGCCTGCCACCACCAGTTTCTGTTTAAAATGTTTGTCATCACATCTACCATCCTCTTTCGTCCTGCGGTTTTCCACTAACATAAACAAAAAATGAATGTCAAGCCGAATTTTGCTCGCCAGTCGTTTGACAACAAAAATCAGCTATGCTAGAGGACATAGCCGTGACCGGCGTATTTTTAAGCGGATTCACGAAACTTCGAATAACCAACTTGAAAAATAAGGCAGACAGAGCACCTACAAAACGTTAAGGAGAGTGAAACCATGACCCAGAGTGAATTCAAAAAGATCATTGCCAACGCCATTAAAGCCGAAGTAGCAGCCAATAAATTTTACAGCGGCGTAGCCAAAAAAGCGAAGGACGCAAATCTCAAAAAGCTTTTCAAAGAACTGGCCGACGAAGAAGCACAGCACAGGCTCACGTTAAAAGGTTATGCGGCCAGGGGGGCTGAAAAATTTACTTTTACCGAATCGGCGGATTACAAGGTGGCGGACGAGCTTCCCACGCCTCCGTTGACGGCCGATCTGAAACCGGTTGACGGTTTGGTCATCGCCATCAAGAACGAACTTGCCGCCATGCAGATGTACACGCAATTGGCCAAAGCAAGCGCGGACAAGGCGCAGAAAAAGGTTTTCCAGGAGCTTGCGTCGATGGAACGCGGCCACAAGAAAAAACTCGAGGATTTGTACACCAACATGGCTTTCCCGGAAGTCTGGTAATACGACCGTTGCATTCATTCGGATTCCCGACAGAACCCGGTAAAACAAAAAAGTCAGGGCGTTGCGGCCCTGACTTTTTTTTGCGGATCACCTGTGCGTTTTACCGGTAATATCCCGTCCCGACCACCCAGCCGAAGGGTTTAAAGAGCAGAACATAGGACCGCTTGGGCAGAGACGCGGCCTGGCCCTGCTTGGTAAACCGGTATTCGACATAGCCGCCGGTTTTGCCTTTGGCCAGAAATTCCTTCACGTAGAAAACGCCTTTGGCGTCCCGGTCGTTCAGGCGGTTTCTCCCTTCCGTATCCTTGCGGCCGTAAAGCACCACGTTGACGCCCTCCGTCGTGTCGGCCCAGAAATATCCATCCTTTCCATAGCGCAGTTCCCGCAGCAGGCCGGCGGCCAGTTCCTTTGCTTTATCCGCGCTCATCTCCCCTTTCTGCTGCCGGGCGTGAATCGCCGCCAGCAGGCTGACCGCCGTTTCCACCTGGCTCTTGATCAGCGAGTCTTGAGCGCCGTCCGAAAGCGGCGGCGTCTGCGCCAAAACCGACATGCAAAAAACCACACTCAGCAACCCTCCCAAAACCGTCAACCAGACCTTGCGCATATTTCCTCCCTGATGAGATGATTTTCGTTTCAAAGCCTAAAACGCCTTCCTTGCGCCTGATTTTGCCAACCGGCTGTTTTTTATACCAGCGGCCCGGAAAAAGCAAATAATCCTGATTGAATACCGGACCAAATTGTGTTTAGAAGCATCAACGCCATAAAGGAACGTGTCATGAACCAGCCATCCAGTCCGGTCGAGATTGATTTCAATTCCGAATTCCAGCGGGCGATTTCGCTCATGGAGGATACGCAGAAGCATATCCTGATCACCGGCCGGGCGGGCACGGGAAAGTCAACCCTGCTTAAGTATTTCCGCGACACCACGTCAAAAAAGGCGGTGATTCTGGCGCCGACCGGCGTGGCGGCGGTCAATGTCGAAGGCCAGACGATCCATTCCTTTTTTCATTTCAAGCCGAATGTGACGCCGGCGTCCATCAAGCGCAGGAAAAAGGCGGAAAAGGACAGGCTTACGCTCTATCAAAAGCTGACCACCATCGTCATTGACGAAATTTCGATGGTGCGCGCCGATCTGCTGGACTGCGTCGATAAATTTCTGCGCTTCAACGGCCCCAGCGAAAAAAAGCCTTTTGGCGGCGTGCAGATGATTTTTATCGGCGATCTGTATCAGTTGCCGCCGGTCGTCTCATCGGCGGAGCGCGAGATTTTCAAAAACCATTACCCGACGCCCTATTTTTTCAGCGCAAAAGTCTTTGAGGCGCTGGACATCGAGTATGTCGAGCTGGAAAAAGTTTACCGGCAGAAGGACGACGAGTTTGTCCGTCTGCTCAACACCATCCGCAACCGCTCCGTGACGGATGACGATCTGGCCAAATTCAATTCTCGCTGCGACCCGTTTTTCGAAGCGCCTTCAGGATCCTTTTACCTGGCCCTCACCAGCACCAACGACCTGGCCGACACGATCAATGAAAAGCGGCTGGCCGAACTGCCGGGAAAAATCTGGAAAGCCAAAGGACAAATCGAAGGCGATTTCGGAAAGGAATATCTGCCGACCGCGGTGGATTTGAAACTGAAAAAAAACGCGCAGATCATGATGCTCAACAACGACTCTTTCGGCCAGTGGATCAACGGCACCATCGGAAAAATCCGCAAATTCGAAAAGGACGACGAAGGAGACGACGTGATCGTGGCTGAACTGGACAACGGCGATACGGCGCGCATCTCGCCCTATACCTGGAAAATCTACCGGTTTTTCATCAAAGATGAAGAGCTTCGCTCGGAGGAGGTCGGATCGTTCCGGCAGTACCCGGTGCGCCTGGCCTTTGCCGTCACCATTCACAAAAGTCAGGGAAAAACCTTTGAAAACGTGGTGATCGACGTGGGGCGGGGCACTTTTGCCCACGGGCAGATGTATGTGGCGCTGTCGCGCTGCACGACCCTCGACGGCATTGTCCTCAAGAAGCCTCTTCAAAAAAGCCACATTCTGATGGACTGGCGCGTGGTGAAATTTCTCACCAATCTCCAGTACGCCCGGGCCGCCAAAACCCTCAGCCGCGAGGATAAAATAAAATGGATCGAAGAGGCGATTGCTGAAAAGAAAGACATCGAAATCCTTTACCTCAAGAGTCAGGACGAAAAATCGCGCCGGACGGTGAGGCCCCTGTTCGTGGGCAAAATGGAGTACAAGGGCTATCCCTACCTGGGCCTCGAAGCGATCTGCCTGGAGCGGCGGGAAAAAAGAATTTTCAACGTGGATAAAATTCTGGAAATCGGAGCGGAAAAGCGGTAGCATCCGGCACTTTTTTTTCAAGACGGCCGACGTCCCGGGGAACGCACCATGGCAAAACAGATTTTCATCGTCGATGACAACCCCAACAACCTTTATCTGCTGGCCAGCATTTTGAAGAGCCGGGGATGGAGCGTCCGTGAGGCGGGAAACGGCAAAGACGCCCTGGACGCCATCCGGGTTCAGCCGCCGGACCTGATCGTCTCGGATATTCTGATGCCCGTCATGGACGGCTACGCCCTGTGCCGGGAATGCAAGGCGGACCCGAAGCTGAAATCCATCCCTTTCGTCTTTTATACCGCCACCTATACCGAACCGAAGGACGAGGACTTTGCCCTGAGCCTCGGCGCGGACCGATTTCTGCTCAAGCCCCAGGAGCCGGAAATCCTGACCGGCATCCTGGAGGAGTTCCTGCACGAGGGAAAAGCCGCCCCGCCCGAAGCATCCTCACCCCTTGGGGAAGACATGGAGTTTTTCCGTCGGCACAATGAGGCTCTTTTCCGCAAGCTCGAAAAGAAAATGCAGGACCTGGAAGCCGCCAACCGGGAGCTCCGCATGCTGGAAGAAATCTACCGGCAGAGTTTTGAGCATGTCACCGATGTCATTTTTACCGTGGACGCCGGCCTCAGGATCATCAGCATTTCTCCGAGCGTGGAGAAAGCGCTGGGATACAAACCGCGGGAATTCATCGGCCGGTCCATTCGGGACCTTGGATATCTCTTCGCGGCGGATTCGATGGAAACGGCCCTGGAACACATCGGCCTGGTTCTGCAGGGGACAGCCCTTCCGGCGACCATTTACGAATTCAGGGCCAGAGACGGGGCGGCAAAGTTCGGCGAAGTCAGCGGTTCTCCCATTACCCGCGATGGAAAAGTGGCCGGTCTGGTTGCGGTTGCCCGGGACATCACCGAGCGCAGACTGGCGGAGCAGAAGCTGCGGGAAAATGAAAAGCGATACAAACTCCTGACGGAAAAAATGACGGATATCGTCTGGATTTCGGACATGAATCTGAAGACGCTCTACGTGACGCCCTCCGTCCAGAGCGTGTTGGGATTCAGCCAGGAAGAACGGATGCACCAGGCGGTCGAACAGCAAATCACGCCGGAGTCTCTCTCCCGCGGACTGGAAGCCATGGCGGCGGAGCTCGCCCTGGAAAAACAGGCCCTGGGGGATCCGACCCGGCTGGCGACGCTGCTCCTGGAATATTATCACAAGGACGGCTCCACCCGCTGGATGGAGACCATCATCAGCGGGCTTCGCGACGATCAGGGAGTCCTGACCGGACTTCACGGCGTTTCGAGGGATGTCACCAAACGCAAAAAAGCGGAAGAGGAAAAGCAAAAGCTGGAGGAGCGGCTGCACCGGGCGGAAAAGATGGAGGCTCTGGGAAAGCTGGCCGGAGGCGTGGCGCATGATCTGAACAATGTTTTGGGGGTTCTGTCCGGCTATTCGGAACTGCTTCTGCTGGAGCTTCCCGAAGATCACAAAGCCAGAAAAAACGTGGAGAAGATCCTCCAGTCCACGGAAAAGGGAGCGGTGATCATACAGGATCTGCTCACGCTGGCCCGGCGGGGAGTTGCCGTGTCGGACATCGTGAACCTCAATCGGATCGTTGACGGTTTTCTTAAAACCCCCTTTTTTGAAAAAATAAAAAACGACCATCCGCGGATAACCTTCCGGGCGGAGTGCGACCCCCGTCTTCTGAACATCAAAGGCTCAGCCGTTCATCTGGAAAAAGCCCTGATCAACCTGGTGTCCAACGCGGCGGAGGCCATTGCCGAGGCGGGCGAGATTGTTATCCGCACGGAAAACCGTTACGTGGACAGAATCCTGATCAGCCATGAAGAAGTTCAGGAGGGGGATTACGTCCTGCTGATCGTTTCAGATACGGGCATGGGAATTCCGGCAGAGCATCGGGAGAAGATCTTTGAGCCGTTTTTCACCAAAAAGACGATGGGATGGAGCGGAACGGGGCTCGGCCTGCCGATTGTCTGGGGAACCGTAAAGGACCAGAACGGGTATATTGACCTTCAAACGAAGGAGGGGAAAGGAACAACCTTCATCCTCTACTTCCCCGTAACCAGAGAGGAGGCGGCGCTGCCGCAGCAAAGGAAGCCGCTGGAGGACTACCGGGGCGGCGGGGAACGGATTCTGGTTGTGGATGACATTGCCGAGCAGCGGGAAATCGCTTCCAGTCTGCTGATGAAACTGGGCTATGAGGTCGAGACGGCTTCCGGCGGAGAAGAGGCGGTAAAATTCCTTCAGGAGAAGGAGGTGGATCTGGTTCTGCTGGATATGATCATGTCTCCGGGGCCGGACGGTCTGGAAACCTACCGGAAAATCCGCGACATCGACCCGCGGCAGAAAACGATTCTGGTCAGCGGATTTTCCGAAACCGAACGGGTGCTGACGGCGCAGCGGCTGGGCGCGGGCGCCTACGTAAAAAAACCCTACGTCATGGAAACCATCGGCCTCGCGATCCGGCATGAGCTGAAGCGGTAAGACGGCAAAAGGCGGTCTTCACCCTTTGCTGCGCAGCTATTTCATAAAAATTGATCCGACAATCGGCGCGAAATAAAAGGCGGACAGGATCAACGCCACGGCGCCCGCCGCGGAAATCAGCCGGTCGATTTCCGCCATGGTCGGGCCGCGGCCTGTTTTCGGTGTTTTGCGCATTGCCGCCGCAAACGATTTCCGACTCAACGCGACGCTTCGATGGCCGTTCCCGCCGCAGGGCCATCCGGAAACACTGATGATCGCACGCATCCTGATTGCTCCATTTTTTTGATCCGGGTTACATCAGATATTTTCTGACGGAGGCGGTGATCACGCCGCCTATTTTGAGTTCTTCTTTGGGACAAATCGCAGCATAAGCCGGGTTGGCGGCCTCCAGAACAACTTTTCCGCCCCGCCGGCGGAAATATTTCATGGTCCACTGGCCGTCGACTTCGGCCAGAACGATGTCGCCGTTCCGGGGCGTTCGCTCCCGCTCGACCACGACCAGGTCTCCCTCCATAATGCCCGCGCCGATCATCGAGTCTCCCGTGACTCTGAGCAGAAAAGAAGATTCGGGTCTGGTCACGAGATACTCGTCCATGGACAGAACATCCCGAGGGATTTCCTCCGCCGACGCGGGAATCCCGGCGGCCACATTGCCGACCAGGGGAATGCCGAAGGAAACGCCCGACAGCTTGAGAAATCCCTGCGCGTCTTTATCCAGAATGCCTTTTTCGATCAGCTTCTCGATCCAGTAAGAAACGACGCTCTTGGACCGCACCTCAAAGAGATCCATCATCTCGGCGTACGTGGGCATGCGCTTCTGCCGGCGGTAAAACGACACCAGGCTCTGTTCGACGGATTTTATGTCGCGGACTTTTTTCATGGCCCGTCTTATATAGAACGCACGTTCTATTGTCAAGTGTTTTTTTAACCGTAGAAAACGGTTTGCATCACCCTTGCGGGCGGCAAGACCGTTCTCTGCTAAAGGCTCGAATATGCCAGCTTATCTCGTCATCGTGTATTTCTGTTCGTCTTTGGGAACGTACCACCGGATGAAGTTGTGGCCGATGCCGGCAGGCGCCGGCTCTATGCCGCGAACGCGGTTCGAAATGATGATTAAATCGTCGGGAACATACAAAAAAGTGTAAGGCTGATCCTCGGCCAGGATTTCCTGAAAACGGTCGTAGTATTTCTTCCGTTCGGCCCGGTTGAAGGTGCTTCTGCCTTTCTCCAGCATCTCGTCGGCTTCGGGATTCCCATAGGAAACAAAGTTGAGCTCTTCCGGCGCGGTTTTGCCGGAGTGCCACACGTCATAGGCGTCCGGGTCCGGCGGAATGGTCCAGCCAAGAATCACCGCGTCAAAGCGCCGCTTGTTGATGAAATGAGTGACAAACGCCGACCATTCCAGAACGCGGATTTTCGCAGCAATGCCGACTTCTGCAAGCTGCCGCTGAATGATCTCCGCGCATTTCTGGCGGGTCTCATTGCCCTGATTGGTCAGAATTTCAAATTCAAAGGACCGGCCGTCTCTGTCGAGTACCCCGTCGCTGTTCGCGTCCGCCCATCCGGCCTGCTTCAGGAGTTCGCGCGCTTTGGCCGGGTCATAGTGGTAGATCTTCACTTTGTCGTTGCATGCCCAGGTGCCCGGCTTGTAAGGCCCCGTCGCCGGCTTGCCCAGTCCCAGCAGCACTCCGCTGATGATTTCGTCTTTATTGATGGCGTGGGATATGGCCTGCCGCACGCGCCGGTCCGCAAAAAGCGGGTTTTTCAAATTGTAGCCCAGGTACGTGTAGGCAAACGCCAGATAGCGGTATTTGTTGAAATTCTGCCGAAACAGGTTGTTTTCCGTCTGCCGCGTGTACTGCAGCGGCGTGAGCCCCATCATGCCGATATTCTGCGCGCGAAGCTCCAGAAACATGGTGGCGGTATCAGGAATGATCCGCGTAATCCGGCCGTCCAGACAGGGGCGCCCCTCGAAATAATCCTCGTTGGACGCCAGAACGATTTTCTGACCCGGCACCCATTCCTTGAAGCGGTAGGGACCGGTCCCGACGGGGTGGCGCGAAAGAGGGCTTTGCGCAATGTCTTTTCCCGCCAGCAGGTGCCGGGGCATCACCGCAGAAGACCAACTGATCAAAGCGGGCGCGAAAGGCTTGTCGTAGGTGACGCGAAAGGTGTGGTCGTCCAGAACCAGAGCCTTTTTGACTTTCTGAAAATCCCCGGCATACGCGGTGGGTGTTTTGGGATCCACCGTCACCTGATAGGTGTACAGAACGTCGGCGGCGGTAAAGGGCCGGCCGTCGTGCCACCGGACGCCTTTTCGCAGGTGGAAGGTGATCGACAGACCATCCGGCGAAATCTCCCAGGATTCGGCCAGATCACCGACGATATTCATATTTTTATCATACTTGACCAAACCGTTGAAAACCATGCCGCCCACGGCGTGCGACGCCGAGTCGGAGGCCAGAAGCGGAATCAGGTTGCTGGCGTCCCCGATATCGCCCCGTACCAGGATATCGCCGTAGGCGGGCGGCTTGTCCCCTTTGGAACCGGCGCTTCCCGTCTGCGGCGTCCGGTCGCACGCGGCGGCTGCCAGCAGCAAAAGGACCAGTACGAAATGAAAAATCCTGGCGGCAGAAGGCCTGGCATCTTTGATTCTGAGGCCGAAGCGGTCCAGGGAATGAAGTTCAACGCCCCTGTCAAAACGGGAGAAAGAGGCGTTCGTTTTCATATTCGATATCCTGCGCATGGCGCAATACATAGCCCAGGAAGCAAGTCTTTGCAATATCATTTACTCTTTCGCGCCTCCCCCGGCCGCCGGTTCATCCGCCGCAATTAATCCTCGCTTTTTCAGAAAATCTGTGAACAGACTTTTCGTGAAGACAAAGAAACCATCGAGGGCAGAGGATCATGAAAGTCAAAACGCAGGAGCTGTTTAATTTTTATTCACACTTTGCCGGAGCGGTGGCCGCCGTCGTCGGGACCGTCTATCTGGCCATGGCCGCCAGTGATTCGGCCTCCGGCCTGGTCACCGCGCTGATTTACGGAATATCCGTTGTTTTTCTTTTTTCCGCGAGCACGCTCTACCATGCCTTCAAAAAAGAGGAAAATGAACTGTCCTTCTGGAGAAAAATGGACCGGCTGGCCATTTTTTTCATGATTGCCGGAACCTTTACACCCATCTGTTATTTTTGTCTGGAGGATCCCTACAGATGGTGGATGATAGCCTTCCAGTGGGGGCTGGTGGGTGTCGGCGTCATTTCGCAGATTTTTTTTCCGGGGGCGCCCAGAAAAATCTACGCGATTATTTATCTGTCCATGGGCTGGTCCGCGCTTTTCACGATCAAGCAAATGCTGTCCAATATGTCCTCTTCCCAGGCCGTCCTCCTCGTTTCAGGCGGCATTGCCTTTACACTGGGCGCCGTTATCTATGCCGTCAAAAAGCCAAGAATGATTCCGGGTGTTTTCAGTTTTCATGAACTTTTTCACATCATGGTCCTGATCGGCGGCGTTTTGCATTACGCCATGATCTACGGCGTTTATTCCCGTCCCGTTTAACCATGAGCACGGTTCCTTCTCCCGCGCAACCCGGACGTCAAACGGATCTGCTCCTGGCGGAGGAACTGAAATTATTTCTTCAGGATTACGAAAAAAATTATAAGGCGGGCGAGAGCAAACCTCCGGATATCGGAATGCCTTTTTTTCTGCGCGCGCCCGGGTCCGACACCGGCGTACTGCTCATTCACGGACTGATGGCGGCGCCGGCGGAAGTCCGCGAGTGGGCGGAATTTCTGCACGCCAGGGGTATGACGGTTTACGCGCCCCGGCTTGCCGGCCACGGAACATCCGCAAAAGACCTCTTGGTTCGCGATTATTCGGACTGGCTGAATTCGGTTGATCGCGGCCACGCCATTCTCAAAACCTGCTGCCGTAGAATCCTGGTGGCCGGTTTCTCCACCGGCGCCGGCCTCGCGCTGCAATCCGCCATCGGGAAACCCCATGATTTTGAAGCGGTCATTGCCGTCAGCGCGCCGCTCCGGTTCAAGAGTTTTTCATCAAGGTTTGCCGAGCTTCTGCATGGCTTTAATCTTTGCTGCTCTCATGTCGGCCTGAACCGCCTTGCGGTGGAATTCGTCAAAAACGACGCGGACAATCCCCACATCAATTATCTCCTCTGTCCGGTCAGCTCTTTTGTTCAGGTCAAAAAGCTGATGCGGAGCGTCCGGCGGAGGCTGGCTGACATTCAAATTCCGGCGCTGATCCTCCAGGGCCGGCACGACCCCAAGGTTGCTCCGGAAAGCGGGCCCGCCATCTTTCAGCGCCTGGGCGCGCATCAGAAGCGTTTCGCCTGGATTGATTTCAACCGGCACGGCATTGTCCTCGGCCCCGCCGCACGGGAAGTTTTCCATGAAGTGGAGTCGTTCCTGAACGACTGCCGCCTGACGGGTTCCTCGAAGTAATCCGCGTTTTGCTTCCGTGGCGGTCGTTTGACGCAAGCTTCTTTTAAATAATCATTTTGACCGGATGCTTATTCCGTTGTAAGATGCGCCTCAAAAACACGATAGTGTCAGTCGAATCCATTTATGACGGAAAAAAAAGAAGACTCCCGGGCGCGGCGCAAAACGCGCAAAGAATCGATGCAGATGAAGGCCGCCGGCGCGTGGGATATCGCCTTCGACGCGGTCAACAACTTCAGCCTGAACGGCGACGCCAATCAGGCGGCGGCGATCGCGCTCTATGCCATCCTGTCCGCCATTCCGCTTTTTATTCTAACCCTCATCGCCGCCGGATCCTTCTTCAGTTCCAACACCACTCTTCAGACTGACATCATCGGCGCCGTTCAGGGGGTTCATCCCTATTTTTCCGAAGCGCTCCTTCAGCAGGTGGGGCAAATCGAGGGCAAGAGCAAGGTGCTGGGCTGGATCGGACTTTTGGGCCTCGTCTGGCTGTCGGCCGCGATCTTCAACGCCATCGAATCGGCGCTGAACATCATTTTCCGGTCCCGGCGCAAACGAAATTATTTTGTCTCCAAACTGATGGCCGTCGCCATGATTCCGGCCGCCTGGCTGATCGGCGGTTTAAGCGTCGTCATTACCTATCTGGCGGCGCTGCTCGCAAAGGAGCCCTCCGGCTGGGCCGGCGGTGTTCTGTTTTCCCTGACAATGCCGGCGCAAATCGCTCTGCGTTATCTCATTCCCTTTCTGATGGTCGTTCTCCTGGTGACCTTCGTGTACCGGATCATTCCCACGGCAAAAATCCGTTTTTCCGTGGTTCTGGCCGGCAGCGCGATTTTTGCGTTTCTGGTGGAAATCGCCAAGCAGCTTTTTACCTGGTACCTGGCCAACTACACCCGCTATAATGTCATCTTCGGCTCCCTCGAAACCGTGGTCATCCTGGTCATCTGGGTTTTTTACGTGGCGCTGATTTTTCTGTTTTGCGCGGAAATCATGTCTTCCTTCGAGCGGCGCGACATGCTGCTTTTGGAAAAAGCCCTGCTTAAACCTCATGATTCTCTCCTGAAGGTGGATGCGCGCCTTTTCCAGAAATTCGGCCGCGTTTACAAACGGGACGAAGTGGTTTTCCGGGAAAATGATTCCGGCTGCGAGATGTTTTACGTGCTTTCAGGGCGCATCCGCCTGGAGCGTTCCGACGGCCATGTTAAAAAAACGCTGGCGGAAATGGGGCCGGGGCAGTACTTCGGTGAAATGGCGGCGCTCATCGACGTCCGAAGAACCGCGACGGCGCGGGCGCTGGAAGACAGCCACCTGGCCGTGATCGACGACCGGACCTTCCAGAGCCTGATTGGCGAAAGCCGGGAGGCGGCGCTGGCCATGCTGCGCGAATTTGCCGCGCGCCTGAAAAATTCCAACACAACGCTGGAAGAATTTACGCATCGAAGAACGCAGATGCTCATCCTCATGCAAATCCTCGAGCACCCGGAAGACGCCGTCGACGATCATATTCGTCAGATTTCCCGGCTGACCCGAAAAGAGCCGGATCAAATCGGAGAAATCATGCGGGACCTATCCGACCGGGGCATTCTGACGGGCGAAGGCGATCAGGCGCCCAGGATCAACCACGACAAAATGTGGTCCATGCTGGACTCCGGAACCTGAAAAATCTCGTTTCCGGGCGCATCAAAGGAGGAATGAAAATGATCCTGCAGCCGCGGACAGACCATCGACTCTGGCCTTTCATCCTTTGCCTTGTCCTCCTGTGGGCGCTCACCGCGCAGGCCCGGGAAGCGCCGCCCGTCCGAGTCGGCAACGCCGTCCCCGCCGTCGAAATCGCCCCGCGGGCCGAATATCTGCTCGATTACTCCGACCACCTGCGGTATCGCGACATCGCAGAGGGCAGGCTGCCCTTTCAGCGCCACGAGAAATATTCTTTTCAGTTCAGCTTTAAAAGAGCGACGCTTTGGTTCAAATGCCGCATCGCTCCCGCCGATTCCGGGGATGACGAACCGCTGGCCAGCCGCCGCTCCTTTCTGGTTTTCGACAATGCCGCCCTGGGCGCCATCACGCTCTATGTTCCGGTCATCAAAGACGGCCGGCCCGATTTCATCGAAATGGACGGCGGATGGCAGCAGGGGAAAAAGAGCCGGGAATTTCCTTTCCTTTATCCGACCTTCGTCCTGCCCGAAAACCTGGATGCCTCCCGTCCGGTCGTTGTTCGAGTCGCCACCCCCTACGCGCTGCAGTTTCGCGCAACGCTTTATACCATCGACGCTTTCCGGAAAACCAGTTTTGTCCTCTTTCTGATCGTCGGATTTTTCGCCGGCATCCTCGTCGCCATGATCCTCTACAATCTGGCCCTGTATCTGTTCATCCGCGACCGTCAGTACCTCTACTACATCACCTATATCGGTTTCTTGCTGCTTTGGCAGTGCGTGCTCGTCGGACTTTTCCGGTATATCTGGCCGCCCCTGGGCGAATTTCTGATGTCCGGCATCGCGCTGTTCGCGGCCCTGATGATGATTTTTGCCGTTTCTTTCGGCATTGTCTTTCTCAACACACCGAAAACGGCTCCCCGCCACGACAAACTGCTCAAGGGCCTGGCGGTTTTCATGGGGTCGATCATTTTGATGGTTTTGTTGAGACAATTATGGCTCAGCAATCTTCTGTCCTACCTTTCGGGACAGGTGGTCACCGTTGTGCTTTTCACGGCCGCCCTTTCGTCTTTGCGCTCCGGCTTTAGGCCGGCCCTGTTTTACCTCATCGCCTTCGGCGTCTTTCTGCTGGCCGCTTTTGTCTTCTTTTTCAAATTTTACGGCCTGATCCCCAACAACACCTTCACCATGCACATCGTCATTTTCGGCAGCGCCGCGGAAGCCATCCTCCTGTCGTTTGCGCTGGGCTACCGCATCCGCATCATGCAGGAGGAAGAAGAACAGCTGCGTGAGCGGGAACGAGACCTCGAGGCGATCAGCGTGACGGATGAACTGACGGGGCTTTTCAACCGGCGTTTTTTGAATCCGGCCTTGGTGAAAAAAACGGCGGCGGCGCGGCGCAGCGGCACGCGACTGTCCCTGTTGATGCTGGATGTCGATCATTTCAAGGATTTCAACGATACCTACGGGCACCCGGAAGGCGACAAGGTCCTGGCGGCCCTGGGCCGGCTGCTGGTTCAGACCCTGCGGGAAGAAGATATCGCCTGCCGTTACGGCGGAGAGGAGTTCGTGGTCATTCTCCACAACACCGACATTCGGGCCGCGTTGGAAGTCGCCGAGCGCATTCGGGCCGGTTTTGAAAAAATATCCTTTCAGCCCGGACTGAGCAGGGAGATTCACGCCACCATCAGCATCGGCGCAGCTGAATTGCTGACCGACGAAAATCCCGAAGGGCTTATCTCCCGCGCCGATCAGGCCATGTACCAGGCCAAGCAGACCGGCCGCAACCGGATTTGCCGCGCCTGAAACAAAGCGCGGTAAAGAAGCTCGCAGGGAACGGTCGCGACCGTTCCCTGCTGACTCGTCACTCATCGATCATTGCTTGCTTCTTTGCCATCCACCATTCACCATTCACCATCAACTATTTATATGGTCCCTCATTTTCTAACGGCTTGACACGGAAGCCATTGTTTGAAATATACTTTCAAAACTCAAATCTCCGGAGGGCAACATGAAAGCAGCAGTCCTGCACGGCGTGAGGGATATTCGAATCCAAACCGTTCCCGATCCCGTCTGCGCTCCCCACGGCGTCATTGTCAAAGTCAACGCCTGCGGCGTATGCGGTTCCGACCTGCACTGGTACAAAGAGAATGGCCATGAAGGCGCCATCTTCGGCCATGAATTCAGCGGCGATATTGTAGAAGTCGGCAAGAACGTTCAGGGAATCGCCGCCGGCACGCGCTGCACGGCAGTCGGCTTTTCTCCTTGCGGCAAATGCTTCTGGTGCAAACAGGGAAAGATGCACCGCTGCTCGGACATGGCGCTTCTGGGATACCAGTTTCCCGGCGCGATGGCCGAATATGTTCACGTGCCGTTCGCGATCCCGGGCCGCAGCGTTTTCCCGCTGCCCGAAGAGCTCTCGTATGAAGACGGGGCATCGGTCGAGCCTCTTTCCATTTCCTGCTTTTCCGTCAACCGCGGCCAGCCAAAACCATCGGACATCGTGGCGGTCATCGGCCTGGGCGTCATCGGACTCTACGCCGTTCAGATCCTCAAGGCTCTGGGCGTAGAAAAGGTTCTGGCCGCCGGACGAAGGCCGTCGCGTCTGGCCGCGGCAAAGCGCTTCGGCGCACATCCGGTCATCGACGCGGCTGCCGAAGACACGCTGCAGGCCGTCATGCAGGCGACGGATCAACTGGGCGTCAATACCGTCCTCGAATGCGCTGGAAATCAGACCACTTTCGATCAGGCCGTCGCCATGGCGCGCGGCGGCGGCAAAATTCTGCTGGTCGGCATTTACGAAGAGGCGCTCCACTGGCAGCCCCTGTCCGTCATCGGAAAAAACCTGACGCTGGTGGGCTGCCTGGGCGGCAATTTCCCGGCGGTCATCGAACTGCTGAAAACCAAAAAAGTCAGCACCGAGAACATTGTCTCGCACCGCTTTGGGCTGGATCAGGCGGCGGAAGCTTTCCGCGCCCAGCTTCAGGACCCCGCCGCCGTCAAGGTCATGATTATGCCTCAAGAAAGGTGAACTATGCCGGAATCCTGTTTGGCGCATACGGAATTCATCGAGCGGGACGCCCCCGCAATTGCCGCTTTCGCTAAAAAAGCCGCCGCGGGCGCTGCGACGCCCCGGGAAAAAGCCGTCAAGCTCTTCTACGCCGTCCGCGACGGCATCTATTACGACCCCTACCGGATCGATCCCCGGCGCGAAGCGTTCCGGGCAACCACCATCCTTCGCCAGGGATACGGATACTGCGTGACCAAAGCGGTTCTGCTGGCCGCGCTGATGCGGTCGCAGGGCATTGCCTGCCGAATCCATCTCGCCGATGTCCGCAATCACCTCACCACAAAGCGCCTCAAAGAAATGATGAAGACGGACATTTTTTACAATCACGGCTACAACGACGTTTGGCTGGACGGCCGCTGGCTGAAAGTGACGCCGACCTTCAACCTGTCGCTATGTGAAAAATTCAAAGTCAAGCCGCTCGACTGGGACGGACAATCCGACGCCGTGCTTCATCCCTTTGACATGGAGGGACGGCGGCACATGGAATACATCCATGACCGCGGCTCCTTTGACGATCTGCCCTTTGACTTCCTCGTCGAAACCTTCATCACGCGCTACGGCGGCTCGATCGAGGAATTTCAGCGTCAGACGGCCAAAACCGGCCGGTTTGAAGAAGAAGCCGAGGGCGAGGCCAAGAAAGTATCCGGAAAATCCGTATGACCACAGAGGCTGATCTCTCCGAACTGAAAGCCATTCTGGACGAACGCCGCGTCTCCGCGGGTCAATCCGTGCGCCATCTTCATTCCCGTGACGAATCCTTTCACTCGCCTTCCCTTCCGGAGGTTGTCGTGTGGCCCCGCTCCACCGAAGAAGTCAGCCGTCTGGTCCGCTGGGCCTGCCGGAAGAAAGTCCCCGTGACAGCCTGGGGCGCGGGAACCAGCCTGGAGGGAAATCCCATTCCCGTCCGCGGCGGCATGGTCATGGATTTCAGCGAAATGAACCGCGTCCTGGCGCTGCTCGCGGAGGACTTTCAGGCGGATGTTCAGCCCGGCGTCGTTTACAAGGAGCTCAACCGGCAGCTCGCCCGCGAAGGTCTCTTCTTTCCGCCCGATCCGGGCGCGGCGGCCACCATCGGCGGCATGATCGGCAACAACGCCAGCGGCATCCGGTCGGTGCGCTACGGAGCAACAAAGGATTACGTCATGCGCCTGACCGTCGTTTTGCCGGGAGGCGATGTCATTCACGCGGGCAACCGCGCGCGCAAAAGTTCGTCGGGCTACAATCTGGCCGCTCTCTTTACCGGATCGGAAGGAACGCTGGGCATCATCACGGAAGCCACGCTGAAGCTTGCCGGTCTGCCGGTGAACTTCATGGCCGTCCGGGCAACCTTCCCGGCCGTCCGCCGGGCGACCGACACGGTGTACGCGATCATGCGCGCGGGCCTGTCGCCCGTCGCCATGGAATTTCTGGACGCCAATGTCGTGCACGCGCTCAACGCCGACCGGGGACTGACGCTGGAGGAAAATCCCACGCTGCTGATGGAGTTTTCCGGATACAGCGAACAGGGGCTCAGCGAAGAAATGAGCTTTGTGGAAGAGATCTGCTTTGCCAAAGGCGCGCTTTCGCTCGACCGCGGGATCGGCGCGGAGGAAAGGGCCCGCCTCTGGGAAATCCGCCATCAGACCTACGAATCCGTCAAGCGCTGCCACATCGGCCTTTCCCCGCTGATCATGGACGTGGCGGTGCCCCTGTCCCGCTACGGCGAGATGGTGGAATTCAGCAAGCAGGAAGTGCGGGACCTGACAGCCTACCTCTTCGGCCATGCCGGGGACGGCAACATTCATGTCCATGTCATGGACAATCCGCAGGATCCCAAGCGCTGGGCCCGCGTGGAAGAAGCCAGCCGCAGCATCGTCATGAAAGCGCTGGAGTTCGAAGGCACCTGCACCGGCGAGCACGGCGTCGGCATCGGCAAAAGCCGCTTCATGGAGAGGGAGCACGGGGCAAGTCTGATTCTCATGAAGCGGCTGAAAGGACTGCTCGACCCGGAAAACCTTCTCAATCCCGGAAAATTTTTTCTCTGATCCAAACCCGCCGGAAAGGCCGTCAAGGGAGCTTCCCGCCATGGAAAACATCATCTACAGGGGCGTGCTGACCAAAACCGCTGAACGGTCTTTCCTGGCCGGAGACAACGGCATCCGGCATCTGGAAGACGAAAAAATCTGGAGCGGGTATTTGACGCACTGGAGCGGAAAAAAGGTATGCGCCCGCAGGCTGCCGCAGAAAGATTATGATACGGGAAGGCCCCTCCTCATCCTGTGGCCCGACGAGCCCGCGCTCACGCCGCCCTTCGTCGAGATCTACTTCAATGAGCGGCTCGTGAAATACCCCTTGTCGTTTCTGGGGCATCTGGCCGTTTTGGCAGACGGGAAAGTCTTCAACTTTTCGCACTGGATGAACGAGAACGAGGCCATGAATCCGGAAGAATATTTTTTCCGGCCGGCGCTGGGCGAATTCGCCCCGGATCCGGCGAGCGGACGCGACAACACGGAGAATCCCCAAAGGCCTTACTACGACAAGTTCGGCAGGCTTTTCATGCGGACGATTCATGTGCTGAGGATTTCCGGCCTCGACACGCGAAGGCTATCCGGATTTTTTTTCGCCGAACTTGAAAAAATCCGCGGCACGCCGACCGATCCGAAAGAGCCCGGCAAGTACCGGGACTTTCACATCCTGACCCGAAGCTGCGCCACGATCATTCGGGACGGATTTCATAGCCTGGGATTTGAGAAGATCCGCGGCGTCTTCCCCCGGGATCTGTTCGTCAGCATGGCTTATTTCTTCTTAAAACAGCATCGGCTGCCGAACGCACAGGCTTCCCTTCATACGCTCCGGCAGCTTCAGGTTCCCGAGGCCGCCCCCAGCGCGATGCCGCCGTTGTTGAATCCACGAAACAGGTTCAGGTTCAGAACTCTCAGAAAAAATATAATGCCGGATACCCCCGGCATCTATGGTTGATCCTCCGGCCAGGGGCTTCCATTCTGAACGCATCGGGAGTATATGGCAGTGAAACAATCCGGTAAAAAAGCAGAAAGGGAGGCTCTTGTGGAAAACAGGCAGAAGGAAGGATTGGAAGTCAGTCGACGGGAAATGCTGATCTTGTCCAGCGGCTTTGTCACGGCCCTCATGCTTGGGAATATGCCGGGGGCCGGGCTCAGCCACGCAGCGGAAATAAAATTTCCGGAAGGGAAATGCACAGGCAAAATGGAAAAGAAAGTATTGGTCGCGTACGCCAGCAAGTACGGTTCAACCGGGGGAGTCGCCGATGCCGTCGCGAAAGAGCTTTGCGCCAAAGGCGTAAGCGCCGACGTGACTTTGATCAGGAATGCCCGCAACATCGGGTCCTATCAGGGCGTGGTCGTCGGGAGCGCCATCTACATGGGCAAGTGGATGCCGGAAGCAGTGGATTTCGTCAAAAAGAACAAAGAAGCTTTGCGGCGGGTGCCGGTCGCCTATTTCCTCGTGTGCATGACGCTTGCCAGACCGACTGATCAGAAACGGGCCGAAGTGCTGGCCTATATGGACCCCGTCCTGCAGGAAGTGCCGGAAATAAAACCTGTCGGCCTTGGAACATTTGCCGGCGCGATGCATTACGGCAACCTGTCCTGGATCTACAAAAAGATTTTGCAGTCCAAGGGAACCCCCGAGGGAGATTACCGCGACTGGAATGCCCTCCGTTCCTGGGCGCAAGAACCGGTGTATGCCAAATTTTTCCGGTAAAAAATCCCGAAGCCGGTAAATGCCGGATCATAACCGGTTCAGCCAAGGCCACAAAGGCTCTGATTCCGCCGTGAGAAACCTGCTACTTTACGGGTGTCCCTTTTGCCCGATGTCTGCGTTTCCGCCTTCTGCGCCGTTTCGCCGACGCTTCATCGGCCGGCGTTTCCGCAATGATGGAAGAAGACTTCCCTGAAAGAAACGCATCCCACCACTCCAGTGCGGATTGATTTTCCCCTCCCAACGTTCCTTCGAGGTGCAGGTAGGCCAGGGCATCCGCAAATTCGGGTCTCTTGACGATGACGGAAGGACGGCGCGGCGGCACGCTGTGAAGCGAGTGCTGCATGGCAAGGATGTTGCGCAGCTGGTTTGCGACCTTTCCGGGAATGCTCACGGTCTCGGAGCACTCTTTCATCAGATCCGTACACGCGGCATCCCGTGTCAATCGGCCGGGGATGCCGTCCCGGCGGCCGGCAAGCGTTGTTTCCGCGAGGAGGGGACCGAAGAATGCGGCAAAGAAGAGCGCCGGGGACGGCGGCATTCCCATCCGGCATCGGCAGTCCAGGGTTTCAAGATTTGCGTTCATGATGTTCAGACGCTGGGTGTTTCCGCCAAGCCAGTTGCTGAGCATGGGAAAGAGGGCGGCAAGGAGCCCGCTTATGTTCAGCAGACCGAAAGCCCGCCCTGCGGCGCCGAGCAGGAAGAGTTTCAACATCTCTTCATAGAGCCTTGCCGGTGACGCGCGGGAAATGGTGGAGGAAAGGGTACAGAGGGTCTCCCACGCGGCAGGTTCGATGACAAAATCATGGGATGCGGCAAAACGAACGGCGCGGAGCATGCGCACCGGGTCTTCCGTAAATCGTACGTACGGATCGCCGATGGGGCGAATGAGCCCGTCGCGCAGATCGGCGAGTCCCGTCGTGTAGTCGATGACCGAAAAATCTGCGATATTATAGGCAAGGGCATTGATCGTAAAGTCACGGCGGAGGGCATCCTGCTCAGGTGTGCCAAAGACGTTGTCACGCAGCACCATTCCGGAATCATCCTTGAGATGACGGGGTTTGTGATGATTGGGAACCGGCCTTTCCATGTCCGATTCATCGGAGAGGGCATCAGCCCGAAACGTGGATACTTCGAGGATTCCGTCTGCGAAGTGCAGATGCGCCAGTCTGAAACGGCGGCCGACAAGACGGCAATTTCGAAAAAGACGTTTGATCTGACCGGGTCTGGCGTCTGTTGCGATATCGAAGTCTTTGGGTGTGCGTTCCAGGAGCAGGTCGCGAACACACCCGCCCATCAAATAAGCAGTGAAGCCGTTGTCGCGGAGCCGGTAAAGCGTCCGAAGAACATTCGGGGGTAGCTTTTTGCGGGAGACTCGGTGTTCCTTGCGGGGAATGATTAGTGGCTGCATGGCCCGCAGCATAGCATACCGGCTCGAAAAAACAAGATTCAGACGTCATTTGCCATGGATTGGAATATTGAATACCAGCTGATCATTATCGGGAACACAGGGTGGATTCAACTGGCAAGTGCATCAATAGACACAGGCAAGCAGAAACGATTCACAAAATAATGGTTTAAAAGAAAATCTTCGACGGCCGAAATGTTATAATTGATAATGGTTTAAGCCATTTTAGGTGAAGAAGTTAATAAGATCAAAATGTCCCATTGTTCTCCCAGCGGCTTATGCGGTCAGCCTGATACCACATTTTTTTATTTCATCGACCAGCGGATCGGTGTCCTGAAAATCATTTATATGATAGGGTACGGGTTCAATTCTGGTATCAATCTCTGTGGAAAGCTTCATCAACCGGAGCCGCTCATCGAAACGATCCGAAGAAAAGTCCGGTGATACGACGGCCACATCAATGTCGCTCCACCGGCCCGCGCGATTAACGGCGTGAGAACCGAACAAATAGGCGGATTCAACGGTAATCCCGTCTTCCTTCAATCGTCGAATAAACAATTGAACTGTATTTATGATTTCATGATCGACTTGAGCCACTGTAATATCTCCTTGATGTTCGACAATTCGGTTGATGTGAATTGCTCCGTACATCTAAGACGGAAGCTCCGTTTTTCGTCGGGATATCTTGCTTCCAGATTAAAGGCGGTTATTCTATTTAACACATCCTTCCGTGCGGCGTGCAACGACAGTCCGGATTTCTCCGCCAGTCTTACTAAATTGTGAATTTGCGGAGCATGCTCCCCGGTCTTAGCTACATAAATCGCCTTGAGCATTTTTTCGACGGCAAGATGACCGAAAAACAGCGCATAGGAATAATCCTTCTTCTCAAAGAGATGTCCCGCAACTTGAAGAGCTTCGGCGCTTTCTTCAATCCAGTAATCAATCGTTTTTTGCATGGTGTTAACGCACTATCGCAATCTCATTTATTTTCATTATTTATAAGTGATACTTAATTGATTTTCAAGCATTATTTCACGTGGTGAATTCTGAAAGCATAGCATTCAATCGGAGCGCTGCAACCCCGCTCAAAAGTTCAGTGTAAACAGTTTCACCGGCCTGCCGTGCGCCGGGCCCGTGATGATTTCCGAATCGTCGCGGGCGCTCAGATCTCCGCCGACTTCTTCATCGATGACTTTCAGCGCTTTTTGCATATGCTCAATAAATTTACCCGCCTGAATCATTTCGCTGTATGCGCGGTTAAAGGCATAGATGCCGACATTTTCCTCTTCAGCCCTACGGGCCATGTCGATGGCGTATTCGCAGTAGAAATCTTCCGTATGGAAATCGCAATGCTCCTGGATGTTTTCCGCTTCCTGGGTGGCCTGCCGAAAAACAGCGGCCGCCGTTCGGTGAGAAGGCGTATCCAGCGCCATATTCCTCAAGAGCATCATCCGCAGCGTCCGCGCCACCAGATCTGTCGGATGAATGGATAAAACCATCCGGAGAATTTCCGCCGCTTCCGAACAGCGTTTGCGGTAATAGAGCGTCTTGGCAATCTCCACGCCATTTTCGGCGGCAATCTGAAATTCATCGTCAGCTCCAGCTCGCTGTTAAAACCGGAAATCGCCCGTTTCTTCCATGACATCGGGCAGCCGACCTATGACTGCTACGGCATGACCGAAACCTCGGGCGGCGTCACGCTCAACTGCACCAAATTCGGGAACAAATTGGGAACCGTGGGCATGCCGATCCAGCACACAAATACGGCCGGGAAAAATTTCGTTCAAAGCACGAGACTCCCCTCAGGTTTTGCCGAGGGGATCAGGAAAATCATTTCTTTTTTAAAACCGGTTTGCGCGCAACCGTCCTTTTGCTTTTTTCCCTTTTCACCGCCGGCTTTGCGCTCCCGGGCTTCACCGCTTTCTTCCCTGCCTGCTGTTTTGCTGGTTTTTCCTTGGCCGGCTCCAGCGCCAGCGTGAGAACCTCCATCATGTCGCTCACAAAATGGAATTTCACCTTTTTCTGCACGCTGGCCGGAATATCCTCGAGGTCCTTCCGGTTCCACGCGGGCAGAATGAGGGTTTTGATTCCCGCGCGATAGGCCGCGAGCACCTTTTCCTTGATGCCGCCCACGGGCAGCACCGCGCCGCGCAGCGTGATCTCTCCGGTCATCGCCAGTTGCTTTCTCACCTTGCGGCTGGTCAGAAGCGAGGTGAGCGCCGTCAGCATCGTGACGCCCGCCGACGGACCGTCCTTGGGCGTCGCGCCCGCCGGAACGTGAATGTGAATGTCGCGGTCTTCGAAAAAATCGGGATTCACGCCCAGCTCTTCTGCGTTGGTGCGCAGAAAGCTCAGCGCCGCCGCGACGGATTCCTTCATGACGTCGCCCAGCTGCCCGGTCAGCGTGAGCCCCTTCTTGCCCTTCATGGCGGTGGCTTCGATGAAAAGCATGTCGCCGCCCACGGGCGTCCAGGCCAAACCGATGGCGATGCCCGGTTTCGTGATCCGCGCATCGATGTCCGTCGGCACGCGCACCGCTCCCAGATACCGGTGCACGTCTTTCTCCGTCACGGTTTTGGACTTGAGGCTCCCTTCGGCAATCTGCGCCGCCACGCCGCGGCAGGCGTTGGCGATCTCCCGCTCCAGGTTGCGCACGCCCGCTTCCCGCGTGTAGCCGTTGATGATCGTGGAAAGCGCCTTGCCCGTCAGTTTGAACTGGGAAGCGGAAAGGCCGTTTTCCGCAAGCTGCCGCGGAATGAGATACCGCTCTGCGATCTTCATCTTTTCTTCCTGCGTGTAGCCGGTCAGTTCGATCACCTCCAGACGGTCCAGAAGCGCTGGCGGAATCGTGTCAAGCATGTTGGCCGTGGCGATGAACAGCACTTTCGACAAATCGAACGGCACATCCAGGTAATGGTCGGTGAAGGTGTTGTTCTGCTGCGGGTCCAGCACCTCCAGGAGCGCGGAAGAGGGATCGCCGCGGAAGTCGCTTCCAAGCTTGTCGATCTCATCGAGCATGAACACGGGATTGTTCGACTCCGCGCGCCTCAGGCCCTGAATGATCCGGCCCGGCAATGCGCCGATGTAGGTGCGTCGATGGCCGCGGATTTCCGCTTCGTCGCGGACGCCGCCCAGCGCGATGCGCCAGAACTTGCGCCCCAGCGCCCGCGCGATGGAATGCCCCAGCGAGGTTTTGCCGGTGCCCGGAGGCCCCACGAAGCAGAGGATCGGACCCTTGGAATCCGGCTTGAGCTTGCGGACCGCCAGGTATTCAATGATCCGCTTTTTGGGCTTTTCAAGCCCGTAATGATCCTCGTCCAGAATTTTGCGCGCGGCGGCGATGTCCAGGTTGTCCGTCGCGGCTTCATGCCACGGCAGCATGGTGATCCAGTCGAGGTACGTGGAGGAAACCGTGTACTCCGCCGAGGACGGGTGCATGCGCGAAAGCCTCTCCAGCTCGCGCAACGCCTCTTTTTTGGCTTCCCCGGGCAGGTTTTTCTCTTCTATTTTTTTGCGGTACTCGTCCGTCTCCACCGTGTTTTCATCGCTTTCCCCCAGCTCCTGGCGGATGGCCTTGAGCTGCTGGCGCAGATAATATTCCCGCTGGTTCTTGTCGATGTCGTCCTTCACCTTGGTTTGAATCTTGTTGCCCAGTTCCAGGACTTCCATCTGGTGGTTCACCATTCGGGTCAGCTCTTTGAGGCGCTGTTTGACGTCGGCCGTATCCAGCACCTTCTGCTTCTCCTCCACCGGCGCGTTGATGACGGAGGTAATCAAATCCGCCAGCGTTCCCGCTTCGGTGATGGACTTGGCCATCGGCCCGAATTCCGGCGGCAGAAACGGCGAAAGCTTCAAAATCCGGTCAAACAGCGTCAGCAGATTCGCCATCAGCGCCTCGGTTTCCAGATCCTTGACTTCCTTTTCGTCCACCAGCCGAATGCGCGCCTGCTGGTAGGGCTTCCCCCCGACAAGCTCTTCGATGGAAAAACGGCTGAGCCCCTGCAATAGAAGCTGCGTTCGGTTTTCCGCCGTCTTGGCCATCTTCAGAATCACCGCGCAGGTGCCCATCGCATGCAGGTCGTCCCGGGTGTACGGCTGGGCGGCATCCGGCTCCTTTCTGGCCATGATCAGCCCCACCAGCCGGTCTTTGGTCATGGCCTCATCCACCAGCGCCGAGGCGCTGCCCGTCACCTCCAGCGGAATCATCGTTTTGGGAAACACCATCACGTTGTAAAGCGGCAGGATGGGAATCACTTTCGGGATATTGAACGTGTTTTTATTTTCAGAAACATTTTGTTCCGTCATGGTAACCTCCTGTTGTCGTAGGGCGAAAAGCCGCTAGGGCGCCGAAAGGACCGAGATCCGGTGCGCCTTGTTGACCGGCAGCTTGCGCATCCGCACCATCAGAATGCCGTCGGCGTAAGAGGCAACGGAGGACTGCGCGTCCACGGGCGCCGGCAGGGCAATGCTTCTTTCGAAATACCCGTGCGGAATTTCCGCCTGGCGGTAGCGGGCGCTTTGCAGAAGCTGAAGCGCCTTGCGAATGCCGGATATTTTGAGCTTGTGGCGATTGACTTCGATCTGCAGTTCTTCCTTGTTCAGCCCCGCCATGTCGGCCAGCACGATCACTTCGTCCGCCGATTCGCACACATCAACGCCGGGGCGCCAGATGCATTCATAATTTTTAAAGGCCGGGCGAACCAGGTGAAAGACTTCATCCACCGCTTTCTGGAATTCGTCTTCAAAATTACCGCCAAAATTGATTTTGATGTAGGTCATTTCCTGTGCCTCTCAAATGCGATTTTTTGACTGCGTAAAAAGTATAGTGATTCAAAGCGGATTTGTAAAGGCCCGGGGGAAAATAGTGGATGGTGAATGGTGGATAGGGAAAAGTGATGAGCAATGAGCGATGAGTTTTTCCTCTTTGCGCTTTCCACTCGTTGCTTTTCACTGTTCTTTTCACGGTGAGTGCGTCAACAAACGCAGGGAATAGTTTAAGCCAGGGATACGAGAGGAAACCTGAAAAAAAATCAGTGGTTTAATCGGCGATATTTTGCTATGGGAGAGCTCACTCGCCCAAAAAACAGTCAGGCGGGACATTTCAGCGGTTGCGATTCGATTCGTTCAGTTCGAAAACACCTTCCCATTGACGACCGGATAGAAAGAGAAAAATGAAAAAAGAACACTTGAGAAATGTCGCGATCATTGCCCATGTCGATCACGGAAAAACCACGCTGCTCAACGCCATGCTCAAGCAGACCGGGATTTTCCGCTCCCACCAGGCGGTGGAAGACCGCGTGATGGACTCGATGGCGCTGGAAAAGGAACGCGGCATCACCATCGCGGCGAAAAACACGGCCGTGGAATATCAGGGCGTCAAGATCAACATCGTCGACACCCCCGGCCATGCCGATTTCGGAGGCGAAGTCGAACGCAGCCTCAACATGGTGGACGGCGTCCTGCTGCTGGTGGACGCGAGCGAAGGCCCTCTGCCCCAGACCCGCTTTGTCCTGAAAAAAGCCCTGGCGCGTCATCTGCCCATCATTCTCGTCATCAACAAGATCGACCGGCCGGACGCGCGCGTGGAAGAAGTCATCTCCGAAACCTACGACCTCTTCATCGATCTGGGGGCCGAAGAAAATCAGATTGAGTTCCCCATTCTGTACACCAATGCCAAGACCGGCGTCAGCCACGCCAAACGCGGCGACGACAGTTCCGATTTGCAGCCGCTGCTGCAGGCCATTCTGGACGCGATTCCCGCGCCTCAGGGAGACGACGGCGCCAATACGCAATTTTTAGTGACGAATCTGGATTATGATCCGTATGTCGGTCAACTGGCCGTCGGCCGCCTGCAGGCCGGAAAACTGGAAATGAACAAGCCCTATGCCCTCTTGGCAAAAGAGAAGATCATAAGCGGCGTCAAGCTGTCCGCCCTTTATACCTTCTACGGACTGGCCAAAAAGCCGGTCACCGTTGCGGAGTCGGGCGACATTATCTCTCTGGCCGGCGTGGAAAACGTCACCATCGGCGACACGATTTCATCGGAGGACCGTCCGGAGGCCCTGCCCCGGCTGACGGTGGACGAACCGACCGTTTCCATGATCTTCTACGTCAACGACGGGCCGTTTGCCGGCCGGGAAGGCAAATACCTGACGTCCCGCCACCTTCTGGAAAGGCTCGAAAAGGAAGCGCTGCGCAACGTTGCGGTCCGGATCAAAAAACTGGACCGCACCGACGCGTTTGAAGTGTGCGGACGGGGCGAACTGCAGATGGCCGTACTGATTGAAACCATGCGACGAGAGGGATTCGAGATGACCGTCTCCAAGCCGCAGGTCATCACCCGAAAGCAGGACGGAAAAACGCTTGAACCCTTGGAGCGTCTGCTGCTCGACATCCCCGAAGAGTTCGTGGGCCGCATCACGGAAAAGCTTTCCATTCGCAAGGGAAGACTGGAAAGCCTCGTCAACAAGGGCAGCGGGCGCGTCAGCATGGAATTTCTGATTCCCTCGCGGGGCCTCATCGGCTTCCGCGGCCAGTTTCTGACCGACACGAAAGGCGGCGGCGTGATGAATTCCCTGCTGGAAGACTATGCGCCGTGGTTCGGCGCCATTCCCCAGCGCAGCACGGGCGTGCTGGCGGCCGACCGCGCGGGCCGCGTGACGGCATACGCCAGCTTTGCGATGGAAGACCGCGGGGAGATGCTCGTGGCCGTCGGCACGGATGTTTACGCGGGCATGATCGTGGGCGAGCGCAACCGCCCGCAGGACCTCAACGTCAACATCGTCAAGGAAAAGAAGCTCACCAATATGCGGGCTTCCACCTCGGACGCCACCGTGATCCTGCGGCCGCCGCGGATTCTGTCGCTCGATCAGGCCATCGAGTTCATCGCCGAAGACGAACTGGTGGAAGTGACCCCGCAAAGCGTTCGCCTGCGCAAGATGGAGCTGGACGCGACGAAGCGTCAGATGAAAGCCCGCCGGGAGGAGTAGGCCCGCGGGCTTGCGCCGCCGCGAGCGGTCCTACACCGTCATCATCTTTTTCAATTCGCGCTTGAGCACCTTGCCCACGCCGCTTACGGGAAGCTCGTCCATGAACTCGATGACGCGCGGCATCTTGTAGGGCGCTATCCGTTCCTTGAGAAAGGCGCGGATCTCTTCCTTTTTCGCATCGGTTTTTTCCACGCCTTCATGCAGAACGATGGCGCAGCCGACGCGCTCCGAGCCCGGACGCTCCGGATCGGCCAGGCCGATGCTAGCCGCCATCTGCACATCCCGGTGCGTCACCAGAATCTCGTCCAGCTCCCGGGTGAAAACCTTGAATCCGGACACGATCACCATGTCTTTTACCCGGTCCACCAGGTAAAAATAACCGTCCTCGTCCATTTTCGCCACGTCCCCGGTATGCATCCACCCGTCCCGAACGGCGTTGGCGGTTTCTTCGGGCTTGTTGAAATAACCCCTCATGAGCTGCGGCCCGCGGATGACGATCTCGCCCGGTTCGCCCGGCGCTACGGGGTTCCCGGTCGCCGTATCCAGGAGTTGAACTTCGGTGTCGGGAAACGGCATGCCGACGGACGCCGGTTTTTTCCTGCCCGTGAGGGGATTGCAGATCATCACCGGCGACATCTCCGTCATCCCGTAGAGTTCGATGAAATTTCCCTCACCGATAATCGATTCCAGCTCTTTGATGTTCTCCGCCGGAAACGGCGCGGCTGCGCTCATGCACCACTTGAGGTGTCCCTTGAGATCGAGCGCTTTGAAATCGGGCTTTTTCAACAATTCAAAAAAGACCGTGGGAACGTTCACGACAAAGGTCGGACGGTATTTTTTCAGCGCTTCGATCAGGAAGTGCGTATCGCGGGGATTGGGCACGCAGATCTGGGTGATTCCATGCGTGAGCGAAAAACCGCCCAGGGCAAGCCCCGCGATATGAAACAGAGGAAATGCCGAAAGGGCAATGTCTTCGGCATGAAGATCGACCCACGCCAGCATCTGCTGACGATTGCTCATGTAGCTTCGCTGGGTAAGCAGGGCGCCCTTGGCTGGGCCGGTGGTGCCTCCCGTGTACATCATGAAGATGGTGTCGTCGAACGATCGCCTGACCGCCACGGGATCTTTGGGCATTTCTTTCATGATCTCCATAAAGCGCAAAACGGTTTTTCCGGCGATGGGCTTCACCTCCGCCGTGGGGATCTTTTTCAAAAGCTTCCCCAGCACGCGTTTCACGCCCGGCAGAAAGTCGGCAATTTCCGACACGACCACCGTTGAAAAAGGGGCTTTTCCGGCCACTTCCGCCACCTTGGAATAGAGCACGTCCACCGTGAAGATGACTTTCGTGTCCGAATCTTTAAGCTGGTGCGCCATCTCATGCGCCGTCAGGAGCGGAGACAGGCCCGTGGTAATGCATCCGGCCTTTTGCGCCCCCAGCACGGCAATATAGTGCGCCGGAAGATTGGGCAGATGCAGGCCGACGACATCGTCCGGTTTCAGGCCGGCCCGGATCAGAAAATGGGCAATCTGGTTGGAGAGGATATCCACTTCCCTGAAGGTGATCGATCGCCCCAGGTAAATCAAAGCGGTCTTGTCCGGATACCGGGAGACCACTTCCGAGAATAACTCGGTGAAGCTTTTCTCCTCGTACTTCAGCTTGTGCGGCACATGCTTGTCGTAATTTTTCAGCCACGGTCTTTCCAGGTAAACATTGCCCATAGAACCCTCCTTTCAAAAATGCGGTAAGAAACGGTTTCTGATGCGACGATGCTTCGCTTAAAACAGTGTAGCCAAAAACAGATTTGCCCTGTACGTCGGAAAAGGTGGAACGTTACGCGCGGCCGCTTATTGACGGGTCGGCCCGTCTTTGCAGCTGCATGGAGACTGATCAGAAAACGGTTTTTTGAAGTCCCGTTTTTTAACAGAGGATTTACAACTTTTTCTTTCGGCTTCCGGAATCGCCTGCAAAAATCCGGGACAGCGCCCGTTTTTTGCGCTTTTTCCAGCTTCCCTTGTGGTAGGCGTAGCTGGCCAGCAGGGGCAGAGCGGTGGTGGCTTCCGCGTACACCATCTGTTCGCAGGAGGAATCCACCTTGCCCCAGGAATTGGCTTCCTTGAGCGTTGAGCTGGAGCACGCGCCGTCGCGCACGTCCGCCACGGTGATCTGAACGGCGTATTTGTGCATGGTCACGTCATGCCCGAGAATCTCGGCGCAGACCACGGTATCCTGGGCGAAGTTTTTCGGCACGCCGCCGCCGATCATCAAAAGACCGGTGGTGCCTGCCTTGATTTTTATTTCGGTCAGCTCCCGGAAATCTTTGACGGAATCGATGGACAGGTGATTGTCCGGGTGTTCCACCTGATGCAGCACGAGGCCGAAACCGGCGGAGCTGTCCGAAAACGCGGGGCAGAAGATCGGCACATCGTTTTCATAGGCCGCCTGCACCAGTGAATTTTTCTTTTTGGCGTTCTTCGTCAGATATCTGCCCATTTCGGCGATGAATTCCCGCGACGAATAGGGGCGGGGTTCCAGCGAATCGGCGATTTTTTTGATGGTCTGGTCGCAGTGCTGCAAATCGTCTTCGCTGATGAACGTGTCATAAATGCGGTCGATGTACAGGCTGCGCAGCAGCTTGTCGTCCACGAACGGCGTTCCCTGATAGTGACGGAAGCCCAGGGCTTCAAAAAAATCCATGTCCACAATCGACGCGCCGGTCGCCACGATCACGTCCACCATGTTGTTTTTCACCAGATCGACATACACCTGCATGCAGCCGGCCGCGCTGGTGGAGCCGGCCAGCGTCAGAATGACCGCGCAGTTTTTCTCCCGGAGCATCCGGTCGTAAAGTTCGGCCGCCGAGGCCAGGTCGCGGGCGGAAAAGGACATTTTCTTCATGGCCCGGATGATGTCCGCCGCGTTGATTTTCTTGATGTCGATGTGCTCGACGGGCTTCTTCAGCAAATCCTTCTTCTTCATGAATTCTTTCATTCTCCCGTGTTTTCTTCCCGAATTGAATATGCTATTAAATCACGGCTCCTTAAAAGTCAATCGATTACAGCCGTTGATTTTTTCCGCTCAAAAAGGAAATTCATCATCGGCCGGCTTCTTTTGCCCGACCGTCGTTTCGGGGCTGATATATTTCTCCGCCTTTTTATGAACCGGATTTGCGTGAACGACAATGGAGCGGGGCGCGGTTGGGCAGGCCAGTTGACACGCGCCGCAGCCGATGCAGTATTGCCGGTCGATTTCCGGATAGAGAATATTTTTCTTGTCCGCGAAACGAATCGCGTGCGTGGGGCAGACTTCGCCGCAGGCGCCGCAATTATTATGATCGACATAGACAACGCAAATATTTTCCAAAAGCTCGGCTTCGCCGATCTGCGTGAGCTTTTTCTCCTCCAGAGAAAGCGACGCGAGCGCGCCGGTCGGGCAGACCCGGCTGCAGAGGCTGCATTCATAATCACAAAAGCTTTTTTCATAATTCATTTTCGGCTGCATCAAACCGGATGCGCCGAAATCCATAAAAGCCGGCGTCAGAACCTGCGTCGGGCAGACGCTGACGCACAGAGAACAGGCGGTGCACGCCCGGGTGAAATGTGCAATATCGCGTGATCCGGGCGGCGTAACCGGCGGCTCGGCCTGGGCCCGGCGGATATCGATCCAGGCGCGCAGTTTCGTATTCAACGCCAAAAGAGCGGCGGCGGCCGCGATGCCGCCCATGACAAAACCCCGCCGCGAAGGCGACCAGGCGCCGGCATGGGGCTGACGTTGTCTTCGCCGGTAGCGGATGGCGGATTGGGAACAGGCGTCAAGGCAGTTCAAGCAGCCGATGCAGCGGCTCATGTCGACAAAGGCGTTGTGCGAATCAATGCACCCCGCCTTGCACACATTTTCACACCGGACGCATTCGGAGCAGGCTTTCGGGTTCACCGTCAATTGAAAAACGGAGAAGCGCGCCACCAGTCCTAAAAACGTTCCTACCGGACAGACCGTATTGCAATAGAGCCGCCCGCGCGTTGCGGCAAGATACAAAATCAGCAGAAAAAAAGCGGCGGTCGCCGCCAAAACCGACAGGGGAACGAAGGCTGTCTGTTTCGGATACCAGTAAACGTCAAAAGGCTTTAACGCCGCAATGCCCAGGTTGTATGCCCCGACGACGAGCGGCTGAAGAAAATGCGAAAAAAATCTTCCCGCAAGCGAATAGGGATCCAGCAGACTGACCAGCGACAGGGAACCGATGACCGCCGCCGCGGCCGTTGACGCCAGCAGCGCATAGCGCAGGCCGTTGTGAGGTCCGGCAAAAGCGTGCCCGGGCAGAAGGCCCAGCCTTCGGGAGCCCGCGATGATCAAATCCTGAAGCGTTCCCAGCGGACACAGGAAGGAACAATACACCCTGCCGAAAATCAGCGTCATCAGCACGATGAAGATGAAGCCGGCCATAAACAGCCCCGACGGCGCCGTCGCGGTTTGCACCAGAGAAGGGACAAACTGAAAAGGCGCAATGACGTCGGACAGGAAGACGGACCATTTTTCCGGGCCGAGAAACAGCAGGACAAACAAGACAAAGATGATGCCGGAGATGACTTTGCGTATTTTGACGAGGGTCAAGAAGCCGGTCCTCTACATGGTGTACGTGACAATTTTGAGCTCTTTCAAATTCATATTGCCGGTTTTTTGCGCATGGGCGATTTTGATGTAGCCGATGTCTTCCGGATCCTTCCCGAAAATCCGGGCGGCGGCGGCGTCCACCGCCACGATATCCTTCGAGATCAGCAGGGTCTTTTTCATCTGAACATCGGCGGCCCGCGGGTTGCCCGGGCCCGCGGGCCCGCGGCTCATCAGCACGCGATAGGCATCCACCACGTTGAGATCGGGCCTGCGGTACAGGCAGAAATCCGCAATGCACTGGTCCAGGCCGGTCAGATGATATTCCATGCGGTTTTTGACGATGCCCATCAGGTTCTTCATGGCAATGGACAGATGCGCGGAACTGTGATGCTTGAGCACCGGCACGTTGATGAACACGTCGCAATCCAGGATCAGGCTGTGAACATCCGCCGTCTTGAGCGTTTTGCCTCCGGGGATTTTGACGGTGCGGTAGCTGAAATCATCCACCGGCACAATGATGCCGCGGGCGGATTTCGCCGCCTCTTCAATGCCGCTGAGCTTGTAGCAGTTGCGGGCATTGCCGGAGGTGGGCGTCACCACGTTGTCAAAGACATAAACGCGCCTGGCGCCCGCCGCCCAGCAGGATTCAATGATCGTTTTAATCAGAAGCGGATTGGTGGTGGCACCGACTTCCGGCACGCGCGGAAAACCGATATTGGGCTTGACGACAACCGTCTGCCCTTTTTTGACAAACTGATTCATGCCGCCCGCGAGTTCAATGGCTTTTTTGAACAGGGCATCGGGTTCGCCGTTCTTGACGGCGACCAGATCGGGAATGACGGCCGGTTTTTCTTTCGCCGACAGAAATGCCGGCCGGCCCAGAATAACCGCCCCGCCCGCGATCAGACCGAGCGACAGCCCTTTTTGAAGGATTTCCCGCCGGTTGAATTTAGTTGCGTCTGCCATGCCGGCCTCCGTTTGATTGGACGATGCTGATACGAACAAAGGCGATGCGCCGGTATTTGCGGAAAAATATAGGGAAAAATCCGGGCCGTGTCAATTGAAAACGGTGGATAATTTTTTCTGTTCAAAGACCCGTGAATAGTATAGAATCGCTAAAACTGAAAAGGGATGAACCGATCATGCAAAACCCCACGATAAGCGCAACCGGTGTTGCATCTTTTCGCAGAGCCGCCACGGCTTTCGGTCTGCTGGTGTTTTTGCCCTGCTTGTTGAGCCTCATCAATGTGACGTTTGCGCAAAGCTGGAAGATTCATTTCTTTCCGGCGGCGGTTTTCCTGGCGGCCGTCGGCTTCGGTCCGGCAGGCGGTCTGATCGCCGGCATCACGGGGTCTCTTTATTCGGCCGTCGCGCTTGGCAACCCCTGGCTGATCGCGGGCAACGCTCTCCTGGGATTTTTAACCGGTTTTTTCTTTCGCAGGACTTCAAAAATTATTCTTTCCGTGCTGCTGGCGTTCGCCGTTCAGCTTCCCTGGCTGATTCTGTCCGACTATTATTTTGCCGGTCTTTCACCCCTGTTTATCGCCAAATTGGTCATGGTCTTGTTTTTGGGCAATCTGTTGTGGGCTTTGCTGATTTCGCTCGGCATGAAGCCCATTAAAAAATATCTATGCTGACTCCTGATTTTACCCGCTATTCACTGGCGCTTCTGGAAGGCGACAGACTGATTCATTCTTCCAAGGGCGGCGGTCTGCGCCCCTTATGGGACGCTCTGGAAAAATATTCAGAAAAATCCGGCCTGATCCTGCATGACAAGGTCATGGGGCTTGCCGCCGCCAGACTGATTCATCGTTCCGGCATCATTGCCGAAGTGCATACGATGGTCGTGTCGCTGCCCGCCGTGCAATTTCTCAAAGACCACGGCATTCGCCTGACGGCATTCCATTCGGCGGCCAATATACTGACCCGCGACAAAAGCGCCGTCTGCCCGGGTGAAGCGATTGCGCTGGGCACAGGCGAACCGGATGCCTTTTATCAAAAAATCAGGGAAATGATGGAGATTCCTGTCATTGCCTGAATGCCGGAGACAGTCCCGAGCTGCTTCTTTGGGAAAAGTCAATCGATTGCGGCTATGGATTGATTTCTTTTCGCTTTCCGGGCCGGGGCCTTTTGTTCGGACGCTGGGGTTTGGGCCTCTGGACGGTTGGGCCTGGCGCCTCAGCATCATCCGCCGCGGGCTGCACCGGCGGCGCGTGCAGGGACTGCTGATAGTAATCGTCGAGCAGCATGGTAATGATGGCCAGCTCTTCCTCGGATTGCGCCAGATTGCGCGCCAGCGGCTTAAAACGCTGCATGCGCTCGATCTGGATATTGTCGCGGCCGCGCAGGCGCGCCTCCAGAAGCGCGGTGATCCTCTCGGAGACAACCCTTTCCAGCTCCTCGTCGCCGGGGAGTGAACGCTCTTCCATGTTAATCGTGTAAAAACGGGCGATGCTCTGAATCTTGAATCTCTCCATTTCCGCGACCAGGGAAATGACCACGCCGCTCGATCCCATCCGCCCGGTGCGTCCGGCCCGGTGAATGTAGGCTTCCGGATCTTCCGGCGGCTCATACTGAAAAACGTGGGACAGATCGGGAATGTCGATGCCGCGCGCCGCCACGTCGGTCGCGACCAGAAAGCGCAGCGCCCCGCGCCGCACGCGAGCCATCACCTTTTCCCGCGCGGTCTGGGCCAGGTCGGAGGAGAGCTCATCGGCGTCGTAGCCGAAGCGCTTCAGCACGACGGACAGGTAGTGCACCGTATCCTTGGTATTGCAGAAAATGATCGCCGAGGCGGGATTTTCAATCTCGATGATCCTCACCAAGGAGCGCTCCTTGCGCATGCCCGGCACCACGTAATAGATGTGCTCGCTTTCGGCGATATGAACCTCGTTGCCGCTTAAGCTCAGCAGTTCGGGTTCGCGCAAAAACTGGCCGGCCAGGCGAATCACCTGCGGCGGAAAAGTGGCGGAAAACATGCTGCTTGCGATTTTGCCCGTCGGAATATATTTGCGGATTTTGACCATGTCCGGATAAAATCCCATCGACAGCATTCGGTCCGCTTCGTCAAAAATCAGCATTCTCAGATGGTCCAGCGTCAGGGTGTTCTTGAGCAGATGATCGAGAATGCGTCCCGGCGTCCCGACCACGAGTTGGGCGCCTGACCGGAATGCTTCGAGCTGGGGGCCGTAGCCGACACCGCCATAAACCACCGCCGTCTTCAACCCGGTCCCCTCCGCCAGCACCTGCGAATCCCGATAGACCTGCAGGGCCAGTTCGCGGGTGGGCACCAGAACCAGCGCCTGGGCGACATTTTTCGCAAGATTGATCTTCTGGATGATCGGCAGCAGGTAGGCCCCTGTCTTGCCGCTGCCGGTTCGCGACTGAATCATCACATCCCGGCCGGCCAGCAGGTAGGGGATGGTCCTGGCCTGCACCGGCACCAGCGACGGCCAGCCCGCGCGCGCGCAGGCCGTTTTCAACTCCGGATTCAGGTCCTCCAGGCAAATTTCGCCAAGACCGGCAACTTCAGACTTTTCCATCCCTTCTTCGGGATTATGCTCTTGCATGATTTCATGATCCTCTCGTCAAAATAATTTATAAATATCACTTATTTCAGAGCGGCTCAGGAATCAAGAAAAAACTTGGAGGATCAGGAGGCTTATTCCGCGAAGGCGGGGGTCTCAGAAAATCCCTTGACAGGCGCCGATGTTTCATATAGCGTAGCGGCGAATTCGTCAGAGGCTCTGTGAGCCCTGCCTGTTGGAGCGATTCAAGTATTCAAATAAACAAGCCGATATTAAATCCGTACCTGCTTTAAGATTGCGAGTCTCCTCGTTTGCTTCTGGAAAATTAATGCAGACCACACTTTTCCACCCCTCAATATCGAGCCTGTCATTCCATTGATAAGGAAAAATTTATGAACATCGAAGACATCAAGAGGCTGCCCATCAGCGAGCTCAACAATCTGGCCAAAGAGCTGGAAGTCCCGGGAGCCAGCGGCATGCGCCGCCAGGACCTGATTTTTGCCATTCTGCAAACCCAGGCGGAACAAAACGGCGTCATCTCCGGCTCCGGCGTTTTGGAAATCCTTCCGGACGGCTTCGGCTTCCTGCGCGCGGTCGATTACAACTATCTGCCCAGCCCGGACGACATCTACATTTCACCGTCACAGATCCGCCGCTTTAACTTGCGAACCGGCGACACCATTTCCGGCGAAGTCCGTCCCCCCAAAGAAGGTGAAAAATATTTCGCCCTTCTGAAAGTTGATGAAGTCAATTTTGAAAGCCCCGAGTCGGCCCGCGATAAAATCCTCTTTGACAACCTGACCCCTCTTTATCCCCAGGAAAAACTCAACCTGGAATTTGATCCGGAAAATTTTTCCACCCGGACGCTGGATTTGTTCGCGCCGATCGGCAAGGGACAGCGCGCGCTCATCGTCTCGCCGCCGCGCGCCGGCAAAACCGTTCTGCTGCAGGACATCGCCCACAGCATCACGGCCAATCATAAGGAAGTCGTTTTAATGGTTTTGCTGATTGACGAGCGTCCCGAAGAGGTCACCGACATGCAGCGCAGCGTGAAAGGCGAAGTCATCTCGTCAACCTTTGACGAGCCTGCGTCGCGCCACGTCCAGGTGGCTGAAATGGTGATTGAAAAAGCCAAGCGCCTCGTGGAGCACAAAAAGGACGTCGTCATCCTGCTCGACTCGATTACAAGGCTGGCCCGCGCCTACAACACGGTCGTTCCGCCTTCCGGCAAGGTGCTTTCCGGCGGCGTCGATTCCAACGCCCTTCACAAACCGAAGCGCTTTTTCGGCGCGGCGCGCAACATCGAAAACGGCGGCTCGCTCACCATTATCTCCACGGCGCTCATCGACACGGGCAGCCGCATGGACGAAGTGATTTTCGAAGAGTTCAAGGGCACCGGCAACATGGAACTGCACCTCGACCGCCGCATCGCCGATCGCCGTATCTTCCCCGCCTTCGACCTCATCCGGTCCGGCACGCGCAAGGAAGAGCTGCTGATTCCCAAAGCCAATCTCAACCGCGTCTGGATTCTGCGGCGTCTGCTGCAGGAAATGAATCCGGTTGATGCGATGGAATTTATCATCGGAAAAATCAAGAAAACGGAAACCAACCAGGAATTTCTGGATTCCATGAATTCGTAAGAATTATCTTGAATTTTCAAAGTTTATGGTATAGGCAGCACATCTGCTGAAAATTACAGAGACCTTTATCCAAACAACCGATAGAGGATCAGGAGGAAGAAGGAAAATGAAAGCAGGGATTCATCCGGACTACAAGCCAACCACCATCACGTGTGTTTGCGGCAATGTCATTGAAACGCGCTCGACCAAAAAAGACATCAAGATCGAAATCTGCTCCAACTGCCATCCGTTTATGACCGGCAAGCAGAAAATTCTCGACACGGCGGGGCGCGTGGAAAAATTCAAAAAGAAATATGCGCCGAAAGCCGAAACAGCTCCGGCCGCAAAGAAAACAACAAAAAAAGCATAGGCTTAACTTTCTGCCGAAAGGCGGACACTTTTGGACTTTGCCCTCATGATCAACAGATCAAAACTTTCCCGGCATTTATAGTTGCGTCCTCACAGACATGGGGAAGGGCTATCAATGCGCCTTCCCTTCACAACCTGCATTAAAAACAACGATATAAATTAAGTATATGGGTATTTTACTCAACAAACTTCATGACATAGAACTCCGCTACCGGGAGCTCGAAGGGATGCTTTCCGACGCCCAGATGGCTTCCAGGCAGGGACTGTATCAGAAATACGCCAAAGAGCACTCGGATCTCTCCGAACTGGTGGAAACGATCCGCAGATATGAAAAAATCAGGACAGACCTTGCGGAAAACCAGGGACTGCTGGCGGACAGCGACGAAGAGGTAAAGGCGCTGGCCAAAGAAGAAATTCCGCAGCTTCAGCAGGAACTTGCCGAACTGGAAGAAAAAATTAAAATCCTGCTTCTGCCCAAAGACCCCAACGACGACAAAAACGTCTTTCTTGAAATCCGGGCGGGCACCGGCGGCGACGAAGCCGGCCTGTTTGTCGGCGATTTGTTCCGCATGTACGCGCGCTACGCGGAATCCCAGGGCTGGAAGGTGGAAATCGTCAGTTCATCGCCGGCGGGCGGCATGGGCGGCTTCAAGGAAATCATCGCCCAGATCGAAGGCAGGGGCGCCTACAGCCGCCTGAAATACGAAAGCGGCACACATCGCGTTCAGCGGGTGCCCGTCACGGAAGCGCAGGGGCGCATTCACACCTCCGCCGTCACCGTCGCCATTATGCCGGAAGCGGAAGAAGTGGAGGTGAACATCGACCCAAACGAACTTCGCATCGACGTTTACCGCTCCACCGGCCACGGCGGCCAGAGCGTCAACACCACGGATTCCGCCGTCCGCATTACGCACATCCCGACGGGCCTTGTCGTTACCTGTCAGGATGAAAAATCCCAGCTCAAGAACAAAGCCAAGGCCTTGAAAGTATTAAGATCCCGTCTTCTGGACGCCATGGTGCAAAAGCAGAACGCCGAGCAGGCCCAAGTGCGTAAAAACCAGGTCGGGTCGGGCGACCGCTCCGAGCGCATCCGCACCTACAACTTTCCACAGGGACGGATCACCGACCACCGGATCAACCTCACCCGCTACGACCTCGACAGCTTCATCAACGGCAACATCGGCGCCGTAATCGACGCGCTCGCCTCGCATCACCAGGCCGAACTGCTCAATAAAGAGGGTAAAGGGGACACCCTTAAGAAATTAAGTTTCTAACAGCGGTCAGATTTCAGGTCGATTGCAGCGTAAAGATAAAAAAGAATTAAGGGGATTAACTTAAATACTTAAGGGTGTCCCCTATGGACAATGCGGAAAGGGGAAGCTTTTATGAGAAAAATCGGGTTATGTTTTCTGTCGTTTGTTTTCGTTTTTGTCGTTTGCGGATGCGGCAACTACTATAAGGTTGTCGATCCGGTTTCCAAAAAAGTCTATTTTACGGACAGCATCGATCAACAAGGAAGAGGCGTCATCCAGTTCAAAGATAAATTATCCAAAAATTTGGTAACGCTGCCGGAATCGAAAGTTATGGAAATCACAAAAGATCAGTATTTGGCCGGCGCCCCCGTGAAAGCGACGCAGTCGTTTCCGTATTGCACCGAAGAGGATGCGGACTGGTGCGGTCCATGCTGGAACAATCCGGCAAACACCTGGTGCTGCAAGCACAGGGGCGGGAAAGACCCGAATTGCGGAGTGGATGCGTCAACGTGCAAGTACTGCGAAGGCTGCCATCAGGGGGATGATTGCATCAACATTTGCACCAAGCCCCCGAAAGGCGCCGGAGGCCCCACCAACATCAAAATTACCAACGCAACCGACAAAGACGTCACCATTGCCTTTGTGACGGGAGCATCGGGAGGCGCGTGCAAGGATGTCCATAAAATGATTTCCTATCAATGGATCGCCGAAAACACGACGTGGTGCAAAAACCCCCAACAGGAAGGCGGCCCCAATGCCGGATATTGCACGGGAATCGTTCCGAAAAGAAGCTTTGTGGAAGTAACGCGGACCGGTGAAAACGCGTTGAAATGTCTGACCGGATCGATTTTGCTGGGCGGTAAATTGTCATGTCCCGAACCTACCGGATTTACCCAGGGAGAGTTCACGCTCAATCCGACGGATACGGACACGGAGGCCGTGGATATCAGTCTGGTCAACGGAGTGAACTATGCGCTGACCGTCAACCTGCCGGGCAAGGCATGGAAAGTTCAGGACGGGGGAGCCGCTGTCACCTCCATCGGCCCGAATGTGGGTTTTGACGGAGACAACAATAAGAACGGAATATTTCCTCCCGGATGCACCGATTGTGTGGTGGCGGTTCAGGACCGGATTCCCTGTCCAAAAATAACGCCCAATCCCAAATGCCAGCCGACACGCATCTGCAATATTTATCGGGGTGGCTGGACGGGTGGAACGGTTGAGTATGTGATCAGCGACTTGCCGAAGTCAAAATAGTAGACGGGTCGGCAGACCAGAACCATAAGGGGCGGTTGGAAAAACAGCCGCCCCTTTTTAATCCATTCCGAGGAGGTCATTATGGGAAGCAAAACGTACAAAGGGCTGATGGTCAGAGAAACAGCCGAAAACCAGTTTGCAAGGGCCATTGAAGAATTATCCACCGACGGGCTCCCGGCGGGAGACGTTCTGATCAAGGTTCTGTTTTCATCGCTGAATTATAAGGACATGCTTTCCGCCGGGGGCAACCGGGGCGTGACGAAAAAATATCCCCACACGCCCGGCATCGATGCGGCGGGCATCGTCGAAGAAAGCGCTTCGCCCGACTTCAAAGCCGGCGACGAAGTCATCGTCACGAGCTACGACCTAGGCATGAACACCTCCGGCGGCCTGGGCCAGTACATTCGGGTTCCTTCGTCCTGGGTAGTCAGGAAACCGGCAAGCCTGTCGTTTCGTGAAAGCATGATTTTCGGGACGGCGGGATTCACGGCGGCGCTTTCGATCCTGCGGCTGGTGGAATTCGGAATGGACCCGGCCGATGAAATTCTGGTCACGGGCGCAAGCGGCGGTGTGGGCAGCATTGCGGTTTCCATCCTTTCTCACGCCGGCTACAGCGTGACGGCGCTCAACAGCCTTCAGGATGAAAGCGAATTTCTGAAAAAAATCGGCGCAAAGCAGGTCATCGAGCCCGCCGACCTGGTCGATACAAGCGGACGGCCGATGCTCAAAGAGCGCTGGACCAAATGCGTCGATACGCTGGGCGGCGACGTCCTTTCGTCGGCTGTCCGGT